>NZ_CP021081.1:689583-1019166 GCF_003444775.1 Deinococcus ficus | reverse complement strand
ACAGCGGACATCCGGCCTTATTTCACCGACGCTGGCAAGACAGTGGGCCGCGGAATGGGCCTTCTGAGAAAGGCAGTTCGCTCCACCGACCCGAATGTTCGGAGTCGGCTGGATCACGACTCCATCACGACCAACAACCAGATTGCCCGATATGTGGAGCTGATCCGCACTTGCATTCAGGAAGCACGAGCCAGCCCGAAAAAGATGGACCGCGTGGCCATCACCTTCACAACAGGCAACTTCCCGCAGTACACCAACGAGTTCAAACTCCAGCTCAGGGAACAACAGGCGGGCATCAACGCCACTGCTCTCTCCGTCTGGCAGCAACGCAGAACTGCATACACCAGCAGGGCCGCCACCCTGGGCAGCGGGAGAGACCCGAGCGGAGATCACGCCCAACGGGCAAGCCGCCGCGCCGAGAAGGCACGGCTGGTCGCCGAATTCAGAAACAGCATCCGGCGAGAACACCCGGGCCTGACCGAGCGTGAGATCCGCAAGAAGGCAACGGCCGCTGCGGATTCTTGGCTCAAGGAACAGCGGGCACTTCACGCACCAGATCAGGTGGCCGGAGGGGACCCATCACATATTGTTGCCCTTGGCAAAGACAAAGTGAATGAGTCTATCGGCGGACAATGGCCTCATAGAGTGGGTCAGATCGACGCAGCAGTAAATGCCTACAGAATAAATTACCCTGGGGTCGACTTCAGTAAAGTCAAGATGAATGTTCTGCTCCAGGTCTGAGCCACATCCTTCCCCGCAGGAACCGAGGTCCCAGTGAACCGCATCAAAGAAACCATCGAACTCTTTCTCGAAGATTTCAAGCCCAAGAAAAACAAAAAGGACATTGCTGCAGAAGACCTCAAAGGGCTTCACGAGCATTGGCAGACCTTCCTGTCTGAAGTTGGCGCATGCAACCGCCATGACGGATACCTGTGGACCGTCAACCCCGCAGACTTCGGCTGGATTGCCCCTCTGTTTGAATTGGACGTGGTACCCGTCGCCCACGATTCATTCGGAAATTTCTTCTGCACCAACCCACAGGGCCATCTCTACTCATTCCTTCCCTACAACCGGCAACTGGACCTGATGGCCGAGGACGTGCTCTCAGCCATCAGTTTCCTGGGGGAGAAGGAATTTACCGATGACGAAGAGCTCCTCAGGCTACATAAGAAGTATGCCAAAGCCGGACTGAAAACCGAGTACGACACATGCTATTGCCTTAAGCCTGCAATGCCTCTTGGGGGGACCTTCCAGGATTCGGAAGTCTATGTCGGCAAGATCCGCGAGTACCTAGAAGTTCTGGCCCAGGCCACTCGTTGACGTCCGACTCTCCTTCAAATATTTAACGGCGTTTCGCTGTCACTGAATCCGCAGAAACTGTCCAGCTGATGCCTCCAAGTTTATTTTCGGCTGCGTTACCGCAGCAACTATCCAGCTTCTCGGAAATTCGCAGACGCCTCTTGAAAGTCACAGTGCAACATTCATACTCAATAGTCCAGAGATCAACAATGACGCAGAAAGCATGATCACGATCAACTCTATGCAGGCAGGCACCCAAAAGCATGATTCAGGAAGCAGAAAGGTTCATCGACAATTACGTCCGCGACGAGTACGAGACCTGGAGGACCGTTCACGGCGTGGCCACCATCACGGCAGCTGAAGAGGCCATCGCCAGGTTCGAGCAGAAATACTTCGCTGACGGTCTGGGCTCCGCTCTGAGTCGGCCGGGCGACACACCGGACTTCGATGTCGCCGAATTTGCACAACTGATCTCCACCAAGCAGTCGCGAAAGATTTTTTGCGTCAAAGCAGTCGATGGACCAACCTTCCAGTGCGTCCTGGGGTCGGCCTACAAAGGCAACCAGGACAAATTTGAACTGATCCACTTCCGGAAAGAAGGTGGGGAGCTAAAAATCGTGTCCTCCTACTACACCAACTTCGACGGCACCTTCACCTACGTCGGTGGTGAAGACCTGGGCGAATTCCTCGACGACCCATGTCCGGATATGGAGAGTTCCGAACATTAAAGCCATGACGTGGTGTATTAGGGAGTCCTCCATCACGGCTGCACAACACTGTCATGTCGGCTCGCGCGCCTGATCCTGGGAACGGAGCGTGTGTGGCCCACACCGGATGTTGGTGAACGTCAAATTACGGCAAAGTGAGTCTAGCGATTCGCGCCACTCAAGGCAGGTGTTCTGCGTCAGCGGGAGGCGGCACCTGTGCGTGCTCCCGACCCAGCATCAGCCCGCCGTGCCTGGAATGAGGGAACAATCGTGGACCGCGTTGAAAAGGCGATCGAGCTTTTTCTTGAGGAGTTCAGACCGACGAGCCACCGGCAGAAGATCTCTGTCCGCTAACGTGAGGTGACTACCATGAGTCGCGAAAACCTAGGGACTTAGAGCGCCTATCAAAACCTCAGGTTGGGGGCGCAAGGTGAGGCATGGCCACCTCCCTGGTCAGCGACGAGTTGTGGCAGCTGATTCAGCCACTGCTCCCACCCGAAACACCCAGACCCAGAGGCGGCCGACCCCGGGTGCCTGACCGAGCCGCACTGGAAGGCATCCTCTACTTGCTCAAGACCGGCATCGGCTGGGAACACCTCCCCCGTGAGCTCGGGTATGGCAGCGGCATGACCTGCTGGCGACGGCTGCGGGACTGGCACGCGGCGGGTGTCTTCACCCGCCTGCACCAGGTGCTCCTTGACCGGATGGCGCAGGCGGATCACCTCGACTGGTCACGGGCGTGTGTGGACAGCACGAGCATCCCCGCCGCCCGGGGGGGGCCCAGACCGGCCCGAACCCCACGGATCGCGGCCGGCCAGGCAGCAAACGTCATGTGATCGTCGATGGCCGCGGGACGCCGCTGGCGGTGCTGATCTCGCCAGCGAATCGGCATGACAGCATGCTGTTCGAAGCGCTGCTGGACGCGGTGCCGCCCATCCACAATGGGCGGCGTGGGCATCCTCGCACCCGCCCAGAGAGGCTTCATGCGGACAAGGCGTACGACATTCCCCGGTGCCGCCGGGCATGCCACAAACGTGGGATCAAAGTGCGAATTGCACGCCGGGGTCGAGAGTCGAGTGAGCGGTTGGGACGGCACCGCTGGGTGGTGGAGCGGACACTGGCATGGTTCAGCCGCTTCCGTCGGCTTCGGGTGCGGTACGAGGTGCGGGCGGACATCCACCTGGCGTTCACGCAGTTGGCCTGCTGCCTCATCACGTTCAAGCAGCACCAACGGTTTTGTTAGGCACTCTTACTTCAGACGGCGCTTCGGGCCGATTCAAGATGACCCTGGGGAGAACCCCGATCTCCATGCCTTCCCGGAATTTGCACGGGAATTCTGGAAGGAGGTTGGGTTTGGCCGGCGCAAAGACGGCTTCATTTGGCTACTGAATCCCACTCGGTTCGGATGGCTGCCTGTTCTGTTTGGCCGGCCGGATCTCATTCCATTCGCCCGGAACTCGTTCGATGAGGTGTACTTCGTCTCGACCGATGGTGTCTGCCACCAGGGCTCCGCGAATGACTTCAGCCTGAGTGCCACGTCTGTGGACTTCGAGACCACAGTGATGAATCTGTCTCGCAGAAGTGCCACGGACGATGAGGTCATGTACGAACGGCATCAAGCCATGTGGACCAGAGGCAGAAGAATCAACGTGGAGCAGTGCTATTGCCTGATCCCAGCCGTCCCTGCGGGCGGCGACTACGAGACTTCTGAACTTGCCGTAGGAAGCATCAAGGCGTATTTCCTGCTGTTGAGAGAAATACAGTCATGACCGGACAGCTCGCCTGGACTCCGCCGGAAAGCAGAAGCTTCTGGCCGGGCCTCAGGTCTTTTTTGCCTTGAGGCCCTGGCCTTCGGCGTGCGCTTCAAGCAGGGCCCTCAGGTCCGGCCAGAGTTCGCGCACCCGGGTCTGGGCGCGGGTGCGGGCGCGGTGTTCGCGGCGTTGCAGGCTGGCGGTGCCCGGGTGCGTCCACTCGGGGCGGCCCAGGAGATCCAGCACGACCTCGGCGTCCTGCATGCGGCCCAGGGCGTCCAGGGTGGCCTTCAGGACCTTCGGGGTGGGGATCAGGGTGTCCAGTGTGTAGCGGTACGTCTTGAGTTCCTTGCGCCAGTCGTGCCACGCCTCGGCGTCGCGGCTGTTCAGGACGATATGGGCTTCGCGGATCAGGTGGGTGGCGTGGCGGGCCAGGGTCTTGCGCGCGGCCTTGCGGGTGCCGCCGGCTTTCGGGGCGGGGCCGGGCGGGTCGGGGAGGGTGAGGTGGGCGTGCAGGGCGGCGCGGCGCCGGGCCCAGTCCTGCCTGAAGGCGGCCAGTTCGGGCTGGGGGGTGCCGGCTCGGGTGAGGGCGGTGAGGAGGTGGTCGCCGGTGATGTCGTGGTCGCGCAGGGGGGCCAGGGCGCGGCGCAGGTCCCTCCAGGCGCGGCGTTCCCGTCGGGTGCCGCTGGTCAGAGCGAGTTCGGCGCTGACCTTGCGGCTGAGTTTGCGGGCCTCGTGCACGGCTTTCGGGTGACCGGCGAGCAGGTCGGGCCACAGGGGCCGGAGGTCGTCGTGGATGGGTTCGGGGGTGGCGGGGGCGGGGTGGGTCATGGGGCCTCCGGGGGGTGCGGGTGTGGGACAGCGTACCGGACGGCGCGGCCGGGTGGGGCAGACTGGCGGGGTGACGGCCGACTTCTCCCATCCGTTCCGGGCGTACTCGCCGGCCGAGTTCGAGTTTCCCCTGCCGGAGGGGCACCGCTTTCCGTACTACAAGTACCGGGGCGTGCGGGACCGGCTGGCGGGGCTGTTGCCGGTGCTGTCCACGCCGGCGTTGCCGTGGGGGGTGGCGGGGCAGGTGCATGACCCGCACTGGTTGCGGGCGTGGCGGCGGGGGGAGGTGACGGCGGCGCAGGAGCGGGCGTTCGGGCTGCCGTGGTCGGAGGGCGTGGTGGAGCGGGCGCGCCGGGCCGCCGGGGGGAGTCTGGCGGCGCTGGGGGACGCGCTGGAGGTGGGCTGGGGGGCGTGTCTGGCGGGCGGGACGCATCACGCCTTCCGGGACCGGGCGGAGGGGTTCTGTCTGCTGAACGACGCGGCGATCCTGTCGCACGTGGCACTCTCGGAGGGGCGGGTGGGGCGGGTGGCGGTGCTTGACCTGGACGTGCATCAGGGGAACGGCACGGCGGCCCTGCTGGCCGGGGAGAGCCGGGCGTTGACGATCAGCGTGCACGGGGAGCGGAATTACCCGTTCCGGAAGGAGCGCAGTTCGCTGGATGTGGGGCTGGGGGACGGCGTGACGGACGCGGAGTACCTGGCGGTGCTGGAGGCGCAGGTGGTGCCGGCGCTGGGGGCGTTCCGGCCGGAGCTGCTGCTGTACCTGGCGGGTGTGGACGTGCTGGCCGGGGACCGGTTCGGGCGGTTTGCGCTGAGTCTGGACGGCGTGCGGGAGCGCAACCGGCGGGTGTTCCGCTGGGCGGCGGGGGCGGGGGTGCCGGTGGTGACCATGATGGCCGGGGGGTACAACCGCGACCATGCGCTGACCGTGGAGGCTCATGCGAGTGTGGTGCTGGACGGCCTTGACGTTTTGACGGGGGGCTGAGTCAGGACAGGGTGGTGAGACCTCTCACGACCGTTGAGCGTTCCTTATGTTGATGGGTCAGTGACCGCTTTACTTTGTAAATTGATTTCATTCGGTCCGCCCCTGCCCGGCCCCTGAACGCCGAGGCGGTGTGTGCGGCTACGAATGCGCCTGTGAACTGCGCTGCGCGCCCGCTGCTGTGCCCCTTTTCGCCCCATTTCTGGAGTGAATCATGACCCTGACCCAGTCCACCCCCATGACCGTGGCCACCCTGGCCGATCCACTGTCCCGCTCGCTGCGCGGCGGGGAGACCCTGTATTACGGCGGCGATAACGCACCGAACCTGTACCGCCTGGACGCGGGGCTGCTGCGCGCGGTGAGTCTCACGTCGCAGGGGCGGACCCTGACCGTGCGGCACATCCTGCCCGGGGACCTGTTCGGCGAGGAGGCCCTCAGCACCGGCCGGCGCCTGTATCAGGTCACGGCCCTGTCCGACGCGGCGGTGCGGGCCATTCACCCGCAGCACCTGGGGGCGCCGGAGGTGATGGAGGTCGCGCGGAGCCTGGCGGTGCAGGTCGAGCGGCTGATGGCCGACGGTATTCACCTGCAGGACGGCGACCTGCGCGGGCGGATCGCGCGCTACCTGCTGACGCTGGCGGAAACCAGTCTCGGCTCTCGTCACGCGGACGGGCTGCGGTTTGTTCGCGTGACGCACGAACTGATCGCCGAGGGCACCGGGGCGACGCGCGAGAGCGTGAGCAAGCTGATCGGGGAGATGCGGGACGACGGGCTGGTCATGCCGGCCTACCGCTGCCTGACGTTGACGGACGAGGCCGGGCTGCGTGACCTGGCGGGTGCGGGCCGCGACTGAGCGCCTGTTCACTCCCAGGCTCTGAACCCTGTCCTTCGCGGGACAGGGTTGTGCTTTTGGCCGGTGAATCTGGACGGGCATCACATTCTGTTGACTAATCCGAGTGGGTTACTTAGGATTACGTCTCGTGAAACCCTCCCTCGTCCTGACCCTCGCCCTGGCCGTGTCCGGCAGCAGCCTCGCCCAGACCCTCACCGTGTACACCGGCCGCGCCAAGACCTTCGTGGACCCCGTCGTGCAGCAGTTCGAGCGCCAGACCGGCATCAAGGTCAACGTCCGCTACGGCACCGACGCCCAGCTGGTCGCCGCGCTGCGCGAGGAAGGCAGCCGCAGCCCCGCCGACGTGTTCTGGGGCAACAGCGTGGGCGCGCTGGGCGAACTGAGCAGCGAGGGACTCTTCCGCAAGCTGGGCGCCGCCCAGTACCGCGGCGTCAGCGACGACTACGTGCCCGCCAGCAAGGACTGGGTGCCCACCACCGTACGCTTCCGCGTGCTGGCCTACAACACCAGCAAGATCAAACCCGGCGACCTGCCCGACAGCATCCTGGACCTGCCCAAGATGACCAGCCTGAAAGGCCGCATCGGCTGGACCGTCAGCTACCCCAGCTTCCAGGACTTCCTGGCCGCCATGATCGCCCGCCATGGCGAGGCCACCACCAAGCAGTGGCTCGAAGGCATGAAGGCCCTGCAGCCCAAGGACTACAAGACCAGCAACGTGGGCATGCTCGAAGCCATGCGCGCCGGAGAGATCGACGTGGCCCTGACCAACCACTACTACATCCAGCGCGTGAACCGCCTGAGCTACCCCATCGACACCTACTTCTTCAAGGCGGGCGACACCGGGAACCTCGGCAACGCCACCGGCGCCGCCATCCTGAAAACCAGCAAGAACGTCAGCGCCGCCAGCCGCTTCCTGCAGGCCCTGGTCGCCAAGGACGCGCAGACCTTCTTCCTCAGCGTGAACTTCGAGTACCCCGTGATCGGGAACATCCTGCAGCCCACCACCATGCTGCCCTACGCCGACGTGGTCAAGCGCAGCCCCAAGGTGGACCCCATCGTGCTGCCCAAGAACATCGAAAAGGCGCAGAAGCTGCTGCGCGACGTGGGCCTGCTGTAAGCCCCGCGCCTGTCGCACGCCCTGCCTGACCGCCGGCAGGGCGTTTCCCCTGCCCTCAAAGGAAGCTCCGCTGAGTCCCTCTGGTAACCTGATGAACTTGATGCGCCGCCCGCCGACCCCGCTGCTGATCCCGGCTGTCCTGACCATCCTGGGTGTGGGTCTGCCGCTGATCTACCTGGTGGTGCGCGCCCTGGGCGCCGACCCCGCCACCCTGGGCGAGATCGTGTTCCGGGCCCGCAACCTGGAACTCGCGCTGAACACGGTCCTGCTCACGGCCAGCGTGCTGGGCACGACCACCGCCCTGGCGCTGCCGCTGGCGTTCCTGACCGCCCGCACCGACTTCCGGCCCCGCGGGCTGCTGCTGCTCACCGGGGTGCTGCCGCTGGCGCTGCCCGGGTACGTGGGCGCGTACGCCCTGATCGCCGCCACCGGTCCGGGTGGCGCCCTGGACCGCCTGCTGGGCCTCCCCTTCCCCACCCCCAACGGCTTCGCGGGCGCGCTGGGCGTGCTGACGCTGTTCACCTTCCCGTACCTGTTCCTGAACCTGCACGCTGCCCTGCGCCTCCAGGACCCGGCGCTGGAGGAAGCGGCGCGGCTGCTGGGCCGCACGCCGTGGCAGACCTTCCGGGAGGTCACGCTGCCGTACCTGCGGCCTGCGTGGCTGTCCGGGTCACTGCTGGTCGCGCTGCACGTGCTGGGGGAATTCAGCGTGGTGTCCCTGATGCGCTACCCCACCTTCAGCGCCGCCATCTACCAGCAGTACACCGCCGCGTACGACCGGGTGTACTCGGCGTGGCTGGCGCTGCTGCTGCTGCTGCTGACCGCGCTGACCCTGTGGGCCGAGGCGCGGCTCATGCGCGGCCTGAGCCTGTCCCGCGTGTCCCCCAGCACGGCGCGCGTGCTGCCCCGCGTGCGCCTGGGCGCCTGGAAGTGGCCGGCCGCGGCCCTCACCACGGGCGTGGCGGTGGCCGCCCTGGTCATCCCGCTGGTCACGATCCTGCACTGGCTGCGCATGGAGGTCAGTCCCTACGCCCTGGCCGACCTGAAGGATGCGGCGGTCACGGCGATCACGGCGGGTGCGGCGGCCTCGGTGACCACCACGCTGCTGGCCGTGCCGCTGGCTTACATCGGCAGTCGCCACGGGGGCCGCTGGGCGCAGCTGACCGAACGGGCCGCGTACCTGGGCTACGCCACGCCGCCCCTGGCGTTCGCGCTGGCGCTGGTGTTCTTCACGCTGGGCGCCGTGCCGGGCCTGTACCAGACCTTCGCGCTGCTGCTCCTGGCCTACACCCTGCACTTCGTCGCCGAGGCCATCGGGCCCATCCGCAGCGGCTTCCAGACCGCCACGCCCCGCCTGGAGGAGGCGGCCCGCACGCTGGGCCTCTCGCCCATGGGGGCGCTGCGCCGCGTGACCCTGCCCCTGCTGCGCCCGGGGCTCATCACCGGCGCGGCCTTCGTGTTCCTGAGCGTCCTGAAGGAACTGCCACTGACCCTGCTGCTGGCCCCCCCGGGCTTCGACACGCTGGCCCGCAACATCTGGACGTACACCGAGGAGGCGCAGTACGCCAGCGCCGCCCCCTACGCCCTGGCCCTGATCGCGGCCGGCACGGCCCTGACCCTGCTGGTCCTGCGCCGCGAAACCACCCCGGAGACCCCGCAATGACCCACCTCCCCTCCCCCGCCCCGCTGGTCCTGGCGGACGTCACGCGCCGCTTCGTGCCGGGCGGGCCCGCCGCCCTGGACGGCCTGAACCTCACCCTGCACGCCGGGGAGCTGCTCACCCTGCTGGGCCCCAGCGGGTGCGGCAAGACCACCACGCTGCGCCTGATCGCCGGCCTGGACCGCCCGGACAGCGGCCAGATCGTGATTGCCGGCCGGGAGGTCACCCGGCCCTTCCTGCCCCCGGAGAAGCGCGGCGTGGGACTGGTGTTCCAGGATTACGCGCTGTTCCCGCACCTGACCGTGCTGGGCAACGTGCTGTTCGGCCTGACTCACCTGCCCCGCGCCGAGAGGCTGGCCCGCGCCCGCGAGACGCTGGCCCTGGTGGGGCTCACGGTGTTCGAGTCCCGCCGGCCGCACCAGCTGTCCGGCGGGCAGCAGCAGCGCGTGGCTCTGGCCCGCGCGCTGGCGCCCCGCCCGGCCCTGCTGCTGCTGGACGAACCCTTCAGCAACCTGGACGCCGGACTGCGCCACGCCACGCGCCAGGAGGTCCGGAACATCCTGCACCGCGCCGGCACCAGCGCCATCCTGGTCACGCACGACCAGGAGGAAGCGCTCGCCTTCAGCGACCGGGTGGCCGTCATGCGGGGCGGGCAGGTGGAGCAGGTCGGGCCGCCCGCCGAGCTGTACCACGCGCCGCGCACGGCGTTCGTGGCGAACTTCATCGGGCGCAGCAACCTGATCTCCGGCGCGGCGCAGGGCGCGTACGCGGACACCCTGCTGGGCCGCCTGACGCTGCGCCGCGAGCAGACGGGACCGGTGACCGTGAGTGTGCGGCCCGAGCAGCTGAGCTTCACGGACGCCGACCAGGGCGTGCCCGCCACCGTCACCGCCCGCGAATTCCAGGGCCGCGACACGCTGTACGTCCTGAGCGCGGGCGGGCAGGACCTGCTGCTGCTCAGCAGCGCCCCCCTGCGGGCCGAGCCGGGGCAGGCGGTGTACGTCCGCGTGAGCGGCGAGGTGGCCGCCGTCCGGTAAGACCTGGGGGGTCCGGCGTGCTGGCCTGACCCGTGTGCGGTCCGGCTCCGTTCTGTTCAGCGCGTAGAATGCCGGCAATGAGAATCCGTCTGGACCCCTGGCCCGTGGACATCGAGGGCGGACAACTTGCACTGACGCCCTTCGAGGGCGACCTGATCGACATCGAAACGACCCGCTGGGCGGCCATGCCGCAGCGCGCCATCCCCGAGCGGCTGCGGACCGTGTACGTGGTGGACGGCAAGCGCCGCATGGAATCCCGGGTGTTCGTGGAGGACGACCACGGCGCGGCGGGCATGGGGGGCTTCGGGGCGTTCGTGGTGGGCGCGGTGGAACTCTGCCCGCACGGCACCCGGCAGGCGCAGCTGCGGGACGTGCGGGCCTCGCGGATCCTGGCGCACGCGCCCGGGCTGCGGCTCGACCCGGCCACCCTCTCACCGCGCGACCCGCACACCGGCATGCTCACGTACCACCCGACGCCCACTCTGGGCGAGGACCAGCTGGCGGCGCTGAGCACCCTGCAGGGCCTGATGCTGGACGCCGAGCAGCAGCTCTCTCACGGGTACGCGTCGGCGGTGCCTCAGGATGAGCAGGACGACCGCGAGTGGCTGACCGCCCTGACCATTCAGGACGGCACGCTGCGCAGCAAGAACCTGGGTGGCGCGGTGGTGGGGTGTGTGAAGACCATCCAGACCATGTACCTCCCGCCGGACCGGGCGCACCTGCTCACCGACCTCAAGCCCGGCGAGCGCACCCCGATCCTGCACATGCGGTACGCGAACGGCCGGGTGACGCGCTTCATCTGGTACGTGCGGCTGTGTGAGGCGACGTTCTACCAGCATCCCATGAGCGGCGTGATGCGCCTGGAGATGTATGCGCCGGACGAACCGGACTTCCTCCCGCCCATCGTGCGGCAGGTCGCGAACCTCAGCGGCACGCTGCTGATGCGCCTGGGCAGCGCGGCCCACAAGGACCCCCGCGCGCCGCAGAACCTGATTCCCACCGCCGCGCTGGAGCACGCCATGACCCGCAGCATGGGCAGCGCCGAGCTGGTCACGCGGCGCATCCGGGCGCACATCGCGCAGACGTACGGCCGGGAGGTCGTGGCGTGAGCGCCGCGGGCGCCGAGATCGGCATGGTGCTGGGCACCGAGGACGCCACCCCGGTCAGTTTCTGGTTCGCGGTCCTGAGTGGCGCGAGCGTGCAGATGGACGACCTGGTCGCCGTGGAGACCCGCAAACCGGACGGGAGCCGCGTGCACTTCTACGGCATCGTGGACCACGTCCGCACCCGGCACGAGGGCGTGAGTTTCGACAGTGACGTGCAGGACGTCGTGGCGGGCCTGCTGCCGGCCAGCGTGAGCTACGCCGCGCGGGTGCTGGTCACGCGCGTGGACCCCGAGGACTTCATTCCCCCGCAGCCCGGGGACCGCGTGCGGCACGCGACCGGCGACAGTCTGAAGCTGGCCCTGAGCGCGGACAAGATGGACTTCTCGTTCGCGGGCGGCCTGCTGGCCGACGGGCAGGTCCTGCCGATCAACTACCAGTTCGTGAACGGCGAGCAGGGCGGGCACATCAACATCAGCGGGATTTCCGGCGTGGCGACCAAGACCAGCTACGCGCTGTTCCTGCTGCACAGCATCTTCCGGGGCGGCGTGCTGGAGCGCCGCGGCGAGGGGCACAACACGCGCGCGCTGATCTTCAACGTGAAGGGCGAGGACCTGCTGTTCCTGGACCAGCCCAACCGCAAGGTCACGGACAAGGAGGGCACCGTGGAAACCCGCAAGGGCTGGTCACAGGGCCGCTACCCGCGCCTGAACCTGCCGGTGACGCCCTTCCGGGACGTGCAGTTCCTCGCGCCGCCGAAAGGAGGCAGTGGGGAGGCCATCGTGCCGGACGTGGAGCAGCGCGCCGAGGGCGTGACGCCCTTCGTGTTCACGCTGCGGGAATTCGCGGCCAAGCGCATGCTGCCGTACGTGTTCAGCGACGCCTCCGCCAGCCTGAACCTGGGCTTCGTGATCGGAAACATCGAGGAGAAGCTCGCCCGCCTGAGCGCCGGGGACACCACCCCGTACCTCACCGTGGACGACTGGACCCCCGACACGGACGTGCTGATCGAGGAGGACGTCCGCTTCGACGAGATGGGCAGGACGCGCCTGACGACCTTCTCCCAGCTGATCAGCTACCTGGAATTCAAGCTGCTGGACCAGAACGACGGCGAGGGCGACCCGAAATGGGTCCTGAAGCAGAACCAGGGCACCCTGCGGGCCTTCGTGCGGCGGCTGCGCGGCGTGCAGAAGCACCTTACGCCCCTGGTGCGCGGTGACCTGACCGCCCCGCAGGCCGAACGCTACCGCCCGGACCTGCTGCGCCGCGGCGTGCAGACCAGCGTGGTGGACATCCACAAGCTCGGCGCCCACGCGCAGAGTTTCGTGGTGGGCGTGCTGCTGCGCGACCTGTTCGAACACAAGGAGAAGTACGGCCGGCAGGACACCGTGTTCGTGGTGCTGGACGAACTGAACAAGTACGCCCCGCGCGAGGGCGACAGCCCCATCAAGGACGTGCTCCTGGACATCGCCGAACGCGGCCGCAGCTTGGGCATCATCCTGATCGGCGCGCAGCAGACCGCCAGCGAGGTCGAACGCCGCATCGTCAGCAACGCCGCCATCCGCGTGGTGGGGCGCCTGGACCTCGCGGAAGCCGAGCGGCCCGAGTACCGCTTCCTGCCGCAGAGCTTCCGGGGCCGCGCCGGCATCCTGCAACCCGGCACCATGCTCGTCTCCCAGCCCGACGTGCCCAACCCCGTGCTCGTGAACTACCCCTTCCCCGCCTGGGCCACCCGCAAGGACGAGGTGGACGACCTGAACGGCCAGAGCGCCCAGGACGTCGGCGAGGACTGGCTGCGGTAGGCCGTGCGGCCCGGCTCGCCTGAAGCCCGGAAGTTCACGGTCGTGGCGTTGCGGGGCCAGCTGGAGGCCATTCAGCAGGCGGTGAGCGGCTGGACGGAGATTCTGCACTGGCTGGCCTCAAAGGGCGGGCTCGTGCGGAGAGGCCAGGTTGGGAACAGCGGCCCGGAATGGTGGGGGTTCCATTCCCGGGTGGCGTCGGGCCTGGGCGCGTCCTTCTTCCTGCATGGCGGCCGCTTTCACCTGCTCGGACACCACTGTGTGATCACGGCCGGCGCGGCGCTTCAGGGCTGAGTCCAGTCCTGGGGCCGGGCGGCGCCGGTGAGCCAGCCGGGGGCCGGCACCGCGTGCGGGCCGAGGGCGGTGAGGCGGCCGTCCACCCAGGCGGCCGCTCCGGCGCGCAGCAGTTCCTGAATCAGCGCCGTGCGGAAGGCGTCGGGACTCAGGCCGAAGGCGTGCCGGGCGAACTCGTGGAACCAGGGGCTGTCCTGGAAGTAGGCGTCCAGTTCCGGTGCGGTCAGGCCGCCGCGGTACATCAGGGCGAAGGTGAGGATGCGTTTGCAGCCGTGCCAGGCGACCTTCTCCGGTTCGGCCCGCCAGCGGGTGAGTCGGGCGTGGGCGGCGGCCAGTGTGCGGGCCGGGTCGGTGATCGGCTCCCCGTGGCCAGGGTAGATGACGCGCAGGTTCAGGGCGGCGAGGCGCCCGGTCGTCTCGATGCTCTGTTCCAGGGCCTGCAGGCCGTCGCGGTACAGGTTCACCCAGCCGACGTCGCCGGCCAGGGCGGCGTCCCCGGCGATCAGGGTGCCGCTGTCCGGGTGGTGCAGGCTGAGATGGCCGGGCGAGTGGCCCGGGGTGTGCAGCACCTGCCAGCCGGCGTGCCCGGTGTCCAGCGTGTCGCCGGCGTGCAGCAGGGTCTGCACGCGGTAGGCCTGGACGGGCTGGTTCAGCCAGCGGGCCCCGCACGCTTCCGGGTGGCGGTGGTTCACGGGGTGCGCTTCCCAGGGGTGCGCGGCGACCGGCAGGCCGTACTGCTGCTGGAGGTGGTGGTTGCCGCCGACGTGGTCACTGTGGTGGTGGGTGTTCACGATCAGGCTCAGGGTGTGCGGGGGGGTGCCCTGGGCGTGCAGCCACTGTTCCAGGTCGGCCACGCCGCTGCCGAAGCCGGTGTCCACCAGGATGGGCCGCGGGCCGAGCAGCAGCACGCTGTTCGCGCTGGGGTTCAGGCGCGGGAAGAAACGCAGGAGCTCGCCGGTCATGGTGCGCCTCATTCTGGGCGATCAGCGGCGCGGCGGCGGGCCGGCGGGCGGGGGGCGCTGCGTATACTGCCCGCAGAGGGGGGCTGAGCGGCCCGCCCGCTCGCCTGAGAGGAGGACATGCATGTCTTTCATCGGTACGGTGCCGGTCCAGAGCGCGGAGGGTGAGGTGCGCAAGCTGTACGGGCGCCAGCAGGCCACCCTGGGGTACGTGCCCAATTACGTGAAGGTGTTCAGCCTGCGCCCGGAGGTGTATGCGGCCTGGGCGGGCCTGCTGGACGGCGTGCGCGGGAACATGGACGCCCGGCGGTACGAGCTGGTGACGCTGGCGGCGGCGCGGGCGCTGGGCAGTTCGTACTGTTCGCTGGCGCACGGGAAGGTGCTGCGGGACCGCTTCTACGCCCCGGAGGCGCTGGCGCGGATCGCCGGGGATTTCCGGACGGCCAGCCTGGACCCGCTGGACCGGGCGGTCATGGCGTTCGCCGAGCAGGTCGCGCGGGACGCTGCGTCCGTCACGGCGCAGGACGTCGCGGGCCTGCGCGACCTGGGCCTGACGGACACCGAGATCTTCGACGTGGCGGCCGCGGCGAGCGCGCGGTGTTTCTTCAGCAAGATGCTGGACGCCCTGGGCGCCGAGCCGGACGCGGCGTACGCCGAGCTTGAGGGCGAGTTGCAGGAGACGCTGACGGTGGGCCGCGCCATCACGACCCGAGCGCCGGAACGCCTGCCCTGAGGGGCGGCCGTATACACTGGCACGCGTGCCGGACGTTTCCCCTCTACTCCTGACCGCCACGCCGGGCCGCCTGGACGCGGTCGTGTCGGCGCTGGTGGGCGCGAGCCGGTCCCAGGTGGCCCTCTGGATCGAGGCGGGGGCGGTGCAGGTGGCCGGCGTGAGCGTCACCAAACCCAGCCTGAAGCTGCGCGGCGGGGAGGCGCTGAGCGTCACGCCGCCCCCGCCGCCCGGCGCGAGCGTGGAGGCCGAGGACATCCCGCTGGACGTGCTCTACGAGGACGACTGGCTGATCGCCGTGAACAAGCCGCCGGGCATGGTGACGCACCCGGCGCCGGGCGTGGTGACGGGCACGCTGGTGAACGCCCTGCTGGGCCGCGTGCCGCTGCCCGAACAGCCGGATTTCGATTCCGAGGCGGGATTCCGGCCGGGCATCGTGCACCGGCTGGACAAGGACACCAGCGGCGTGATCGTGGTGGCGAAGACGGTGGAGGCGCACGCGCGGCTGGCGGCGGCGTTCAAGGACCGGGAGACGCGCAAGGTGTACCTCGCGGTCGCGGCCGGGGCGTGGAAGGCCGAGCGGCCCGCGCAGGTGGACGTGCCCATCGGCCGGCACCCGGTGCAGCGGCAGCGGATGACGGTGGGCGGCGCGAACCCCCGCGAGGCGCAGACGCTGTTCACGCCACTGGCCGCGCACCCGGACGGGCACGGGCGGACGCTGGCGCTGGTGCGGGCGCAGCCACGCACCGGGCGCACCCACCAGATCCGGGTGCATCTGGCGCACCTGGGCAGCCCGATCCTGGGGGACACGGTGTACGGCCGGGCGTCGGAGGTGATGCCCCGGCAGGCGCTGCACGCGCAGTTCCTGACGCTGCCGCACCCCGGGACGGGCGAGCTGCTGCATCTGCACGCGCCCGCCCCGGACGACCTGCTGAGTGCCTGGGTGGCGCTGGGCGGCGCCCTGCCGGCCGACCTGGAAAGCCCAACTACGCTGTAAAGCAGGAAACGGGGACGCGCGCTCGTGGGCGGCGTCCCCGTTTCCTTGGGACCTGGTTACTTCGCGGCGGCGGTTTTCAGGGTCTGGGCGCGGTCGGTCTGCTCCCAGGGGAATTCCGGGCGGCCGAAGTGGCCGTACGCGGCGGTCTGGGCGTAGATGGGGCGCTGCAGGTCCAGCTGCGCGATGATCGCCTGCGGGCGGGCGTCGAAGTGCGCGGCGACCAGTTCCGCCAGGCGCTCGTCGCTGACGGTGCCGGTGCCGTAGGTGTCCACGCGCAGGCTCACGGGGTTGGCGCGGCCGATGGCGTAGGCGACCTCCACCAGGGCGCGGCGGGCCAGCCCGGCGGCGACGATGTTCTTGGCGATGTAGCGGGCGTAGTACGCCGCGGAGCGGTCCACCTTGGTGGGGTCCTTGCCGGAGAAGGCCCCGCCGCCGTGGGGCACGGCGCCGCCGTAGGTGTCCACGATGATCTTGCGGCCGGTCAGGCCGGTGTCGCCGTGGGGGCCGCCGATCACGAAGCGGCCGCTGGGGTTGATGAAGTACTTCGTGTCGGGCGTGAGGAGTTCCGCCGGGATCACGGCGGGGATCACGTGCGCCAGCATGTCCTGGCGGATCTGGTCCTGGGTGACGTCGTCGCTGTGCTGGGCGCTGATGACGATGGTGTCCACGGCCGTGAAGCTGGCCTCGTGGGGTTCGCCGTCGCGCACGACGGTGACCTGGGCCTTCGCGTCGGGCCGCAGGTAGGTCAGGACGCCGCTCTTGCGCAGTTCGGCGAGTTTGCGGGTGATCTTGTGCGCGAGGCTGATGGGCAGCGGCATCAGTTCCGGGGTCTCGTCGGTGGCGTACCCGAACATGAGGCCCTGGTCGCCGGCGCCGATCATGCTGTAGGCGTTGGCGGGGTCCTGGCGCTCGGCGCCCGTCATGCCGCGCCACTCCTCGCTGTGGTTCACGCCGCCGGCGATCTCCGGGGACTGCTCGTGCAGGCTGACCAGCACGGCGCTGTACTCGGCGTCGAAGCCGTAGTTGGCGCGGGTGTACCCGACCTTCATCACGGCGTCACGCACGGTGCGTTGCACGTCCACGTGCGCGGTCTTCGCGGTGACCTCACCGGCGACGACGGCCATGCCGGTGGTGAGCAGCGTCTCCACGGCCACGCGGCTGGTCGGTTCTTGCCGCAGGAACTCGTCCAGGATGCTGTCCGAGATGAAGTCCGCGAGCTTGTCCGGGTGGCCTTCCGAGACGGATTCCGACGTGTAGAACTTGCGCATACCTTGCTTTTGCATACCGACTCCTGCGGGCGGCGGGTGCGTCTCACAGAACAAACCTGGAGAAGGAGTGTCGCGTGTGCCGCGCGCCCGTGCTCCTGCCCCGGCGCACGACGCCACGGCGAAGCACCCCAGGGTAACGCAGGCGGCCCCGGGCGCACAGGGCCGCGGCCGTTCCCGGGCGCGTGACGCAGCGCTCCCCCGGGAGCCGGGTGAAGACTGTGCCGTGGGTGACGCCCTGACATTGCCCTGACGCCAGGATTCAGAATGGAATCAATGAGCCACGTCGTTGTAATCGAGGACGAGGGAACCGTCCGGGACGTCCTGCGCTTCCACCTGGAGCGGGCGGGGCTGCGGGTCACGGCCCTGGACGCCACGCACGGGGCGCTGGACGTCCTGGCGGGCGCGGACGCGCTGGTGCTGGACTGGATGCTGCCCGGCGAGAGCGGCCTGAGCTTCCTGCGCCGCCTGCGCGACGACACCGAGCTGCGGCGCCTGCCGGTGCTGATGCTGACCGCCCGCGCCGCCGAGGCCGAGCGGGTCGAGGGCCTGGAATCCGGAGCGGACGATTACCTGACAAAACCGTTCAGTGCTGCGGAACTGGTGGCGCGGGTGCGGGCCCTGCTGCGCCGCGCCGCGCCGGACGCCCCGCAGGTGCTCTCGAACGGGCCGCTGGTGGTGGACGTGGCGGCCGCCGAGGCGCGCATGTCGGGCCGGCGCCTGAACCTCACGCGCCGGGAGTTCGACCTGCTGGCCTTCCTGCTCCAGCACGCCGGGCGGGTGTACTCCCGCACGGAACTGCTGGACCGGGTGTGGGGCGCGGACTTCCTGGGCGGCGAGCGGACGGTGGACCAGCACGTCACGCAGCTGCGCGCGCACCTCGCGGACGACCCGGGCCGCCCGGGGTTCCTGGAGACGGTGCGCGGCAAGGGGTACCGCATGCGGCCCTGGACGGCCGGGGCGGAGGGGTGAGGGGGGCGTGGGCATGCCGGGGCGCGTGACGCGGCCGGAGCGTGACCGGGCGGGTGCCCAGCCGGACAGGCCGGCCGCGGACGCCACGGCCGACGCGTGGATGGACACGCTGCCGCAGGCGGTCCTGCTGACCGAGGGCGGACTGGTGACGCGCGTGAACGCCGCGGCCACGCGGTTGTGGGGCGTCACGCAGGAGCGCGCGGCGGGCCGGCCGGTGCTGGAGGTCGTGCGGCGCCACACCCTGGAAACCCTGATGGAGCGCGGCGGGGAACTGGAGCTGGAGGTCGGGGGGCGCACGCTGCGCTGCACGGCCACGCACCACGGCGTGAACGCCTCGCTGATCGTGGAGGACGTGACCGAGCACCGCCGCCGGGAGGCGGAGCTGCGCGAGGCGACGGCGGTGCTCAGCCACGAGTTCCGCACGCCGGTGGCGGCGCTGCGCGGTGTGCTGGAGGCCCTGGAGTACGACATGCCGGCCGACCTGGCGCAGAATTTCGTGCGGCAGGGCCTGCAGGAGACCGAGCGGCTGGCGCGGCTGGTGGAGGACCTCGCGGTGGGGTTCCGGCCCACCCGCGCCCGGACGCTGCCGATCTCGGAGACGTTCGCGCGGGCGGAGCGGCTGCTCACTCCGGAACTCACGGCGCGGGGGTCCACGCTGCGCTTCGGGCAGGATCACCTCGTCCGGGCCGACCCGGACAAGCTGCTGCAGGTGCTGCTGAACCTGATCGAGAACGCCCTGAAGTACGGTCCGGCCGGGCAGCCGGTCGAGGTGCGCACCACCGAGCGCGGCACCTGGGTGGAGGTGGCGGTGCTGGACCACGGCGCGCCCCTGCACGACACCGAGAGCCTGTTCCGGGCGCACACGCGCGGGCAGGCGGCCACCGGGCAGGGCAGCGGCATGGGCCTGTACATCGTGCGCAGCATCGTGCACGGCTGGGGTGGGCAGGCCTGGGCGGAGCGCCAGGGGGACGTGAACGCCTTCTGCTTCACGCTGCCGGGGGTGTCCGGGCTCGGCTGACCCGCCTGTGCCCTGTCCTGATCCGTTCTTCTCCCTGTTCTGCCTGCTTGTGCCCCCCGCCCCGGGACTCAGGTGCTACGTTGCCTGCACGTCCCGTTTCCGGCGCGCCCACCGCGCCCCCGAAGAGGAGCCCCCATGCGTGAAGCCCTGGAACACGATCTCAGAGCCGTCCTGAACGGCGCCCTGAACATGCTCGGCACGGTCGAGAGCATGTTCCCCATCGCGGCGGACGTGCTGCTGCACGAGAAGACCGAACGCCTCGCGGACGTCCGAGCGCTGGACCTGCAGGTGGACGCGCAGGAAGCGCAGATCGAGGCCGAGTGCCTGCGGATCATCGCGCTGCACCAGCCGGTCGCGCGGGACCTGAGGCTGGTGGCCCTGATCCTCAAGAGCCTGTCGGACATCGAGCGGATGGGCGATTACGTGGTGCACGTCGCCGAGGACGGCGAGGAGCTCGCGCAGGCCCCGGCGCTGAAGCGGTACGTGAACCTCGCGCGCATGATGGAACGCCTCAACGAGATGAGCCAGAACCTGCGCACCGCGATTGCCGACCGGGACGTCACGCGCGCCGAGAGCACCGTGCAGATGGACGACGAGGTGGACGACCTGTACGACCAGATCCAGCGGGAACTGGTGACGTACATGCTCGAGGACCCCCGCAACATCAGCAAGGCCCTGATGCTGATGCGGGTGGGCCGCAGCCTGGAGCGCATCGGGGACCACATGGAGAACATTGCCGAGCGGGTGCGGTACTGGGTGACGGGGGAACGGGGCGAGCTCGTCCACTGACCCCCTGAGGCCTCAGGCGGCGCCCCGGGAAGCAGGTTTCCGGGGCGCCGCCTGCACTAAGCCACGCGGCAGATGCCCCGCCGGGGCCCGGCCACTACGCTGGTGGAATGACGACGTCCGCCTCTGTGCCTGAGCCCGCTCACGCGCCGCGAAGATCCATGCTGGCGGTCCTGGGCCAGTACCTGGGGCCCCTGAAGTGGTTCGTGGCGCTGCTGGCGGCGCTGCTGCTGTCCGCCACCGGCCTGAGTCTCTTCCTGCCGCAGCTGATGCGGCGCTTCGTGGACAACGCCAAGCTGCTGGACGGCGCCGACCCGGGCCTGCTGACCCGGCTGGCCCTGACGTACATCGCGTGCGCGGTGGCGGTGCAGCTCCTGAACGCCGGGGCGACGTACGTGGGCGCCCGGGTCGGGTGGACGGCCACCAATCGCCTGCGCGCGGACCTGATGGCGCACCTGCTGGGCCTGGACATGCGCGAGCACAAGGAGCGCACGCCCGGCGAGATGATCGAACGCATCGACGGGGACGTCACGGCGCTGAGCAACTTCTTCTCGCAGTTCGCGGTGCGGGTGTTCGGCGCCACGCTGCTGCTGCTGGGCTCGCTGGTGATGTTCTTCCGCGAGGACGCCCGGGTGGGCGGGGCGGTCCTGGTGTTCACGCTGGTGACGCTGTACGCCATGAACCGCGTGCGGCAGCTGGGCGTGGAACCCACCCGCCAGGAGCGGGAGGCCAGCGCGAAACTGTTCGGCTTCGTGGAAGAGCGCCTGACCGGCCTGGAGGACATCCGCGCGCTGGGCGCCGGCGGGCACCACCTGAACGCGTTCCTGCGCACGCAGCGTGAATTCTTCCATCGCAGCACCCGCTCGTGGATGCGGCGCAGCATCGTGTGGCAGCTGAGCATGCTGCTGTTCGCGGTGGGCTACACCGGCCTGCTGGCGGCCGCCATCGGGCTGTACGCGGCGGGCGCGATCACGCTGGGCACCGCGTTCCTGCTGTACCAGTACATGAGCATGATCGAGGAACCCATCGATCAGCTCACGCAGCAGCTGCAGGACCTGCAGAAGGCCGGCGCGAGCCTGGGCCGCGTGGCGGAGCTGCTGGCGCTGCGCAGCGACATTCACGGCGGCACCACCCCGCTGCCCGGGGGCCGGCTGGCGCTGGAGTTCCGGGACGTCACCTTCGATTACGAACCCGACCCGGAGCGGCCGGACGCGCGCCCGGTGCTGGGCGGCGTGACCTTCCACCTGCCGGCCGGGCAGACGGTGGGCCTGCTGGGCCGCACCGGCAGCGGCAAGACCACCCTCACGCGCCTGATCTCGCGCCTGTACGACCCGACGAGCGGGTCCGTGCGGCTGGGCGGCGTGGACGTCCGGGACGTGCCGCTCAGCGAACTGCGCACGCGCGTGGCCGTGGTCACGCAGGACGTGCAGCTGTTCCAGGCGAGCGTGCGCGACAACCTGAGTTTCTTCGACCCCTCGGTGACCGACGAGCAGGTGGAGGCGGCGCTGCTGGAAGTCGGCCTGGGCCGCTGGCTGGACCGCCTGCCGGACGGGGTGCGCACGCCGCTGCCGGCCGGGAGCCTGTCGGCCGGGGAGGCGCAGCTGCTGGCCTTCGCGCGGGTGATGCTGCGCGACCCGGACGTGATCATCCTGGACGAACCGAGCAGCCGACTGGACCCCGCCACCGAGGCCCTGCTGACCAGCGCCATGACGCGCCTGCTGTCGGGCCGCACGGCGATCATCATCGCGCACCGCCTGGACACCGTCGCCCGCGCCGACCGGATCCTGGTGCTGGGGGCCGGCGAGGTGCTGGAAGACGGCGCGCGCGACGACCTGGCCCGCGATCCGCGCAGCGAGTACGCGGCCCTGCTGCGCGCCGGCGCGAACGTCGAGGACGGGGTGCTGGCATGACCTTGCCCGCTCATGTTGCCCGCCCGGCCCTCTCTCCCCTCCCCTTCACGGAGTTCCTGCGATGACCACCGCCACCCCCAATCCAGACCACGCGCGCGCCGACCGCACGCTGAAGCTCTCCCGGCGCCTGTTCGTGTACCGGCCCGTGCTGTTCGTCGCCAACCTGTTCGCGTGGGGCATGGTGCACGCCTCGCCCGCGCTGCTCGTCTGGGCGGTCAGCCGCCTGTTCGGGCACCTGGAAGGCGCCGAGAAGCTGCGCGTGGCCGGGCAGACCGTCACGCCGGAACTGATGGCCGCCTGGGCGGCGCTCGCATGGTTCGCCGCCGTGCGGTTCGGGCGGTTCGGGCTGTTCTTCGGGGCGTTCCGGCTGTGGATCGAGCTGTGGTACACGCTGGACGCCCTGGTGCGCCGCAACCTGCTGGGCTACCTGCTCACCGCGCCCCGCGCCCGCCGGCTGCCGGACACCCCGGCCGAGGCGGTCAGCCGCTTCCGGGACGACGTGGATGACGTCGCCGGGTACACCGAGGTGTGGGTGGACGGCGCGGGTTTCCTGGCGTACGTGACGGTCGCGGTCGTGCTGATGGCGCGGGTGGACCCGCTGATCACGCTGCTGGTCACCGCGCCGCTGCTGCTGATGGTGTTCTTCGTGCAGCGCCTCTCCCCGGTGATCCGCACGTACCGCCGCCGGATGCGCGAGGCGACCGCCCGCGTCACCGATTTCGTCGGGGAGACCTTCAACGCCGTGAGCGCCGTGAAACTCGCCGCGCGTGAGGACAGCATGGTCCGGCACCTGACCAGCCTGGGCGACACGCGCAAGAAGGCGGCCCTGAACGACGTGCTGCTCACGGAACTGATCCGCGGCGTGAACACCAACATGGTGAACTTCGCCGTGGGGCTGGTGCTGCTGCTGGGCGCCACCCGCGTGCGCGGCGGCACCATGAGCATCGAGGAATTCGTGCTGTTCATCGGGCTGCTGCCCCGCCTGACCGGCAGCATGGGCTTTTTCGGGGACGCCATCGCCCGCCACCGCCGCACCGGCGTGAGTTACGACCGCATGACCCGCCTGCTGCAGGACGCCCCGGACACCCGCATCGTGGAACACCACGACGTGTTCCTGCGCGCCGAACCGCCCGCCCCGGCCGCCGCGCCCGCCCCACTGCCCCTGCGTGAGCTGCGGGTGGAGGGCCTGACCGCCACGCACGACGACGCCGGTGAACTGGGCGTGCGGGACGCGAGCTTCACGGTCCGCCGCGGTGAGTTCGTGGTCGTGACGGGCCGGATCGGCAGCGGCAAGAGCACCCTGATCCGCGCGCTGCTGGGCCTGATTCCCGTGCAGGGCGGCCTGGTCCGCTGGAACGGCGAGCCCGTGACCGACCCGGCCACCTTCCTGGTGCCGCCCCGCGCGGCGTACACGGCGCAGCTGCCCAACCTGTTCAGCGACACGCTGCAGGAGAACATCACGTCCGGCGAGGACGCCGCCTACCTGACCCGCGCGACCCGGCTGGCCGTGATGACGCCCGACCTCGCGCAGCTTCCGCAGGGCCTGAACACGCAGGTGGGCGCGCGCGGCGTGAAGCTCAGCGGCGGGCAGGTGCAGCGCGCCGCCGTGGCCCGCATGCTGGCCCGGCAGGCCGACCTGCTGGTGTTCGATGACGTGTCCAGCGCCCTGGACGCCCGCACCGAGGCGCAGCTCTGGGACGGGCTGTTCCACGAACTGGACGCCACCTGCCTGGTGATCAGCCACCGCCGGGCGGCGCTGACCCGCGCGGACCGGATCATCCTGATGCAGCACGGCCGCGTGGCCGACGAGGGCACCCTGAGCGAGCTGCTGGACCGCAACGAGGAGATGCGGGCCCTGTGGGCCGAGGAGCCGGGCGAGTGAGCGCCGTCGCCGTCCGCCCGGCCGGGCCCTCAGATCTCCTGAAGGGGGAGCGCCGCCAGCCAGTCAGGCACCTCACCTGCGGCGTAGGTGTCGAACACCAGCCGCACCAGGGACACGAGCGGGTAACCGTCCAGGGGGCCGTCCACGGCGCGGCGGTCCACGATGCAGGCGATGCCCGCGCACGTCGCGCCGGCCTGCTCGGCGGCCCGCACGGCCTTCAGGACGCTGCCGCCGGTGGTGAGCACGTCCTCCACGGCGATGAAGGTCTCGCCGGGCTGAATGGTGAAGGCCTCGCGGATCTTCATGCCGCCCAGGCCGTCCTTCTCCGCGAAGATCGCCCGGACGCGCTCCCCGCCGCGCCGGTAGTGGCGGGCGGTCTCGTAGGCGAGGGTCACGCCGCCCATGGCCGGCCCGATGATGAAGTCCGCCTGCACGCCGCCCTCCATGAGCTTGGCGGCGAGGGCCTGCCCGATCTGCTCGGTGAGGTGCGGGTACTGCAGCAGGGTGGTGCTCTGCAGGAACTTGGGGCTGTGGCGGCCACTGGCGAGCAGGAAATGCCCCTCGTGGTACGCGCCGGCTTCCTTGTACAGGGTCAGAACGTCCATGTCGTGCGTGAGTATGCCCGAAGGAGGGAAGCCGAGTGGAGGTGATGCGCCGGGTGGCGGCGGCCGAGGCGGCCGCGTTTCAGCGATACGGGACGGGCCGGCAGTTCGGGCCGCTGTGGGGCGTGGTGGCCGCGCCGGGCCTGCCCCTGAACGCCGCGTGGCATGACGGGTCCCGGCCGTTCGCCACGGCGGACCTGCGAGCGTATCTGGCGTTCGCGCAGGCGTGGGGGGTTGAGGCGTGGGTGCACGTGCTGTCCGCCTTCGCGCCCGGGGTGCTGCCGGCGCTGCAGGAGGCAGACTTCGCCCTGCATCACGTGCTGCACCTGTACACGCACGACCTGGAGGCGCGGCCCGCCGCTCCCCCGCTGGAGGTCGTGCCCTCGGCCGATCCGGCCGGCTGGGCGGCCCTGTCCGCCCGGGGGTTCGGGTCGGGCAACGAGGCGGTGATGCGGGCGGTGGCGCAGGCGCCCGGCACGCACCTGTTCACCGCGCAGGTAGACGGCCGCCCGGCCGGCACGGCGGCCCTGAGCCTCACGGACGGCGTGGCGGCCTTTCACGGCACGTCCACCCTGGCGGAATTCCGGGAGCGGGGCGTGCAGGCGGCCCTGCTGGCCGCCCGGCTGCGGGCCGCGCACGAGGGCGGGGCCACGCTGGCGACGGTGTTCGTGACGCCGGGCACCGGCAGCGAGCGCAACGTGATCCGCGCGGGCTTCCGGCTCAGCGGCGCGCGCCTGAGCTTCACGCCCCGCTGAGCGCCCCGGGGCGGTCCAGCCCGGGGTTCGCCTGCCGCACGGCGTCCCGCACCGCGCCCTGTACGGCCTCCTGCACCAGCGTCACCAGCAGCAGCGGATCGGCGGGCGGCCGGGTCGCGGCGCTCAGTACGAAGGCGGCGTCGCCGTCCCAGTCGGTGTGGCTGGGGCGGATCACGCCGCCCAGCGCGGCCTGCGCGGCGTCCGCGAGGCGCCGGCAGGCGGCCTTCGTCAGGGTGTGCTCGGTGACCACGGCGATCAAGGTGGTGTTCTCCACGTCGCCGGGCGTGAACGCCACCGCCCCGGGCCCCACGCCCGGCCCGGCCAGCACGCCCCCCTGCTCGTCCAGCACGTCCCCGATGGGGTTCACGACCGCCAGCGCCCCCACCTGCACGCCCTGACGGGTCACGCTCACGCTGCCCAGCCCGCTCGGCACGGCGCCCGTTCCCCCCAGGTACTTCCCGGCCGTGGCACCCGTTCCGGCGCCCACCCGGCCGCGGGGCACCGAGGCTGGGCTGGCGGCGCGGGCGGCAACCTCGCCCTGGGCGTCGCCGGGCCGGGCCTGAGGGTCGCCGCTGCCCAGGTCGTAGATCACGGCGGCCGGGACGAGGGGCACCCGCGCGAACGGCGTGGGGTGCCCTATTCCGCGTTCCTCCAGGACGCGCATCACGCCGGTCGCCGCCGCGAGCCCGAAGGCACTGCCGCCGGTGAGCAGCAGGGCGTGAATCCGCTCCACCTTTTTCTCCGGGGCCAGCAGCACGCCTTCCCTCGTGCCGGGGCTGGGGCCCAGGAAACTGGCCGAGGCGACCGCGCCCTCCGGCGGGCAGAGGATCACGGTGCAGCCGGTCTGGCCCACGGGGTCCGTCCAGTGCCCCACCTGGAAGCCGGGCACGGCGGTCAGGGTGGTGTTCTCGGGGGTCATGCCCGCATTCCAGCACGCGTGGGCAGGAAGCAGGTCAGGCGAGGGCGGCGTGGGGTGCAGGAGGCGCGCCCCGGCCCTGGAGGAACGCGTGCAGGTGCCGGGTCAGCTCGTCCGGGACGTCCAGGGGCAGGTACGTGCCGCTGTCATCAATCACCTGAAGCTCGGTGCCGGGCAGTTCCCGCGCCAGCCGCTCACCGAGGTGCAGGGCAAAGACGCGGTCCTCACGGCCCCAGATGACCTGCACCGGGTGGGACACGGCCGGAAAGCGGGCCGCCGCATTCAGGGTGTGGCGGCGATGGAAGCCGCGGATCAGGGCGCGGGTGTCGCGGCGCACACCCCGGTCGCCCAGCAGTCCCGCGCTCCACTGCCGGGCCTGTTCCGGGGTCATGCCGCGGCGGCTCAGGCGGCCGAATGCCCAGGACTGGCGGGCCAGGGCCGGCTGGCGCATGGTCCGGGCCAGCAGGCGCAGCCCGCCGGGCACGTACGGCAGGGCCTTGAGGGACGCGAAGACGGGCGGCAGGAAGTGGTCGTATGCGTCGCCGCTGGTGAGGACGGCGGCCGCGACGGTGTGCGGGTGGTCGGTCAGCACGAGCTGCATGAAGGCGGTGCCGGTGTCGTTGCTGATCACGGTGGCCGGCCCGAGGTTCAGGGCGCCGATCAGGTCGGCGATCAGCCGGGCGACTCCGGGGGGGCTGAGGTCGGCGCCTGGCGGAAGGGGCTGGCGGTGCGCGCCGAGCGGCAGCGTAGGGAGCAGGCAGCGGTAGCCCAACGGGGCGAGGCGCTGCACGACGGGGTCCCAGATGCTGCTGTCGCTGAAGGCGCCGTGCAGGAACAGCAGGGGGCGGCCCTGGCCCACCTCGCGGACCTCCACAGAGCCCTGCGGTAAAGAGATGACGTATGGGTGTGCGGTCAGCGGCATGGCCAGCCTCCTTATTGAGTTCAGACTCAGTATGCGGTATTGAGTTCAGACTCAGCAAGGGGTGCATTACCCTGAAGACATGACGCCGTCACGGCCCCAGGCCCCGCGCCACCGCCTCAAACCCGAGCAGCGGCGCGCCGACCTGCTGGAGGCCGCCACCACCCTCACCGCCGCCCAAGGCCTGGACCGCCTCACCATGGCCGACATCGCCGCCGCCGCCGGCGTCTCCGAGGGCCTGCTCTACTACTATTTCCCCACCCGACAGGCCCTGACCGTGGCCCTGGTGGACCGGGCCGCGCAGCGGCTGATGGCCGCCCTGCGGGCCGTGCCGGACGGCCCGCCCCGCGCCCAGCTGCTGGGCGCGCTGGACGCCTACCTACTACACGTCGAGGAGGACCCGGCGAGCTGGCAGGTGCTGCTCAGCCCCTCGCAGTACGCGGCCGTCGCGGCCATTCACGCGCAGGTCGAGCAGGCGTCCGCGGCACTTCTGGGCCGCGCGCTGGGCACCTCGGCCCTGCCGCCTGCGCTGGCCCTGACCCTGCGGGGCTGGCTGCAGTTCGAGCAGGCCGTCAGCGCCGGGTGGCTGCAGGACCGTGCCCTGCCGCGTGAGCAGGTGGTCGCGCTGCTGGCCGGCGCGTTTCTGGGCGCCGTGCAGGCCGTGGCCGCCGCCGACCCGGCCTGCGCTGCCCTGCTGCGTCCCCTGCTGGACGATCCGGCCAGCAACTGACACGAGCCGCAGCAGATACAGAACCGCCGGGCTCACCCATGCTGGGGAACCCGGCCGCGCCTCTGCCGTTCAGGGGGTTTTGAGGGCGTACCCGATGCCGCGCACGGTGCGGATGATGCCGTAGCCGTCCAGGTCACGGAGTTTGGCGCGCATGTTCGCCATGTGCACGTCCACGACGTTGCTGTTGCTGGGCAGTTCGCCGTTCCAGACCTCGCGTTCGATCTCCTGGCGGGAGTACACCCGGCCCGGCTGGCGGGCCAGGAAGGTCAGGAGATCGAATTCCTTCGGGGAGAGCCGGACCTCGTGGCCGTTGTAGTGGCACAGGCGTTTCTGCGGGTGGATTTCCAGCGCGCCGATGCTGATGACCTCGCCGTGCTGCTGGTGGCGCAGCTGCACCTTCACGCGGGCGATCAGTTCCTCCGGGTGGAAGGGTTTGGTCATGTAGTCGTCGGCGCCGGCTTCCAGCAGGTTCACCTTGCGGTCCACGGCGTCCATGGCGGTCAGGATGATGATGGGCACGCTGCTGGTCTTGCGCAGGCGGCGGGCGACCTCGGCCCCATCGAAGTCGGGGAGGCCCAGGTCCAGCACGACCAGGTCGGGGCTGTGTTCGCGGGCGGCGGTCAGGCCGGTGATGCCGTCGGCGGCGGTCAGGACGCGGTACCCGGCCTGTTCCAGCTCGTACTGCACGACGCGGGTGATGTCCGGGTTGTCCTCGATGAGGAGAATGCGTTGGTCCATGGGGGTCGTCTCCTGCGGCGGCTTGAGAAATGGGGCGGCGCCCACTGCAGCGCGCGCCGCGGTGGATCGGCCCCCGGTGGGGTCAGCTCGTCAGGCTCATCGTAGGCGGGGGCCTGCGGACCGTGCCAGCATCCCGCTTTACGGTCCCTTAACGACGCGGGCGCGGTCCAGCAGGCGCTTTTCCGGGCGGGCGGCCGGGGCCGTCCTGAACCGGGCGGGCGGGGACCTCCTAGAATGTGCGTCATGACCGACGATTTTCACGCCCTGCCCGAGGACGCCCCACACGCCGACGACCTGGACGGGCTGGAGGACGGGCAGCTCCTTCACCTGAACGGCGCGGACCTGTACGTGGAGGCCGTGGGCCTGACCGGCGAGGAAGACGACACGCCGGTGGTGTTCCTGCACGGCGGCCCCGGGTACAACAGCCTGTCCTTCCGGGCGCTGTTCGGGGAGCGGCTGGAGGGCATGGGGCGGCCGGTGGTGTATCTGGACCAGCGCGGCTCGGGCCGCAGCGGGGCCCTGGAGGATACCGAGCAGGGCGCCGACACCCTGGACCTGGACACCCTGGTCGCGGACCTGGAGGCATTGCGGGCCGAACTGGGCGTGAACCAGCTCATTCCGCTGGGGCACGGGTTCGGGGCGCTGATCGCACTGGAGTACGCGCGGCGCCACCCCACCCGCACCGCGCGGGCCGTGGTCGTGAACCCCTGGGTGCACTTCCCGGAACTGGCCTACACCCTGCTGGAAGAAGCCAGTGCCCAGCGGGCCGTGGAGGTCGAGGACCCCGCCGAGCGCGTGCGGGCCGAGACGCCCAGCGGCCAGTACGCACCCATCGGGGAGGCGCGTGTGGAGGCGGCGTTCGAGCTGCTGAACGCCCGGGATCTGCTGAACACCATGCAGTTCCGCGACCCGGCCAGCCGTATGCACCTGGAATTCACGGACGCCGAGGGGCAGCTGACGGGCGGCGGCGCGGTGCAGGAGGCGCTGGTGAACCAGGGCCTGTGGGAGTTCGAGTACCCGCCTTTCCTGCAGGAGCTGCGCCGCCCGGTGTTCGTGATCGCGGGCGTGCACGACCGCACGAGCTACCCGGGGCAGGTGGGCTGGGTGGCGGACCTGGGCGGCGGGGAGGTCACGGTGCTGGACGCCGGGCACTACCCCTGGCTGGACGACGAGGACGCGTTCGCGGAGGCGCTGGAAGAGGCCCTGACCCGCTGAGGACCCCGGCCGGCCGGGCGGGACGACGGCAGGGATGCGCCCCTCATGCGGCGCGGCTATACTCGGCCCCGTTCATGAAAGGACTGATCCTCGCCGCGGGTCGCGGCAGCCGCCTCCTGCCCGTCAGTGCCACCCGGCCCAAGCACACGGTGAACGTGGCCGGCGTGCCGATCATCGTGCGGGCCGTGCGGGCGCTGCGCGAGGCGGGCGCGGAGGACATCGGGATCGTGACGAGCAGTTCCAGCGAGACGGAACTGCGCGACGTGACGCTCGGCAGCGGGCACCTGACCTTCATCCGGCAGCCCGAGGCGCTGGGCACCGGGCACGCCGTGCTGTGCGCCCGGGAGTTCCTGGAGGGGCAGGACACGCTGCTGTACCTGGGGGACAACCTCTTCGAGGATTCCCTGCGGCCCGTGCGCGCCGCGCTGCGGGAGGCGGACGCCGTGATCGGCGTGAAGCAGGTTCCGGACCCGCAGCTGTTCGGCGTGGCGGTGGTCGAGGGCGGGCTGCTCCGGGGGCTGGTGGAGAAACCCTCGCAGCCGGCGGGGAACCTGGCGGCGTGCGGGGTGTTCGCGTTCCGGCCGGGCGTGCTGGACGCCGTGGCGGCGCTGGAGCCCAGCGTGCGTGGCGAGATCGAGTTCCCGCAGGCCCTGCTGTCGGTGATCGCCGCGGGCGGGCGGGTGCGGGCGGTGGAGTTCGGGGGCTTCTGGAGTGACGCGGGCACGCCCGGCGACCTGCTGCGGGCCAACGCGCATTACCTCTCGCAGCTCACGCCGTGCATGGACGGCACGCTGGAAAACAGCGAGCTGAGCGGGCTGGTGGTGGTGGAGCCGGGCGCGCGGGTGCAGAACAGCCGCGTGACCGGGCCGGTGTGGATCGGGCCGCACGCGGTCCTGCGGGACAGCGAGGTGGGGCCGTACACCAGCGTGGGCCGGCACGCGCTGCTCAGCCACACCCGGATCCAGGGCTCGATGGTGGATGATTTTGCGCGCGTGCACGCCCCCACCCGGCTGCTGGAGCGCTCCATCATCGGGCGGCACGCGGTGGTGGGCGCGCCTTCGGACGTGGGGTTGCAGCTGGTGATCGGGGACCGTAGCGTCGCGCGGCTGTGAGGCGGGTGTGCGGCGGCGCGCAAGTCTGAATTCTCCTGAAGGTAGGGCTGCACAAGTCCCGGCGTGCGGGGATTACAGTGCGGCCATGACCTCCAACCGACCGCAGGAGCCGCGCCGCCAGCCGTCGTCCCGCCGCCGCACCGGTGACGCGGGCGAGGTCCTGATCAGTGGTGTGGACACCGGCCCGGCCGGGGCCGAACGGAAGAACCGCACGCCGACCGAGGAACATGTGCGGTTCCAGGCGTTCGCGCAGTTCCTGCCGGAGCCGGACAACGAGGACGGCTGAACGCCCGCCCCTTCGTCCCGCCGGGTGAGTGCCGATGACGCTTGAGGCGGACCTGCCGCTGATGCTGCGGCTGCTGGTGGCCCTGCTGCTGGCCGGGCTGGTGGGCCTGGAACGGGAACTGAACCGCACGTCGGTGGGCCTGCGCACGCACGCGCTGGTCGGCGTGTGCACGGCCGCCTTCGTGATCCTCGCGGAACTGACCGTGCAGGCCTTCCAGGGGGCCTCTCCCCTGCTGCGCTTCGATCCGCTGGCGGTGCTGGGCGCCACGGTCAGCGGCATCAGCTTCCTGGGGGCGGGCGCGGTCATCGCGGGCAGCACCACCGAGCGTCGCCAGAGCCTGACGAGCGCGGCGAGCATCCTGGGCACCGCCGCCATCGGGCTGTGCTGCGGGCTGGCGCACTACCCGCTGGCGGCGGCGCTCACGGGCGTCATCCTGCTGATCCTGCACGGCTTCCGGTGGGTGGAGGTGCACCTGCTGGGCACCCGCCGCGCCCCCCCGCCCCGCGAGTAGGGGGTCAGGGGGCCGGGCACGGTTCACGGGTTTGCGCGGATGCTCTAGAATACCGGCCGTCACGCGCCGCCCCGGACGTGTGCAGGAGCCGTTCCGGGTGCAGGCGCGATCTACTGGAACGCCGCGGCGGCCCCCGGCCGGGCGGGGCGTAAGGAGCGAACGCAATCATGGCAGGTCACAGCAAATGGGCGCAGATCAAGCGCAAGAAGGGTGCCAACGACAAGAAACGCAGCGCGATGTACAGCAAGCACATCCGCGCCATTCAGGCGGCCGTCCGTTCGGGCGGCAGCGGTGACCCGGCCGGGAACCTCAGCCTGAAAAACGCCATCGCCGCCGCCAAGAGTGACACCGTGCCGGTGGACAACATCGAGAACGCCATCAAACGCGCGGTGGGCGCGGCCGAGGGCGCCGCGGAATTCAAGGAGCAGACGTACGAGGGCTACGGCCCCGGCGGCACGGCCATCTTCATCGAGACGCTGACCGACAACGTGAACCGCACCGTGGCCGACATCCGCGCGGTGTTCAACAAGCGCGGCGGCAGCATGGGCAACAGCGGCAGCGTGGCCTGGCAGTTCGAGAAAAAGGGCGTGCTGCTGCTCACGGACACCAGCGAAAAGGCCCAGGAAGTCGCCATCGAGCACGGCGCGGAGGACATCCAGGAATCCGAGGACGGCCTGGAGATCAGCACCGGCCCGGCCGAGCTGTACGCCGTGCAGGACGCCCTGGCCGCCGCAGGCTTTCAGGTAGAGAGCGCGCAGATCACCATGCTGCCCAGCAACACAGTCGCCGTGGCCGGGGACGACGCGAAGAAACTGCTGACGCTCGTGGAGTACCTCGAAGAGCTCGACGACGTGCAGAACGTGTACACGAACGCCGACCTGCCCGACGACCTGGAGTGAGGGCCGGGCCAGGTGGGCGGGAGCGCGCGGCTGCGGCTCCCGCCCCTGCGCCTTTAGGGATTCCGTAAGGCGCGGGGCGGCACCCTGCCCTTCCCGGGCGGGGGCGGGCTGTTACACTCAAGCATGCCGCGCATTCTCGTGGTGGACGATGACGCCGCCATCCTCAAGCTCATCAGCGTGATCCTGTCACGCGCCGGGCATGAGGTCCGCACCAGCAGCCACCCCGTGGAGGCCCTGGACCTGCTGAAGGTCTTCACCCCGGAACTGATCATCAGTGACGTGGTCATGCCGTACATGACCGGCCTGGAATTCCTGGAGAAGCTGCGCCAGGACCCGAAAATGGCGAACATGCCGTTCATGCTGCTGTCCAGTCACGCCGAGCGGACCGACATCCGCCGCGGCATGAACCTGGGCGCCGACGACTACCTGCCCAAACCCTTCACGCCCGCCGACCTGACCACCGCCATCGACGCGCGGCTGCGGCGCGCGGGCCTGAACGTGCAGGACGAGAACCGCATGCAGGCCCGCGCGCTGGGTACCGCGCAGGTGATCTGGCAGGGCACGCAGGTCGCCTGGGTGAGCCGCAAGGCGCTGGAGCTGTTCTTCTACCTGCTGGAGCACCGCGAGGTCACCAGCTGGGAGGCGGCCGAGGCGCTCTGGCCGGAAAAGGACGAGTCGCGCGCCAGCAGCCTGTTCCACACGACCCTGCACCGCCTGCGCAAGAGCCTGAACAACGAGGCGGTCGTCAGCACCAACCGCCGCTACGCCCTGAACCCGGACCTCACCCCGGAGTACGACGTGCAGCGCTACGAGCTGCTGGTCACGCAGGCGGAATCGGGCGCGCTGGGCGGTGAGGAGATCAAGGAACTCGCCGGGCAGTACGGCACCTTCCTGCCGGGCGCCGACAGCCCCTGGGTGGACGACGTGCGCGCCCGCCTGGAACAGAAGCAGATGAGCGTGCTGGGGCTCGCGGCGCGCGCCGCCACCGACGCCGGCCGCGCGAAGGAGGCCGCGCAGTTCCACCAGCGGGCCCTGGCGATCGACCCGATGAGCGAGCAGGACTGGGAGGGCCTCACCCGCGCCCTGAACGCCATCGGTGACCCGCGCGCGCGCCTGGCGGCGCAGCGGGAGGCGTGGTGGGCCGTGGACCTGGACTGAGCGCGGCCGGTGACGGCGCCTAACGGGGTTCGAACGCCTCAGGCGTGATGGGCGTGCCCAGCAGGTACCCCTGCACCCCGTCGCAGCCCAGCGCGCTGAGCAGTTCGATCTGCTCGGGGAATTCCACGCCCTCGGCGATCACGCGCAGGCCCAGGCGGCGGGCGAGTTCTATCGTCATCTCCAACAGCGTTACGGCCCGCTCGCGCGTCTCCCCCTCGGCCTGCAGGTCCTGCAGGAAACCCCGGTCGATCTTCAGGACGTCGAAGCGGTGGGTCTGCAGCAGGCGCAGGCTGCTGAACCCGGTGCCGAAATCGTCCACCGCCACCCGCACACCCAGGTCCGCCAGGGCGGCCAGGTGGGCGTCGGTGCGGGCGGCGTCCGGGTGCAGCGCCGACTCGGTCAGTTCCAGCAGCAGGTGCCGGCCGTCCAGCCCGGCGCCGCGCAGGGCGGCCTTCACGCCGCTCACGAAGTCCGGCTGCGCGAACTGCAGCTGCGAGATGTTCACCGCCATGCTCAGGTTCCGTTCCGGGAAGCGCCAGCGGGCCGCCTGCCGGGCGGCCTCGCACAGCGCCCAGTCGCCCAGATCCAGGATCAGGCGGCTTTCCTCGGCGAGCGGCACGAACTGCGTGGGCCGCAGCAGGCCCAGGCGGGGGTGCTGCCAGCGCAGCAGCGCCTCGTACCCGGTGAGGTCCAGGCCCGGCAGGGCGTGCACAGGCTGGTAGTGCAGCCGGAGTTCGTCGTAGCGCAGGGCGGTGCGCAGGTCGTAGCGCAGCACCCGGCGGCGCTGCTCGTCGGCGCTCAGGGCGGCCTCGTACAGGTGCGCGCCGCCCCGCCCGGCGCGTTTGGCCTGGTGCAGCGCCAGGTCGGCGTGGCTGAGCAGTTCGTCCACGCCGGTGCCGTCCTGCGGGGCCACCGCGCCTCCCACCGACACGGACACGCTGATCTCCTGCCCGGCGGTGACAAACGGCACGCGGATGGCGTCCAGCACGCGCTCCGTGACCAGTCCGAGGTCGTCCGTCTGCGCGAGGTAAGGCAGGATCACCATGAACTCGTCGCTGCCCAGCCGGCCGATCACGTCCCCGGCGCGCAGCGTGGCCTGCAGGCGCCGGCCCACCTCGCCCAGCAGGCGGTCCCCGACGTCCTGCCCGAAGCGTTCGTTCACGGCGCGCATGCCGTCCACACCGAGGAACAGCACGCCCAGCAGGTCCTCCGGGCCGAGCAGGTCCAGCTGCCGGCGCAGCGCGCCCTGCAGGGCGCCGCGGTCCAGGTGGCCGGTCAGCCCGTCCCGGCTCACGGCGGTGTCCGGCAGGGGGGCCGGGGGGTTCAGGCTGCCCACCAGCGCGGCGAGTTCCGGCGCCCAGGTGTACGGCCCGAACGGCCCGGCCGGGAGCGCCAGGTGGGGCGGCACGGTCGCGGGCGTGGGCAGGCCGGCGCGCAGGGTGCGCACGGCGTCGTGGTGGTGCTGGGCGCGCCCGAGTTCCCCGCGGGCCTCGTGCAGGTGTGCCATGGCCTCGTGCACCTCCAGTTGCAGGGCCAGCCCCACGGCAGTGCTCAGGCGCAGGGCCTCGTTGAGGCTGGTGGTGGCCTCGGCGGTCAGCCGCTGCGCGAGCAGGGCCTCGCCTTCCAGCAGGCGCAGGGCCGCCATGGATTCGCGGTCCTGCGCCCAGCGGGCCACGCGCAGGCCGGCGGTGGCGGTGCGGCGCGCGGCCTCCAGGCGTCCCAGGTCCAGCAGGGTGCGGCCCAGGGCGACGTGCGTGGTGCACTCGAAGCGGGCGATGCCGTGGGCGCGGCACAGCACGATGGCCTGCGCGGCCAGGTCCAGCACCGCGGCGTGGTGGCCCAGCCGGCGGTGACTGCCCAGCAGGTTGGACAGCGCGAATGCCAGATAGACGGGCTGATCGGCGCCCTGCATGACAGCCCGCACGTGGGACTGCAGTTTCAGGGCCGTGTCGTGCCGGTCGAGCTGCACGTACACCAGCGCGACGTTGCCCAGCGTGATCGCGGCGGAGACCTCGTCGGCGTGGGCGGCCAGGCGCAGCGCCGCCATGAAGTGCTCCATGGCCTGCGGCAGGTGCCGCTGGCGCAGGGCGCTGAGGCCCAGGCTGTTCAGGGCGCGGGTTTCCAGGACCGTGAAGCCCCGCCGGCGGCTGCATTTCAGGGCCTGTTCGGCCAGGGCGTGCATGTCCTCGTAGCGGCCCTGGTAGAAGTCGCAGCGGCTGAGTTCCAGCAGCGCCTGCACTTCGGCCTCGGCGGCGCCCTGCTGCCGGGTCTGCGCGAGCAGCTCCCGCAGTTCCCCGCGCACGCGGCCGGGTTCGGCCAGCACCGCGGGCGACAGTTCCGCCAGTCGGGCCGCCAGCTCGGCAGCCGTCGGTCCGGACGTGGTGCTCATGCCCGATTCTAACGCCCGGCCGGCGGGCTCAGGCGTCCCGTCCAGCCAGCGGGCCCCCGCGCGCCCTTCAGACGGCGGGGTGGGCGGGGGGGGCGGTAGACTGGCCTGTATGCCGCGTCACCTGTCCACCAGTGAAATTCGCACGATGTTCCTGCAGTTCTTCCAGGGCAAGGAGCACCTGATCCTGCCCAGCCACAGCACGGTCGCCCCGGACCCCACGACGCTGTTCACGGTGGCGGGCATGCAGCCGTTCAAGGAGCAGTTCATGGGCGCGCCCGCCGTGTTCGACGGCCGGGCCAGCAAGCGCGTGACCACCGCGCAGAAGTGCGTGCGCGTGGGCGACATCGAGAACGTGGGCCGCACCCGCCGGCACCTGTCGCTGTTCGAGATGATGGGCAACTTCAGCTTCGGGGACTACTTCAAGAAAGAAGCCATCCTGTGGGCGTGGGAATTCCTGACCAGTCCCGAGTGGATGGGCATGGACCCGGCGCACATGTACGTCACCATCTACAAGGACGACGACGAGGCCTTCGGGTACTGGACGGAACTCGTGGGGCTGCCCGCCAGCCACATCCACCGCTTCGACGCGGACGAGAACTTCTGGCCGGCGAACGCCCCGCTGGAAGGCCCCAACGGCCCCTGCGGGCCGTGCAGCGAGATCTACTACGACCGCGGCGAGAAGTACGGCGCGGACACCTGGGGCGACTACTACCAGACCCGCGAGAGCGCGCGCTTCCTGGAAGTGTGGAACCTGGTGTTCCCACAGTACGACCGCCAGGACCTGGGCGCGGACGGCCAGCCGGTCCTGAAGGACCTGCCGTTCAAGAACATCGACACCGGCATGGGCCTGGAGCGCGTGGCGAGCGTCGTGCAGGACGTCCCGGACTTCTACAGCAACGACGTGTTCCGGCCCATCATCGAGGAGATCGCCGCCCTGACCGGCAGGGCCTACGAGGGTGAGATCAGCGTGTCGCACCGCGTGGTGGCCGAGCACGTCCGCTCGGTCAGCATGATCCTCGCGGACGGCACCGCGTTTTCCAACACCGGCGCCGGGTACACCGCCCGCAAGATAATGCGCCGCGCCATCCGGCACGCGTACATGCTGGGCCTGCGCGAACCCACCCTGTTCCAGCTGGTGCCCCGCGTGGTGGCCGGCATGGGAAGCGCCTACCCCGAACTGGTCAGCGGGCAGGAGCGCGTTCAGGCCGCCATGCGCGCCGAGGAGGACCGCTTCCTGAAGACCGTGGAGGGCGGCATTCAGCGCCTGGGCGGCCTGTTGAAAGGGATGGAGAAGGGCAGCACCCTGCCCGGCGCGGACGCCTTCGAGCTGTACGACACCTACGGCTTCCCGGTGGACCTGACCCGCGAGATCGCCGAGGAGTACGGCGTCAGCGTGGACGAGGCCGGGTACGCCGAGAGCCTGGAGCACGCGCAGGAACTCGCCCGCGCCGGCAGCAAGTACGGCAAGAGCGAACTGTTCGGCGGGAACCATGAGGTCTTCGACGGCCTGAGCGCCACGAGCTTCGTCGGATACGACGAGCTTCAGGCCGAGGGGCAGGTGCTGGCCCTGGTCGGCGCCGGGCAGCGCCTGGAGCATCTCACGGCTGGCAGTGAAGCCACCGTGATCCTGAACCGCACGCCCTTCTACGCCGAGAGCGGCGGCGAGGTCGGCGACACCGGCCGCCTGGAATGGGACGGCGGGGCCGGCGTGGTCCGCGACACGCAGAAGACCAAGGCCGGCGTGTTCCTGCACGACGTGCTGGTCGAGGCAGGCGAGCTGAAAGAGGGCGTGACCGTGCGCGCCGCCGTGAACCCCGCTCGCGCCGCCATCCAGCGGCACCACACCGCCACGCACCTGCTGCACGCCGCCCTGCGGGCCGTGCTGGGCAGCGGCGTGCAGCAGAAGGGTTCGCTGGTCGCCGCGGACCGCCTGCGTTTCGACTTCTCGCACGGCGCCGCCCTGAGCGCCGCGGAGATCGCGCAGGTGGAACTGCTCGTCAGCCGCTGGGTGAGTGCGAACTTCCCCGTGAGCTGGCAGGAGATGCCCATCGCAGACGCCAAGGCGATGGGCGCCACCGCGCTGTTCGGCGAGAAATACGGCGACACCGTGCGCGTCGTGCGGGTGGAAGGCGACGTGGACTACGAGGGCGCCCGCGTGTCCAGCATGGAGCTGTGCGGCGGCGCCCACGTGCGCCGCACCGGGGACATCGGCGCGTTCGTGCTCCTCTCCGACGAGAACGTGGCGGCCGGCGTGCGCCGCATCGAGGCGCTGGCCGGGGACGCCGCCACCACCTGGGTCCGCGAACGCCTGACCGGCGCCGCGAAGGCCGCCGCACTCCTGAACACCAGCCCGGACGGCCTGGAAGCGCGCATCCAGGGCCTCCAGGGGCAGCTGAAGGCCGCCGAGAAGGACGTCGCGGCCGTGAAGCGCCAACTCGCCGAGGCTCAGATGGGCGGCGGAGGCAGCGCCGCGCAGACCCGCGACCTGGGCGGGTTCCGGGTCGCCAGCCTGAAACTGAGCGGCATCGAGGGCAACGAGTTGCGCGGCGCCGCCGACAAACTCCTGGACCAGAGCGGCGCGGACCTCGTGGTGATCGCGTCCGACAAGGGACTGGTCGTCAAGGCCACCAAGGCCGCGGTGGAGAAGGGCGCGCACGCCGGGCAGCTGGTCGGCAAGCTCGCCGCGGCTGGCGGCGGGAAGGGCGGCGGCCGGCCCGACATGGCGCAGGCCGGCATCACCGACGCCGACGGGGCACTGGGCGCCCTGGACAGCGCGTTCTGACCTGACCGGGTGCGGCGGGGGCTGGAGGGCGGAAGCCGCTCTCCAGCCCCCGCCCCGTCCTACGGCCCGCAGGCCGGGAGATGCCCGTGCAGAGCTGCTGGACGGCCGCTTCGACGGTTGACGCCGAAAGGCGGACGGGGGGGCTTCGGGATGAGGCGCGCTTCCTGGCCCCGGTGGACGGCGCGGAGAACCATGTCGTGCAGCTCCTGCTCGCGCCTGACCAGAAACTTCAGGCGGGGGAACGAGCGTCCCGCTCTGCGGCCGCGACCGGGGCGTCCGGGGTGGCAAGCAGGCGCTCCAGGTCGCCGCGCAGCAGTTTGCCGGCGTCCGTGCGTGGGAGGGCCGGGACGACGTGCACCTCGTGGGGTCGGTGGGCGCGGGGCAGCTGCGCGCGGCAGTCCGCCTGAAAGCGCGCGAGGTCAGCGGGGTCGTCCAGCACCACGAAGGCCCGCAGCTGCTGTCCGTACTCGGCGTCCGGGAGGCCCTGCACGGCGCAGTCCTGCACGTACGGCCAGGCCCTCAGCCTCGCCTCCAGCGTCTCCGGGTTCAGGTTCTCGCCGCCGGTCACGATCAGGTGATCGGCCCGGCCCCGCAACCAGAGTCTCCCCTGCCCGTCCAGGTGCCCCAGGTCCCCGGTACGGAGCAGGCCGCCCGCGGTGCACAGGGCCACGGCACCCTCCAGCACGCTCAGGGGCACCCCGGGCAGGACGCGGCCCACGCTGCCCGGCGCGGCGAGCAGGTCGGCGGGCGTGGCGAGGGCCAGCGGGCCGGTCTCGGTGGTGCCGTACTGGTTGAACAGCACCGGCCCCAGGTGCGCCAGGGTCCGGCAGGCCAGGTCCGGATCCAGCGGGCCGGAGCCGCACAGCACGCCGTGCAGTCCGGCCGGGCGGGGCCAGGGGGTGCTCATCAGGCGGTGCAGCTGGGTGGGCACCAGGGTCACGACCTCCGCGCCGGGCTCGTGCAGCGCCCCCCACAGCTGCCCGGGGGTGGGGGCGCGCAGGAGCCGCAGCCGGGCGCCCAGGAAAAGACACGTGCCCAGGAACGCCAGCCCGTGCCCGTGCGAGAGCGGCAGGGGCAGCACGGCGCCCATCCCGGCCCGCAGCGGCAGCGTGTTCAGCAGCGCCGCCAGGGTCATCAGCGCCGGGCCACGCCCTGGCCGGCGAATCACGCGCGGCCGGCCGGTGCTGCCGGAGGTGAGCAGGCCGAGCTGCCCGGCCCGCGCGCGGCCCCGCCGCGCCGGCCGGGTGGCCGGCGGACCGTCCAGGCGCAGCGGAGTGGCGTCCGGGTACGCGGCCAGCAGCGCGTCCGGGCACAAAAGAATGCCCAGGCCTTGCCGAATCTGTACGGCGCGCACCGCCTGGGGCCCCAGGCGCGGGCTGAGCGGCAGCACCCGGCAGCCCAGGCGCCCGCAGGCGAGCAGGGCCAGCAGGGTCAGCAGGGGGTCGCCGTCCAGCACGCCCACCGCCCCATGCCGGGAGCGGGTGGGCAGCCGGGTCGCCAGGGCGTCCGCGCGGTCCAGCAGGGCGCCGTACCCGAGGTGCAGGTCGCCCCAGACGACGGCCGGGGCGTTCGGCTGCCTTCTGGCCTGCCAGCGGACCAGGGCGTACAGGGACGGCCCGTGCCGCAGGACGTCCAGCAGCAGGCTCAGGCTGGACCGGACCGGGCGCGGGTGCAGGGCCCCGGTGCGCCACATCGCCCGGAGAAAGGTGAGGGCCGCCGGGGGCTTCACCGCAGCGCCTGCCGGCCGAGGCGGCGTTCCCCACGTTCCAGCGTGCCCAGCAGGCGCTGAAGGGCGCCGGGGGCCACCAGTGCGGCGAGTTCCTGCCCGGTCAGCCACCACGGCGCCACGCGCAGCTCCGGATGCACGAGGGGCCGCACGACCGCCTGCGCCGCCTCGTGCGGGGTCAGGGCCGGCAGGAAGCGGTACGCGCGGGTGGGCGCGATCATGGGCGTGCGCGTCAGGGGCAGGTACACGCTGCTCACGCGCACGCCGTCCGCGCGCAGTTCCGCACCGAGGCTGTGCAGCCACAGGTCGAAGCCCGCCTTGCTGCCCTGGTAGCCCGCCCAGCGCGGCACGCCCGGCGGCCGGGCCGACACGCTGGACACGTTCACGATCACCCCACCGGCCCGCGTCAGGGCGGGCAGCAGTGCCAGTGTCAGGGCGGCCGGGCCGGTGAAGTTCACGGCGAGCTGCCGCTCCAGGTCACGCCGGTCGGCGGAGGCGCCCACAGGTCGGCGGACGGACTTCCCGGCGTTGCTGATCAGGGCGTGCAGGCGGGGGTGCCGGGTCAGCAGGTGCGCAGCTAACGCCTGGACTGCCTGCGGGTCCGCGAGGTCCAGCGGGTACACGTGCGCCCGGCCGCCGTGGGCCCCGATCTCGGCCTGCACGCGTTCCAGTTCGGCGGTGCGGCGGGCCAGCAGCAGCACCTCGGCGCCCGCCGCGCCCAGCAGCAACGCGGTGGCCCGGCCGATGCCGGAACTCGCGCCGGTCACGGCGACCGTCCGCCCGGCCACCGCGGCCCGCAACGCGCGCGGGTCCCGGCAGGCGGGCGGGGAGAGCAGCAGCCGGCGCAGGGCGCGTGGGGTCACCGGGGCAGTATGCCGCCCGCCCGGAAGGCAGAGGGCCGCACCTGACGCGCGCCTGCTCCGGTCAGGAGGACGGGTTCAGCTGGTCTTCAGCCCAGCGCCACAGCGCCCACTGCCCGGCGGCGAACCACGCGCACAGCAGGGTCAGCAGGGCGCCGGTCAGCAGCGCGATGCCGGTGAGGCGCACACGCAGGTTGTGCACCCGGGCCTGCCAGCCCTGCACGTCCGCGCGGGCCGCCTGGAGAGCCGGGAGGGGCGGCCGGGCGTTCAGGGCCGTCTCCCATTCGCGGGTGAGGGTCACGGCGCCCTCCAGCGTGTCCGGCGGGATGACGAGGTCCAGCAGGGGCGCGGCCTGGGCGCGGCGGGCGAGGTCGCCCAGGCCCTGCACGGCCTCCAGGGTTTCGGGCCGGGCCAGGACGTCGAAGGGCGCCAGGGCGGTCTGCGCGTCGGCCAGCCGGGCGTCGAGCGCGGTGAGCTGCGTGTCGGCGCGGTCCAGCAGGGCGCGGGCAGGCGCGAACGTGAACGCCAGGGCCGCCCAGGTCACGGCCGTGAACACCGCCGCAAGCAGCATGCCGGTCCGGCCCAGGTCCCGCGCGAGGCGCGCGCGCTTCAATGGGCGGGCGCGCACGGGCAGCCGGGTCAAAGCCCCAGGTCCGCCCGGGCCGCTCGGGTCAGGCCGTGCACGACCAGGGCGTGACTGTCCGCGATCAGGGACTGGATCAGCCCGTCCGGGAGGGTGCCGTCCAGGGTGAGGGTCACCCAGTGGCGTTTGTTCAGGTGGTACCCGGGCGTGATTCCGGGGTGCGCGGCGCGCAGGGCCTCGCCGTCCTCGGGGCGAACCTTCACGGACACGGTGACCGGGTCGCCGTCCAGGGCGGTCAGGGCGTACATCTTCCCCGCGACCTTGAACACCAGGGTGGTCGCGTCGAAGGGAAAGGTCTCCTGCGAGTGCGGCAGGGCGCCGCACACCGTCCGCACGTCCTGGATGCTCTGCATGAGGCCAAGGATACCGGGCCCGTGGCCGGCGGGGCGCCCTGACCGTCCCCTCAGGGAACCGTGCTGGACTTGATTCCATGCGACGGCGCCGCCTTGCCCTGACCCTCCTGCTGCTCACGCCCGGCCTGCTGGGCGCGGCCCCGCCCGCCCCGGAGGTGGTGCGCGTGGTGGTCCTGAGCGACTTCAACGGCGCGTACGGCAGCACCACCTACCCGCCGGCCGTGAAGCGTGTGGTGGGCCGGATCGTGAACGAGTGGCGGCCGGACGCCGTGCTGTCGGCCGGGGACCTGATCGCCGGGCAGAAGGCGTCCCTGACGGACGCGGCCGTGCAGGCCATGTGGGCGGCCTTTGATCGGGACGTGCAGGGGCCGCTGGCCCGGGCGGGCATTCCGTTCGCGTTCACGCTCGGGAACCACGACGCCAGCCTGGCCCGCGACCGGCGCGAGGCGCAGGCGTACTGGACCGCCCACCCGCCCGCCGTGGCCTTCGCGGACCGGGCCGCCTTTCCCTTCCGGTTCAGTTTCACGCTGGGCGGCGGGTCGGTCTTCGTGGTGTCGCTGGACGCCGCCGGACCGCAGGTGAGCGGCGAACAGCGGGCGTGGCTGCGCGCCCAGCTCGCCTCCCCGGCCGCGCGCCGGGCCGGCATCCGGCTGGTGCTGGGCCACCTGCCGCTGGCAGGCGTGAGTGCCGGCAAGAACCGCCCCGGGGAAGTCCTGGCCGGCGCGGCGGAATTGCGGCAGATCATGGAGGCGGGGGAGGTGCTCGCCTACGTGCACGGGCACCACGCGGCGTACTACCCGGGGCGGCTGGGCGGCCTGAACATCCTGTCCAGCGGAGGAATCGGTGGGCGCGACTACGTGGGGGTGCCCGGCACCGCCCGCAGCACCGTGACCCTGCTGACGCTGCGCCCCGCGGAGGGCCGCGCCACCTTCCAGACCTTCGACGCGGAGACCGGCCGTGAGGTGCCCACGGCGTCCCTGCCGGCCGCCCTGAACGGCCTCAACGGCCCGCTGCGCCGCGTGACCGACTTCCGACGCTAAGCCAGAACACGGCTGGCAAGGGTCGGAACCCCGCCCGATGACACCGGCGGCATGACGGAGACCATGTTCAGAGACCGAGGCTGTCCAGGGTGCGGCCGGGGGGCAGCAGCCACAGGCGCATCTCGATCGGGCAGTCCTGGTCGGCCTGATTCAGACCGACGACGATGGTGCGGTCCTCCAGCGGCCAGGACACCCGGCCCGGATGGCTCTCTGTCGCCTCCGCGGGCTCACCGAGCACCCGGATCGCCCCGGCGAGAACCGTGCCGAGCACCTCGCGCGCCTCGTCCCAGCGCCGGTCCACGACTGCGGAGGGGTCGTCGAGTTCCTCCTCCGTGTAGTCTCCCCGTCCGTCGAACAGCTCCGTGAAGTCCTCGGAGGCGTGGAGGACCGTGTCCAGGTGGTGCGTGCCGTCGGGGGCGTCACGGAGGGAGAGGTGCGTGCCCCCGGGCAGCGTCACGCCCTGCTCGGGCAGCGCAGCCCAGGTGACGGGCAGGGAGACCAGGGCGGGCCACAGGGCCGCGAGTTCGGGGGCAGGGGCGCTCATCGCCTCAGAGATTAGGGCGTGCAGGAGGCACAGGAGGCACTTTCAAGGCCTGCCCACCACAGCAAAAGGCCGCGCCCGTCCCTGACTTCAGGCGGGCGCAGTTAGGGGGCGGTGTTCGGGGTCAGGCCTTGTGGCCGGGCCCCTGGGGGTCAGGCGTCCCGGCGTCCGTTCCGAAGTCCCAGATGTCCAGGGTGTCCAGTTCGTCGCCCAGGCCGCTCAGCTGCGCCTTCTCGCTCTCGGCCAGGGGGCCGGCGAGGTGCACGTCGTCACCCAGGGCGTTGGCCATCACGTCCTGCGGCACGGCGGCGAACAGGTGCTGCAGCTGCTCCGGCGTGGCGTCCAGCAGGGCGTCGGAGAGCACCGCGTCGGGCACGGCGGGCGTGATCAGGGTCCGGGCGGAGGCCATGGCGTCCTCGTCCAGGTCGGGACGCACGGCGTCCGGGTCGTCCAGGCCCAGGGTGGAGGGCGGGGTGACGCTGGTCGTGCGGGTCAGGGCGGCGGGCGCCACGGCCGCGGCGGCAAGGGCGGGGCCGGCGGTGTCCTCGGCGGTGGGGACCACGCGCACGGAGGAGGGGCGTTCCGGGAGGCCAGCGGTGCGGCGGTCCTGCGAGGGGGTGCCGGGGGAGCGGCGGCCCAGCAGGCGCCACGCCACGAACCCGACCACGACAAGGAGAAGGAAAAGCAGCAGGAAGCGCATGAGATCAGAGTAACGGGGCGAACATTACATAGTTCGTGCAGAAGGCCCGTCCCTAGGCGAATGCTGCACGCCCGATCGGGGGGCTTGCCAGGATGTGGCCCGGGTGGACCGTGGGTGTCGGTCAGGTTTGCGCTGAGGGCACCGCAGGGTCCGCTTCGAGCTGGGTGCGTCATCCGGGTGATCGCGCAGTATGGATCGGCGCGGCAGTTGACGACCGCAAACCGGCCGGGGTCACAGGTGATTCCTGCGGTCCCGGCCGGTTCGGCTGCGCTTTCGTGCTTATTCTTCGGTGTAGGTCTTTTCGATGGGCATGCCCACGGCGTTGCCCCATTCGGTCCAGCTGCCGTCGTAGTTGCGGACCTTGGGGTAGCCGAGCAGTTCGTGCAGCACGAACCAGGTGTGGCTGCTGCGTTCGGCGATGCGGCAGTACGCGACGACGTCCTTGTCCTTGGTGACGCCTTCGCCGGCGTACAGGGCCTGGAGTTCCTCGGCGCTCTTGAAGGTGCCGTCCTCGTTGGTGGCGCGGGCCCAGGGGATGTTGCGGGCGCCGGGGATGTGCCCGCCGCGCAGCACGCCTTCCTGCGGGTAGGTGGGCATGTGGGTGACCTTGCCGCTGAACTCGTCGGGGCTGCGGACGTCCACCAGGGCGTTCTGGCCGGCCTGCACGCCGGCGATGTGGGCGCGGACGTCCTCGCGCAGGGCGCGCAGGTCCTCGCGGCGCTGGGGGGTGGGGTAGGTGGTGGGGGTGATCTGGGGCTGGTCGGTGGTGAGGTCGCGGCCCTCGTCCACCCACTTCTGGCGGCCGCCGTTCATGATGCGCAGGCCCTTGACGCCGCTGTAGGTGAGGAACCAGTAGGCGTAGCTGGCCCACCAGTTGCTCTTGTCGCCGTACAGGACGACGGTGTCGGTGTCCTTGATCCCGAGGCGGCCGAGGAGCGCGGCGACCTCGTCTTCTTTGATGTAGTCGCGTTCGACGGGGTGCCACAGGTCCTGCTGCCAGTCGAGCTTCACGGCGCCGGGGATGTGGCCGACGTCGTAGAGCAGGATGTCCTCGTCCACCTCGATCAGGCGGACGGTGGGGTCCTGCAGGTGCTCGGCGACCCACTGGGTGCTGACCAGAACGTCGTTGGCGTAGCCGGAGGTGTCAGTCATGGCTGAATTCTACCCTGACCGATAGTTGACTGGAAAGGTCAACTGGACGACTTGGTGTCCTGAACCCCCTGCCGGCCGGACCCGCGCATTACACTCGGCGCATGACCGACGCCGCCCTGCCCGAGAAACTTCAGGCCATCACCGGCCTGTTCCGGTCCGCCCCGAAGGCCCTGCGCCTCCAGGCCCTGCTGGAATACAGCCGCAAACTGCCCCCGCTGGCCGAGAAGTACGTGGAGCACCCGGAGTTCATGCAGCCCGTCCCGGAATGCACCAGCCCGTTCTTCCTGGTCACCGAGCAGGACGACGCGGGCGGCGTGAGATTGTTCTTCAAGGTGCCCGAGGAGGCCCCCACCGTGCGCGGCTACGCCGGCATCCTGCACGAGGCGCTGGACGGCGCCACGCCCGAGACGATCCTGAACGTGCCCAACGACTTCTACCTGAACATGGGCCTGACCGAGTTGATCACCCCCATGCGCCTGCGCGGCATGGGCGCCATCCTCACCCGCCTGAAGAACGAGGTCCGCGAGAAGTACGCGACGGCGGGCTGAACAGCAATCCAGAGGAGGGGCAGGGGCATCCAATCGGCACCCCTGCCCCTCCTCACTGCCTCCCCTATTCCAGGGTCATGGCGACCGGCGCCGGCAGGCCCTGCTCGTGCGCGGCGCGCAGCGCGGCCAGCGCCTTGCCGCGGTGGCTGATCTGGCGTTTTTCCGTGACGGTCATCTCGGCCAGGGTGCGGGTGTCGCCATCCGGCACGAACAGCGGATCGTACCCGAACCCGCCCTCACCGCGCGGACCTTCCAGCAGCGTGCCTTGCAGTTCCCCGCGGTACGACTCCACCTGGCCGTCCGGGTGGGCCAGGATCACCACGGACACGAACTTCGCGCGGCGGTCGGCAACCTTGCGCAGCTTGTCCAGCAGGTGCACGTTGCGGTCCAGGTCGCTGTTCAGGCCGCCGTAGCGGGCACTGAACACGCCGGGTTCGCCGTTCAGGGCGGCGACCTCCAGGCCGGAGTCGTCGGCCAGGGCGACCTCGCCGGTCATCATGGAAACCGTGCAGGCTTTCAGGGCCGCGTTTTCCTCGTAGGTGGCGCCCGTCTCCTCGGGCAGGGGAACATTGCCCAGCGGCTGCAGGTCCCAGCCCAGGTCCCCCAGCGCTTCCTGAATTTCCCGAACCTTGCCGGCATTGCCGGTCGCGACGACCACCTTCTTCACGCCCGGCAGTCTACGCAATCGCCCGTGATGACAGTGAAGAAATGCGCACTTTCGGTGAGGAACCCGGCCCGGCCCCGTCAAGCAGGCCTAGTGGACGGCGGCCAGCGCCTGCACCGCGCGGTCCTGCACGGCCCGCAGGGTCAGGATCGGGGTGTCCTCCGGGCCGTTCATGAGGAGCGCGAAGGCCAGCGTGTGCCCGCTCGTCCCGGTCACGTACCCCGCCAGGGCACTCACGCCCGGCAGCGTGCCCGTCTTGGCCCGCACGTCCAGACCGGAATCCAGCAGGCGGCGGGCCAGCGTGCCGCCGCGTCCGTCCTGTCGCCATCCCGTCTCCCCGGTGCCGGCCTGGGGCAGCATCTCCGCGAACACGTTCTGCCGCGCGGCGTACAGGGTGCCCGGGGCGCGGGCCTCGCCCGGCCGGGCGCTGAGGGGATAGGGCAGGTCGTGCATGACCTTCAGCAGGCTGCCCAGCGTGCGCGGCGTCAGGCGGTTCTCGCGGCTCAGGCCGCTCCCGTCCGCGAGAACCGCACCGGTCAGGTTCACTCCGGCCCCCGCGAGCAGGGCCCCCTCGCGCTTCAGGGCCAGCGGCAGGGACCCGCCCCGGCGCGGGGCGAGCGTGGCGAGCAGCTCCTCGGCGCGCAGGTTGTCGCTGGGCCGCTCGGTGGCGTACAGCACGTCCCGCGCGGAGGCGCTGCGCACGCCCGCCACGCCCACCTCCGGCCTCTGGCCGGCCGGGATCACCGGGTCGGGCGGCAGGGGGTTGCCCTGGTCGTCCTGCCGGGCGGGCGGCACGTACAGCCGCGTGGGCTCCGCCACGCCCGGCGCGTCCCGCAGCACGCGAATGCCGGCGGCGCGGAGTTCCGCCGCGAGCGCCGAGGCCAGCCGGGTGCGCGCCTCCGCCGCGGTGGCGGGCGGGTCGTCGTACCACTCCGCGAGCCTCAGGGCGGTCATGGGCACGCCGATCACGGCGTCCTCCCAGCTGCCCGCCTGCCACGACCCGTCGTCCAGGCGCAGTTCCCCGACCTCCCGCACGCCGCGCGAGTGGGCCTGACGTGCCAGCGTCCGCAGGCTGTACGCGCCGTCCCGCACGGTCAGCGTGGGGTCGCCGCTGCCCCGCAGGGTCAGGGCCTTCACGCGCGCCTGCCCGGCCTGGGCGGCGGGCACGGTCAGTTCGGCGCTCCACCAGCCTTCCAGGCCCTGCCGGTCCAGGAGCACGGCGGCGCCCGTCAGGAGTTTGATCGTGCTGGCCGGAATGAACGTCGTTCCGGGCGTCAGGGTTTCCAGCACCCGGCCGGTCGTCAGGTCCTGCACCCACACGCCCACCTGCACGTCGTCCGGCACGCCCGCGAGCGCGGCCTGCACGCTGGCACTCAGGCCGGGGAGGGCCTGTGCCCGTGCGGTGGGCGCGGTCGCAGGCGCCCGGGCCGGGCTCGTCGGGGCCGGCGCCGCGGCCACCCCCAGCACCAGACCCAGCAGGGCCGCTCCCGGCAGCATCACACGCATCCGCCCAGCATACCCGGCCCGGCCGGGCGGTCCGGTCCGGTGGCCGTCCGGGCGAACAGCCGGCGCCGGACCGCCGCTCGTTTCCGCTTGAGGCGATAGCCAGCCTCCTGGCCCGGGGTCACATCACGCTGTCGCTTTCCCGCAGCAGGATCGACACGCGGAAGGCGGCCGGCAGCCACTCCTCCTGACGGTGAATGGCCTGCGGCGGGCAGGACTTCAGGCAGGACATGCAGCCGGTGCAGGCGCCGAGGTTCAGCAGGAGTTTCACGCCGCCGTCCGGCTGGAGTTCGCGGGTGATCGCCTCGGTGGGGCAGACGGTGGCGCACACCGGACAGTCGATGCAGGTGTCGTCCACCACGGGCGCCGGCCAGGGCACGGGCGCGTCCTCCGGCGGGGCGGGGCTCAGGGCGGCGCGGCGCCACTTCCATTCCTCCGGCGTGCGGTCCTCCGGGACGCTCCAGTCCACGAACGGCAGGGGCCGGTCCGGGAGGGCCTGCGCGACCTGCTGCCGGCCGGCGCGGAACAGGGCGGTGAAGGCGCCGCGGCGGTCCATGCGCACCGCGCGGTCCCGGTCGCCGGGCTCGGCCGGGCGGATGGTGACGCGGGCCGGGCGGCCGGTCGGTTCCCGCAGCCGCTGCGCGTCCTCCAGAACGGCGCGCAGTCGATCCGGCACGTCCAGCGCGCCGACGGGGCAGGCGGCGCAGTCACCGTGAATGAGGGTCAGGGGCACGTCCCAGGCGCCGGAGGCAGCCAGCAGGGCCGGCGTGACGCGGCCCAGGCACGGCAGGTGCGGCCCGCCCGCGCCGGACGGAGCGCAGGTGAGGGTCGCCTGCCCCTCGGCGGTATCCCGCTGGTCCCGGACGCTCTGCAGGGCGGGCAGCAGCGCAAACTCCAGCGCGCCGGTCGGGCAGGCCTGCACGCACAGCCCGCAGGACGTGCACAGGTCCGGACGGATGCGCACGCTGCTGCCCAGCGGCCCCAGTTCCACCGCGCCGTGCGGGCAGGCGGCGTGGCAGGCGTCGCAGCCACCCATCGTCTGGCGTTCCAGCAGGCAGCGCGGGGCCGTGAAGCGCGGCAGGGGATCGGTGGACTCGCTGAGGGTGTCGAGCAGGCCCTTAAGCACGGCGGGTGGGCACCATGAACAGGATGTACGCCACGCCCGCCACGCCCAGCAGCAGCGTGGCCACCTGCCCCGCCACGGCCGGAATGCGCGGCACGCTCAGGGCGACGGCCAGCGTGATGCTCAGGCACGCGATCCACTTGGCGCGGGCCGGCATGCCCCGCCCGGCCCGGAAGTCCCGCACGAGGTCCCCGATCACGGGCCGGGACAGCAGCCACGCCTCCCAGCGCTCGTCCCCGCGGGCGAACGCGGCGGCCGCCAGGATGAACCAGATGGTGCCCGGCAGGACCGGCAGGATCAGGCCCAGCACGCCCAGGCCCGTGAACAGGAACCCGGCGGCCAGCCACAGGGGCCGCAGGCGCGAGGGTCGGGCGGCGGGTCGGGGTGGCGCGGACGACTTCACCCGCCCAGGGTAACGGCTGCCCGGGCGGGACATGCCGCCCTGCGTTCCTTTCCGGCGGGGGCTCAGGGCCCGCCGGGCAGGGGGGGCGCGGCGGCGTGCGTCTCGGCGTCGTGGATGCGGCCGGGGTGCCCGGTCAGGAACCCGCCCGGGTACCCGCGGCGCCACGCCATCAGTTCCCCCAGGATGCTCAGGGCGACCTCCTCGGGTGCCTCCGCCCCGAGTTTCAGCCCGACCGGGGCGCGCAGCCGCGCCAGCTGCGCCGGGGTGAAGGACACGCCCTCCCGCCGCAGGTCTTCCAGGAGCGTCTCGGCGCGGCTGCGCGGGCCGAGCACGCCCACGTAAGGCGCGTCGGAATGCAGGGCGTGCGCCAGGCACAGCCGGTCGCGGTCCAGGTGGTGATTCATGACGATCAGGTGCGCACGGCCGCCCGGCGTGAAGGCGTGCAGGGCGTCGGCATCCAGGGCGTGCAGGGCCGCGCCGGGGAAGCGGGCGGGCGTGAGGTACGCGGGGCGCGGGTCGATGACGTGCACGTCGTACCCGAGCGCGTGGGCCTGCGCGGCCAGCGGGAGGGCGTCGTGCCCGGCGCCGTACAGCACGAGTTGCGGGGGCGGGCCGGTCACGTCCACGAACAGCGGCGTGCCGTCCGGGGCGGGCAGGGTGGCGGCGCGCGGTTCCCGCAGGGCCAGCCGCTCCCGCGCGAGGTGCACGGCGTGGGCGTGCAGGGCCGGGTCCGGCAGGGTCCCAACCGGGTCGCCGCTGGCCGGCACGAACACCTGCCCTGGGGCGGTCAGGGGCGTGACCAGCGCCGCCGTCTCCCCCGCTTCCAGGGCGGCGATCCAGGCGTTCAACGGCGCGTCGTCCGCGCGGACGGGTTCCACCAGGACGTCCACGCTGCCGCCGCAGCCGATCCCCAGCCCCCAGGTGGCGTCCTCCGACAGGTCGTAGTGCGTCAGGACCCGCTCCCCGGTGCGCAGGGCGGCCAGCGCGACCTCCACCACCTCGGCCTCCAGGCACCCGCCGGACAGCATGCACACCTGCGCGCCGCCTTCCAGGACCAGCATGCGGGTGCCCTCGCGGCGGTACGCGCTGCCCTGCACGCCCACCACGGTCGCGAAGGCGGCGCCCAGGCCCTGCGTGCGGGCGCGGCGCAGCGCGTCCAGCAGGAATCGGGTTTCGGCGGCGGTCACGGGGCGCCCCAGGGTGTCATGGTGCGCCCCACTGTAGCGCCGCTGCGCGCCTTGACCGCTTCTTCACGGGTGAAGGGCCCTGGGCGGTACGCTCACGCACCCGCCCGGCCGGACGCGGCACACTGAGGGCATGCTGGACAGCATCCTGAACACCGTGAAGAAGGCCTCCGAACGCGTGCAGCGCCGGGGCGAGGAAGTCGCGCAGGTCGCGCGGCTGCGCCTGGAAGTCTTCCAGCTGGGCCGCGAGCTGGACGCCACCTACGCCCGCCTGGGCCGCTCGTACCACGGCAACGCCGGCGCCGAGACGCTGCACGGCGTGCGCGACGAGATCCGCCGCATCGAGGAGGAGATCACCAGCCGCGAGCGCCTGATCGCCGAACTGGGCGAGGACCCCAAGGCCCCGCACACCGAAGGGCAGCAGGACCTGATCGCCCCGGTCGCCACCACCTCAACCGCCGGCACCTCCAGTGCGGGACCGGGCACGGGCACCGTGAACCGCCCCCCCTTCCAGGACGGCGGGGAAGGCGGAAGCGCAGGCACGGCGCCCTCCACGGGAACCGGCGCCGACTCGGACGCCCGGCCGGACGGCACCTCCTCCTGAACCGCCACCTGACGAAGGGGTAAAGAAACGGCCTGGGCCGTGAAGGTGAGGCTCATCGCAGTCATGCGTGCCCGAGGTTGCATGGGCGCATGAGCGGCAACGACGACCACGGCACCCCCAAGGCCCCTGGCCCCGCGCCTGCCTCCCCGGCGCCGTCCGGAACAGTTGCCGGGAACCAGGGACAGCTGACCGTGACCCTGCGCGGCGCGTGGAACGGCGACGTCACCGACCCGGACCGTGAGTTTCACGGTGAGGTCGCCGCGTCCCCCCACGCGGCCCTGTCCGAGGGTACGCCTGTCCGGGTGGTGTTCCAGGGAACGCCCAAACGGGTGGCGGAACCGAACGTACACGGCACGTACACCCTGATGGCCGGTGACCGGGCCTGGAAACTGATGCGCCTGAGCCTGCCGTACAGCCGCGCCGGTGGGCAGGTGCACGACGACACGCAGGCCGCCGAATGGGAAGCGGTGCTGATTGACCGCTGAACACAGCGGATGCACGCCTGATCGGACTCGGCGGGGACCTTCCTCTTCAATCCTTTCCGGGCACGACACCCTGAGGTGCTGAGGAAGCGCGGGGCAATCAACCGCTGCGTCTAAGCTCGTGATTTAACTGTTTGAAGCTGGCGTAGGCGGCGTTCTGTACCATCGAGTATGAACGCTGCAGCAAAGGTGGACCGCCTGCAGGCCTTCCGGAACGATGTCTATCACTGCTTCGACCATCGTGCGGATGCGCTGTTCAATCTCATCGATGCCATCACCGTCGCCGGATTGGTCCCCAGTTTCGCGCACCTCAGCCTGCAAGGGCCCTTTGAGCGTGGTCATGGCAGCCTATACGCGGCATTGACCAAGGGCACGCTCGACATCGAGCGTGTTCGAGCGCTTGTCGGTACCACGCTGAACTGCGACCATCCACTCGTCTTCGCCATTGATACCTCGACCTGGGTCCGAAACGATGCCGAGACGAGTCCACAGCGTGGATACTTCTATCACCCGAGTCGACACAGCGCCGGAAAACCTGTGGTTGCGGGCTGGTCGTACTCCTGGGCCGCGCAGCTTGGACCCGTCAGCAGCAGTTGGACGGCACCCCTCGATGTGCGCCGGGTCGCCCCCGACCGGACCGCGCACGAGCTGGCCGATGAACAGGTTCAGCACATCGTCCGTCTATTGCCTCCCGGGACCGCAGCGCCGCTGTTCGTGTTTGATGGTGGGTACGACCCGGTCCGCTTGGCAAAACTCAAGGACGCTGACACAGTCAGCGTCCTTGTCCGTGTAAGACGCAACCGACGGTTCTTCTTCGATGCCACCACACGTCCGGGTCCCCAGGGGGGCCGGCCACGGATTCATGGCGCCAAGTTTCTGTGTGCGGATCAGACGACTTGGCCTGCCCCCCATCTGGAACATCTGGAAACGACGGAGCAGTATGGAGCGGTGCATGTGCGCGCTTGGACCGCGCTGCATGTCAAGTCCAGCCAGGACACACGACCAGGATCACGGCACTTCAAGCCGACGTATACCGGGACGGTGATGCTGCTGGAGGTGGCGAAGTTGCCCCGGGAAACGCGTCAACCGCAGGCCTTCTGGCTCTGGTGGCGGGGGCCAGGCGTGCCCGATCTGGGGATGGTGTGGCGCGCGTACACGCGGCGGTTCGACCTGGAACATACGTTCCGCTTCCGCAAACAGACCCTGAACTGGGAAACGCCCCGGGTGCGTCACCCGGAGCAAGCGGACCGGTGGACGCTGTTGGTGCTGCTGGCGTTTACCCAACTGCGACTGGCTCAGCCCGTCGTGACCGATCATCGTCTCCCGTGGCAGCGACCACAGGAATGTGGTCGCTTGACCCCCAGTCGAGTCAGGCAGGGTTTTGTCCAACTGTTGGTGCCCCTGGGCAGTCCAACATGCGCGCCAAAACCGTCAGGTCGTTCACCAGGACGCCCTAAAGGGAAGTGTTCAGGCCGAGCACCTCGCTTCCCGGCCTTGAAAAAGAGTGCCTGATAGCCTTCGCACCAACGACAGACGACCGCGACAAGCGCGGTCGTCTTAAATCACGAGCTAAGAACCAGTCGCGGACGACACAGCCGCTCACCTGACTTTCGGCCCCGCCTGCTCCCCGGCGGGGCCGGCCTCTGGCAACGGCCCTTGGCTACCCCCACCGCGAGCACCACCTTCACGGGACACTCACCTCCCGAAGGTGGTCTAATTTGGTCACGTTCAAAGCAGGTGCTCTGCGTTCCGGAGCCAGTTCACGAGGCGCTTTCGCGTCCCGATTCCGGCAGGCAGTGCCGTAAGGAGTGAGCATGGGTGTAGTGATCGGAGTACTCAGAAGTCCGGACCCCACCGAGCGGCGCGTGCCGCTGGTGCCGGACGTCGCGAAGAAACTGCGCGCCCAGGGCGCCGAACTCGTGATGCAGCGCGGCGCCTCGGCGGGTGCCAGCATCCCGGAAGGCGACTACCCGGAGGTCACGTGGGTGGACACCGAGCAGGAGGTGACCGCCCGGGCGAACATGCTGTGGACCGTCGGTCCGCTCGCCCCCGACACCCTGAAGTCGTTGCAGCCCGGCACGGTCGTGATCGGGCTGCTTCAACCGTACGGAAGCGCGGAACGCGCGCAGGCGCTGGCAGGCGGCCGCATCACGAGTTTCGCGATGGAGCTGCTGCCGCGCATCTCCCGCGCGCAGAGCATGGACATCCTGTCGTCTCAGGGGGCGTGCAGCGGGTACCAGTGCGTGCTGATCGCGGCGGCCTTCAGCCCGAAGTTCTTTCCCATGCTGACCTATGCGGCCGGCACGATCCGCCCGGCGCGGGTGCTGGTGATCGGCGCGGGCGTGGCGGGCCTGCAGGCCATCGCCACGGCCAGGCGCCTGGGCGCCATGGTGGAGGGCTACGACGTGCGCCCGGAAACGCGGGAGCAGGTGGAGTCGCTGGGCGCGAAGTTCGTGGACACCGGCGTGAGTGCCGCCGGGACGGGCGGGTACGCGCGTGAACTGACGGAAGACGAGAAGCGCCAGCAGGCGGAGAGGCTTGGCAAGGCGGTTGCCATGGCGGACGTGCTGATCACCACGGCCGCCGTGCCCGGGAAGAAGGCCCCCCTGATCATCACGGACGCCATGGTGCGCGGCATGAAGGCCGGCGCGGTGGTCGTGGACATGGCCGCCGAGACGGGCGGGAACGTCTCGGGCACCGTGCCGAACCAGGAGGTGCAGGTGGGCGGCGTGCGGATCATCGGGCCGGTGAATCTGCCCAGCAACATGCCGGTGTCCAGCAGCGAGATGTTCGCCAGGAACCTGTTCAACTTCATCGGGCCGTTCATCAAGGACGGCGTGCTCACGCTGGACGACACGGACGAGGTCCTGACCGGCGCGACCTTCACCGCGAACGGCGAAGTGAAACACGCCGGCGTGAAACAGGTCCTGGGGCTGTAAGGGGGATGCGATGAACGACTTCTTCTATATCTACATCTTCATGCTGGCGGCCTTCACCGGGTACGAGGTGATCTCCCGCGTGCCCGTGATCCTGCACACTCCGCTGATGTCCGGGTCGAACTTCGTGCACGGCGTGGTGCTGGTGGGCGCCATGTACGCCATGGGGCACGCGGTCACGCCACTGGAACAGGCCCTCGGGTTTTTCGCCGTGTTCCTCGGTGCCGCGAACGCCGCCGGGGGGTACGTGGTCACCGAACGCATGCTGGGCATGTTCAGGCGCGAGAAAAAAGAACCCATCCAGCCCATTCCCACCCCGGAGAAGGTGAACTGAGCCGTGCAGTGGATCATCGACATCTCCTACTTCGTGGTGGCCGCCCTGTTCATCCTGGGCCTGAAGGCCATGAGCAGCCCCGTCACCGCCCGCAAGGGCATCAACTGGGCCGGTGTGGGCATGGTCCTCGCCACCCTGGTCACCTTCCTCACGCCCGGCATGCGTAACTACGGCCTGATGCTGCTGGCGATCATCCTGGGCGGCGGGGTCGCATGGGTGCTCGGCAAGCGCGTGAAGATGACCGACATGCCCCAGATGGTCGCCGTGTACAACGGCATGGGCGGCGGCGCCGCGGCCGCGATCGCCGCGCTGGAATTCGCGCGTGGCGAGGTCACCGGCGCCGTGGTCACCACCCTGGCCGTGCTGGGCGCATTGATCGGTTCGGTCGCGTTCAGCGGCAGCATCGTCGCCTTCCTGAAACTCCAGGGCCTGATGAAAAAAGCCTGGAAGGTCCCCGGGCAGAACCTGTTCAACGGCCTCCTCGCGCTGATCACCGTCCTGCTGGGCGCCCTGATCATCGCCAGCGGCCCCAGCACCCTGATCCTGCTCCTGTTCTTCCTCCTCGCCCTGGTGCTCGGCGTGGTGCTGGTCGCGCCCATCGGCGGGGCCGACATGCCCGTCGTCATCAGCCTCCTCAACGCCTTCACCGGCCTTGCCGTGGGCTTCGAGGGCTACGTGCTGTACAACCCCGCCCTGATCATCGCCGGGATCGTCGTCGGCGCGTCCGGCATCCTGCTCACGCAACTGATGGCCAAGGCCATGAACCGCGCCATCACAGGCGTCATCTTCACACCCATCACCGGCGAGGCTCAGGCGTCCGTGAGCGGCCCCCAGGGCACCATGAAGGAAGTCGGCGCCATGGACGCCGCCGCCATGATGCGCTTCGCGCAGAAAGTCATCATCGTCCCCGGGTACGGCATGGCCGTCGCCGGCGCCCAGCACAAGGTCTGGGAAATGGCCAAACTCCTCGAAGAGCAGGGCGTGGACGTGCGTTTTGCCATCCACCCCGTCGCCGGCCGCATGCCCGGCCACATGAACGTCCTGCTCGCCGAAGCCGGCGTGCCCTACGACAAGATCTTTGACCTGGACGAGATCAACAGCGAATTCCCCCTCGCAGACGTTGCCCTGATCATCGGCGCGAACGACGTCGTGAACCCCGTCGCCCGGCACGACAGGAGCAGCCCCATCTACGGCATGCCCATCCTCGACGCCGACAAGGCCGCCCAGGTTATCGTGAACAAACGCGGCAAGGGCGCCGGATACAGCGGCATCGAGAACGAACTGTTCTTCCAGGACAACACCAGCATGCTGTACGGCAGCGCCCAGCAGGCCATCGCCGACGTCATCACCAACATCAAGAGCCTCGGGTAGGGGCAAAGAGAAATAGGGCGGCATCTTCCCTTCGGGGAACGCCGCCCTACTCTCTGTCAGCAGATGAAAAACCCCCGCCACACTGGGCGGGGGCCTTTGTTCATCAGGGGTTACGCGTTGACTTCGCCTTTGCTCTTGGCGAGGATGCCGCGCAGCACGGTCTGGAGGATGCCGCCGTTCTTGTAGTAGTCGATTTCGACGGGGGTGTCGATGCGGCACTGGACGGTGATCTCGCGGCTCTGGCCGTCCTGGCCGGTGATGCGGACCTGCACGTCCTGGCGGGGTTTGAGGTCGGCGGGGAGGATGAAGTCGAAGGTTTCCTCTCCGGTGAGGCCCAGGCTGTCGGCGGTTTCGCCGTTCTTGTACTGGAGGGGCAGGACGCCCATGCCGACGAGGTTGCTGCGGTGGATGCGCTCGAAGCTCTCGGCGATGACGGCCTTGACGCCCAGCAGGAAGGTGCCCTTCGCGGCCCAGTCGCGGCTGCTGCCCATGCCGTAGTCCTTGCCGGCCAGGACGACCAGGGGAATGCCGGCTTCCTTGTAGGCGGTGGACGCGTCGAAGATGCTGGTGACCTCGCCGTTCAGGAAGTTGGTGGTGAAGCCGCCTTCGGTGCCGGGGGCGAGCTGGTTTTTCAGGCGGATGTTGGCGAAGGTCCCGCGGGTCATGATGCGGTCGTTGCCGCGGCGGCTGCCGTAGCTGTTGAAGTCCTTGGGCAGGATGCCGCGTTCGGTGAGGTAACGGCCGGCGGGGGTGTCGGCCTTGAAGCTGCCGGCGGGGCTGATGTGGTCGGTGGTGACGCTGTCGGCGACCTTGACGAGCACCCGGGCGCCCTGAATGTTCTCGATTTCGCTGGCGCCGCCGGCGAGGTTGTCGAAGAAGGGGGGGTTCTGGATGTAGGTGCTGTCTTCCTTCCAGTCGAAGAGGTCACCGGCGGCGACGGGAATGGCATTCCAGTCGGCGTTGCTCTTCTCGATGCCGTCGTAGACCTTCTTGAACATGTCGGCGGTGATGCTGCGGTCCATGGCGTCCTGGATTTCGGCGTTGGTGGGCCAGATGTCTTTCAGGAAGACGTCGTTGCCGTCCTGGTCCTGCCCGATGGGGTCGTTCACGATGTCGTTCACGACGGTGCCGGCCAGGGCGTATGCGACGACCAGGGGCGGGGAGGCGAGGTAGTTGGCCTTGATGTGGGGGTTGACGCGGCCTTCGAAGTTACGGTTGCCGGACAGGACGCTGGCGACGACCAGGTCGCCTTCGTTGATGGCGTCCACGGTGGGTTCGGGCAGGGGGCCGCTGTTGCCGATGCAGGTCATGCAACCGTAGCCGACGGTGTTGAAGCCGATCTGGTCGAGGTACTGCTGGAGGCCGGCGGCTTCCAGGTACTCGGTGACGACCCTGGAGCCGGGGGCGAGGCTGGTCTTGACCCAGGCGCGGCTCTTGAGGCCTTTTTCCACGGCTTTCTTGGCGACGAGGCCGGCGGCGATCAGCACGCTGGGGTTGCTGGTGTTGGTGCAGCTGGTGATGCTGGCCAGCGTCACGGCGCCGTGGCCGATTCTAATGTCGGTGCCGCTGATGGTGCCCTGGGCGCTGAGTTTGTCGCCGGACAGTTCGAAGCCGCGGTTTTTCACGGGGGCGGTGAGGGCTTCGGCGAACACGGTGTGCATGTCGGTGAGGTTCACGCGGTCCTGCGGGCGCTTGGGGCCGGCGAGCGACGGGACGATGGTGCCCAGGTCCAGTTCGATGGTGCTGGTGAACACGGGGTCGGGGGTGTCGTCGGTGCGGTACATGCCCTGGGCCTTGTAGTACGCCTCGACCAGTTCGATCTCGTCTTCCAGGCGGCCGGTGCGGCGCAGGTAGCGCAGGGCCTCGTCGTCCACGGGGAAGAAGCCCATGGTGGCGCCGTACTCGGGGGCCATGTTGGCGATGGTGGCGCGGTCGGGGAGGGTCATGTTGCTCAGGCCGGCGCCGTAGAACTCGACGAACTTGCCGACCACGCCGGCGCTGCGCAGCATCTCGGTGACGCGCAGGGCGAGGTCGGTGGCGGTGGCGCCTTCGGGCATGGAGCCGGTGATCTTGAAGCCGATCACGTCGGGCATGAGCATGTAGATGGGCTGGCCGAGCATGACGGCTTCGGCCTCAATGCCGCCGACGCCCCAGCCGACGATGCCCAGGCCGTTGATCATGGTGGTGTGGGAGTCGGTGCCGACGAGGCTGTCGGGGTACACGACCACGCCGTCGTCCTCGGGGCGGCTCTGGACGCCCTTGGCGAGGTATTCGAGGTTGACCTGGTGCACGATGCCGCTGGCGGGGGGCACCACGCCGAAGTTGTCGAAGGCCTGCTGGCCCCAGCGGAGGAATTCGTAGCGTTCGCGGTTGCGTTCGAATTCCAGGGCCATGTTGTTCGCCAGGGCGAACTCGGTGCCGAACTCGTCCACCTGCACGCTGTGGTCGATGACGAGGTCCACGGGGATCAGGGGGTTGATTTTGCTGGGGTCGCCGCCGAGGGAGACCATGGCGGTGCGCATGGCGGCGAGGTCCACCACGGCGGGCACGCCGGTGAAGTCCTGGAGGATCACGCGGGCGGGCTTGAAGGGAATTTCCACTTCGGGGTTGGTGGGGTTCCACTTCGCGACGGTCTCGACGTCCTCGCGGCGGACGTCGTAGTCGTTGGCTTCGCGTAGGACGCTTTCGAGCAGCACCTTGATGGAGAAGGGCAGCTTGGAGACGTCGTGGCCCTGGAGTTTGTTGAGGTTGTAGAAGTACAGTTTCTTGCCGCTGCTCGTGGTGAGCGTGTCGCGCGTGCCGAACAGGTTCATCGCATTCGCCATGTGGGTCGTGCCTCCTTTAAGCTCTGGGCCTTGGCCGCCGGGGGTCCGGGGTGGTGGGGCTTGAGTGCCTGTTCATCATACGTTGGGGGGTGCTGGCGGCGGGCGTTACCCGCTCAGGCACGCGCCTCCGGCTATGTCACCCCTATAGGGACAACAGGAGGGCCTGGGGGCAGGCCGGGCCCGCCTGTTATCGTTCCCCCATCATCCCACCCTCTCCCCTTCCCGAACCCGTGAGACCCCATGACTGAAGACTTCGATCTGCCCTTCCCCGTGTCCGACTCGGACCTGGACGACCTGCACGACCTCGCCCCCCTGCCCCCGGCCGCGCCCGCCCGCCACGCCACGGAACTCCTCGCCCCGCACGAGGTGCAGCGCCTGCATAACCTGGAAGCCACCGTCCGCGACGGCCTGCGCGACTTCCAGCGCACCGGGCAGGCCCTCAGCGAGATCCGCGACAACGAACTGTTCCGCGCCACCCACGACACCTTCGAGGCGTACCTGGAAGAACGCTGGGACTTCACGCCCAGCCAGGCCGACCGGATCATCGAGGCGAACGAGGTCACCAAGGTCCTCGAACCGCTGGGCATCGCCCCGATCAGCGAGCGGCAGGCCCGCGCCTTCAAGGGCGCCGCGAAGATCCTGACCGAACTGGAACCCGAGCAGCGGCGCCTCGTCGCCCGCCTCGCCCAGGAACGCCAGCCGGAAGGCGCGGACACGGACGAACCCGCCCCGTGGGAAGGTCCGCCCGCGCCGGAACTGCGGATCATGGCGAACGTGGTGCAGAAGATGACGCCCGACACCACCGTGTACCACCCGGAAAGCGGCAGTCAGGTCGCGCTGGCCGAACTGGGCCCCGCCCAGCGGTACGAGGTGATCCGCGAGCAGGTGAACCAGAAAACCCAGGCGTACCAGGAAAAGCAGGCCGCTAAAGCCGCTGCCGAACCCGACGAGAAGGTGAACTGGGCCAGCTGGTGCATGAACTATGCCCGCGAGGGCCTGATGCCCGGCCAGCGCCTGGAAGTCGTGCTGGAACACGACGAGAAGGGCAAACCCCGCGCCCTGGCCCGCATCGTGGACCGCGAAACCGGCGAGATCCTGGCTGAGGGCAGCGCCGGCAAGGACATGAAAAAAGGCGTGCTGAACCTGATCACACAGATGCAGGGCTGAGCGCCCACCCGGCCGCTACGCTGGGGCATGACCAACCCACACGCCGCCCTGAACCTTCCCCGGCCGGCATGACCGGCCCCGGCGTGCTGGCGGGCCTCAGCGTGGTGACGCTGGCCCCCAACCTGCCGGGCCCGCTGGCGGCCGCCGCACTGCGGGACGACGGCGCGCGGGTGGTGAAGGTCGAACCCCCGGGCGGCGACCCGCTGAAGGCGCTGAGTGCCAGGTGGTACGCCGACCTGCACCGGGTCGTGGAGGTCCGGACGCTGGACCTGAAGACGGACGCAGGCCAATCGGAGCTGCGGGCGCTGCTGGCCGGCGCGGACTTGCTGCTCACCAGTTCGCGGCCCTCGGCGCTGGCGCGGCTGGGCCTCTCCCCTGCGGCGCTGGACGCCGACTTCCCCCACCTGTGCCGGGTGCGGATCGTGGGCGACACCCGCGACCCGGAAACCCCCGGGCATGACCTGACCTACCAGGCGGCCGCCGGCCTGATGGACCCCGTGAGCCCGGCCATGCCACGCACGCTGCTGGCCGACGTGCTGGGCGGACGCGAGGCGTACGCGGCGGCGCTGGCGCTGCTGCTGGGCCGCGAGCGGGGCAGCGCCGAGCGGGAACGGGTGGTGGGCCTGGGGGACGCCGCGCGGTTCGCGTCCGCGCCGCTCAGGTACGGGCTGACCGCGCCGGGCGGACTGCTCTCGGGGGCGCAGGCCACGTACCGGCTGTACCGCACGGCGGACGGTTGGGTGGCCGCAGCACCCTTGGAGGCGCATTTCGTGGGCCGCTGGACGGCGACTCTGGGCCCGGATGCTGAGCGGACCCTCGCCGGGCACCCGACAGCGCACTGGGTGGACGTGGCCGCCCGAGAGGACCTGCCCCTGGTGGCGGTGACTGAAACTGAGGGCCCCTGGGGTGACTAATCGGACTTGGCCTTTACGAACAGGCGGTTAAGGCCGCCACTGGAGCACTGGACGGCGGTCCTGCCAGTTCCACTGTTCAGGTTGAGCAGCGCTGAGGGACTGGCGGTCCCGGTCAAGGCGATGCGGGTGTGGTGGAAGCGACGTCTGTCCGCGTACGTGGCGATGTGGCCCGGCCTGGGGCCTCACGGAAAGCGGTGAGGCCGATGTTCCGTCCCTTGCCGGGGGCGGGTCGTGAGGGTGTCCCGGATGGGGGGCAATTCGGAGTAAGTCGGTCTGGTTGCTGCGTTGAGTTCCGGGGTGGGGGCGCGTAGACTCCGCTTACTGAGAATTCTTACTATTAAGGATTCCATGAAGGAGCCTCATGACCACCCACACCTCCACCCAGCGCGTGCCTGCCCCCGCCCGCACCCCACCCCGCTTCACCCTCACGTCCGACCTGAAACTCGCGATCGGTCTGACCGCCCTGACCCTGCTCGGCCTGCTCACCGGCCTGGCAGGCGAGCACCTGCTGGCAAACCCGTACGTGGAATGGACCGGGTACGGGCTGGCGTTCCTGGCCGGCGGCATTCCCGCCGGTCGGGAGGCGCTGCACAGCCTGTTCGTGGAACGGAAACTGGACGTGGACCTGCTGATGGTCCTGGCCGCCCTGGGCGCCGCGAGCATCGGGCAGGCCGCGGACGGCTCGATCCTGCTGTTCCTGTTTTCCCTGAGCAACACCCTGCAGGACTGGGCGATGGGCCGCACCAAGAACGCCATCCAGGCCCTGATGGACCTGAACCCGGAAGGCGCCACCGTCCGCCGGGACGGCGTGGAACGCTGGTGCGAACTGGGCGAGATCCGCATCGGGGACCTGCTGGTCGTGAAACCCGGGGAACGCATCGCCGCGGACGCCCGCATCGTCCGCGGGCAGACCAGCGTGGACGAGAGCCCCATCACCGGCGAGAGCGTACCCATCGACAAGGCGCCGGGATCGGACCTGGCGTCCGGCACGGTGAACCTGAACGGCAGCGTGGAAGCCCAGGTGCTGCGCCCTGCCGGTGAGAGCACCCTGGCGCGGCTGGTGGGCCTGATGGAGGAAGCACAGACGCAGAAGAGCCGCACCGAAAGCGTTACCGAGCGTTTTGAGAGCCCTTACGCGATGATCGTGCTGCTGTGCGTGCCGCTGGTGTACGCCGGGCTGCACCTCCTGGGCGGGCTGAGCACGGCCGACGCGTGGTACCGGGCGATGACCTTCATGGTGGTCGCCTCGCCCTGCGCGGTGGTGATCAGCACGCCCGCCGTGATGCTCTCCGCGATGGCGGCCGCCGCGCGGGCCGGGGTGCTGTTCAAGAGCAGCGCCGCCCTGGACGCCCTGGCCGGCGTGAACACGGTCGCCTTCGACAAGACCGGCACCCTGACACAGGCGAAGATGACCCTCACGCGCATCGTCGCCGACGACGAGCAAGCCGCGCTGGCGCTGGCCGCCGGCCTGGAAGCGCACAGCGAGCACCCCATCGCCCAGGCGATCGTGCAGGCCGCCCGGGAACGCGGCGTGCCACCCGTGGCCGTCACGGACGCGCAGGCCCTTCCCGGGGCGGGCATCGAGGCGCGGCTGCCCACCGGTGAGCTGGCCTGGGCGGGCAACCTGCGCCTCGCCGGGCGGGAGGGCGCGCAACTCACGCCGCAGCAGCAGGCGGCCCTGGAGGGGCTCGGGCGGGAAGGCAGCAGCAGCGTGATCCTGGGGGTAGGCGGGCGCGTCATCGGGATCATGGGCGTGGCCGACGCGCTGCGCCCCCACATCCGCGAGGCTCTGGCGCACCTGAAGGGCAGCGGCGTGGCGCACCGCGTGATGCTCACCGGCGACCGGGAGGAGGTGGCGCGCACGGTCGCGCAGGAGGCCGGCCTCACCGAGTACCGGGCCGGCCTGCTGCCGGAGGACAAGCTGCGCATCATCGGGGAACTGCCCGGCCCGGTCGCCATGGTCGGGGACGGCGTGAACGACGCGCCCGCCCTGGCCCGCGCGGACCTGGGCGTGGCCGTCGCGTCCGGCACGGACGTCGCCATCGAGAGTGCAGACGTGGTGCTGATGCAGAACGACCTGGGGAAGCTGGGCGGCGCCGTGACCCTGGCGAAGGCCGCGCGGCGCACCGTGATCACCAACCTGACCTTCGCGTTCGGGGTGATCCTGATCGTGGCGCCGCTCGCCATTGCCGGGAAGGTGCCGCTGCCGCTGGGCGTGGTGGCGCACGAGGGCGGCACCGTGTTCGTGGTGTTCATGGGCCTGCGCCTGCTCACCCACCGCCTGTAACCCCGCACCTGGAGGTGCCCATATGACCCGCCCCGCTCCCGCCCGACGTCTTTCCCCGCTGCGCCTGCTGGGCGGCCTGGCGGCCGCGTTCGTGCTCGTTCAGCTCGTGCCGTACGGCCGGGCACACACGAACCCGCCCGTGCAGGTCCGGCCCGCCTGGGTGGACCCGGACACGCAGGCGCTGTTCACGCGTGCCTGCGCCGACTGTCACAGCAACGAGACGCGGTGGCCGTGGTACAGCAATGTCGCCCCGGTGTCGTGGCTGGTGCAGCGGCACGTGCAGGAAGGCCGGCAGAAGTTCAACGTGAACGTGCCCGGGTTCGGCCGGGACGCGGACGAGGCGGCCGGGCAGGTCCGCCGGGGCAAGATGCCGGAGCCCACCTACCTGCCCCTGCACCCGGAAGCGAGACTGACGGACGCCGAGCGGCAGCAGCTGATCCGGGGGCTGGCCGTCACCTTCGGCGACGAGGAGCGGGAAGGCCGCCGGTGAGGACCGGGCGCGGCAATGCCCAAGTCCGCGTGAATGCCCGGCCCACCCAATCCGCGGTGGCCGGGCCTAGGCTTGGGGTCGTTCCCAGCACTTCGTTTCTTTCTCTGAGGAGGTTTCGCTCATGACCGATGACAGCCAGCACACCCGGCAGCCCGGCGCCCCCGGCCAGGAGGGCGGCGACAAGGACACGAACGACCTGAGTGACGTCAAGGACGTCCAGCGGCCCGACATGCTGGAGAAGGGCCGGCAGGTGGACCAGACCCCGAAGGACGTGACCGGCGAGCACGACGGCATCCAGCCGATCAATCAGCGCCGCTGAGCGCGGCAGGAGGTCCCGATGGGAGAAGGACGCGCGAACCGCAGCATCACCGAGTTCACCACGGAGGACGTGAGTGACGTGCCCACCCCCGCCACGACCGACCCGGCCGGGCAGGTGTCCAGCATCCTGGATCCCCGGCCGCAGGAGGAAGGCGGCAGCGAACTGAATGCCGAGGAGTTCGGCGACGAGCTGAACGGCACCCCGGACACCCCGCGCTCCTGAGGCGCCGGGCCACGCAGGAGGACCACATGGGCGAAGGCAGACCAGGCCGGGCCGGCAGCGAGGCCCACGCGAACGTCCCGCAGGACACCATCCTGGACCAGGGGCAGTGGAACAAGGGCACCCCGAAACACGCCGGGGACGCCGTGACGCAGGGCATCTACCCGGATGCCAGCGACGAGAACGCCCACGCCGGGGACCACACGTCCGGCGCGCAGAGGCGGGCGGGCACCGAGAAGGCCTTCAGCGGCCCGAATGCCGGGCATGGCCCGAACCCGGCCACGTACGGCAGCATGAAGGACGGCGGCCGGCCGGCCAGCGGCGCCACCAGCGACGCGCAGAAGAAGGTGGACGGCGAGGAAGCCTTCGAATAGCCCCCGGTCAGTCAGGAGAGCGGCGGACCTGAGTGGCCCGCCGCTCTCTCATTCCCGCACTCAGTGGAAATCCAGCAACACGTGCTCGGCGCTGAAGCCCGGGCCCATGGCGCTCAGCAGGCCCCGCCCGTGCGGGTCGCCGCGCAGGGTTTCTTCCAGCACGAACAGCACGGTGACGCTGCTCATGTTCCCGTAGTCGCGCAGGACGGCGCGGCTGGCATCCAGCGCTCCGCCGGGCAGGCCCAGGGCGGCCTCGTACGCCGCGATGACCTTCACGCCGCCGGGGTGGACCACGAAGTGCCGCACGTCGTCCCGGGTCCAGCCGTGCGCGCCCAGGGCCTGCGCGACGTTCTCCCGCATCATGCCCTGCACCAGGGTGGGAATGTCGCGGCTGAACCGGACCTTCAGGCCGTCGTCCACCACGTCCCAGCCCATGATGTCCTCGCTGTCCTCGATCAGGGTGCTGTACGCGCCGTGCAGCGCCAGCCGCGGGGCGGGGCCGGGCACGTCCGGCGCGGTGACCACGGCGGCCGCCGCACCGTCCGAGAACAGCGCGGTGCCCACGAAGTTGCTCTTGGATTCGTCGCCGCGCACCAGCGTCAGGCTGCACAGTTCCACCGCCACGAACAGCACGCGGCGGTGCCCGGCCCGGACGAGGTCCGCCGCACGCGCCAGCCCGGCTGCGCCGCCCGCGCAGCCCAGACCCCACACGGGCAGGCGCGCCGCGTGCCGGTTCAGGCCCAGCCTCTCGATCAGCCAGGCGTCCAGGCTGGGGGTGCTCAGGCCGCTGGTGGTCACCATTACGACCGCGTCCACGTCCTCAGGGGCGAGTTGCGCGTCCGCCAGGGCCTGGCGCGCCACCTGTTCGGTCAGGGCGCGGGCCTCGGTGAGGAAGGTGGCGTTCTTCTCCCCGAAACCGCGCGGGTCCAGGTACCAGTCCAGCGGGCGGGCCAGGGAGCGGGTCTCGATGCGGGCGTTGTCGAAGGCGTCCAGCAGGGTCTGCCGGGCGGCCATGCGGGGGAACAGCGTGCGGGCCGCCTCCCGCACCTGGGCCTGCGTGACCTGGTGCGGGGGCGTGGCGGTCACGAGGGAACGCATGACCGGGGGGGGCGTGACGGGCATGCCGCGCATCATGCCTGCTCGGAGGCGGGGCAAACGTCGCCTGGGGCACGGCCCACGCTGTCTTCAGGGGCCATAAAGGCACGCCGGCCGCCGGCAGACAGGGGGCCAGGACGCATCTTCAAGTCCTGGCCGGAGGAAGGGGGGTTCAGTCGCGGGCCTGCTGGCCGTTTTCCCACTCGACGCGGCCCAGGGCGTCCAGGGCGCGGAAATCCTCGTCGGAGAGGGTGAGGGCGGCGGCGGCCACGTTCTCCTCCAGGTGCCGGACCTTGCCGGTGCCGGGGATGGGAAGCATCACGGGGCTGCGGCGCAGCACCCAGGCCAGTGCCACCTGCGAGGGCGTTGCGTTCAGGCGGGCGGCGATCTCGTCCAGCACGCTGCCGGGCCGGGAGAGGCTGCCGGCCGCGAGGGGGTACCAGGGAATGAAGCCGATGTTCTCCGCCTCGCAGTAGTCCAGGACCGCTTCGGACTTGCGGTTCACGAGGTTGTAGAGGTTCTGCACGGTGGACACCGGGAACACCTGCTGCGCGGCCTGGATGTCCTCCACGCTCACCTCGGACAGGCCGGCGTGCAGGATCACGCCGCTGTCCATGAGTTCCCGCACGGCGGCGAACTGCTCGTCGCGGGGCACCTTGTGGTCGATGCGGTGCAACTGCCACAGGTCGATGCGGTCCACGCCCAGGCGGCGGCGGCTGAGGTGCGCCTGCTGGATGAGGTACTCGGGCCGGCCGCAGGGGGGCCACTTGTTCGGGCCGGTGCGGGTCAGGCCGCCCTTGGTGGCGATGACCACGGTGTCGTAGGGGTGCAGGGCCTCGCGGATCAGTTCCTCGCTCACGGCCGGGCCGTAGCTGTCGGCGGTGTCGATGAAGTTCACGCCCAGTTCGGGCAGGCGGCGCAGGGTGTCCAGGGCGCCTTCCGGGTCGGCCGGGTCGCCCCAGACGCCTTCGCCGGTGATGCGCATGGCGCCGAAGCCCAGGCGGTTGACCTCCAGATCCCCGCCGATGCGGAAGGTGCCGCTCTGGGCGGCGCTGGGCACGGCAGCGCCGCGGGCGGGCGCGTTCGGTTGTTCCGTCATGTTGCATGACCTCCAGGCAGCATTCTGGCCCGGCAGGGCGGGGACCGGTGAGGGCTTGCCTGAAGCTTCGGTTAAGGCGGTGGGTCAGGCGTCGCGTTCGGGCACGTCGCAGGTGTCGCGGCTCACGAACTGCTCCAGCCGCTTGCGGTGCCGGCTGCTCCAGTCGATGGTGGGGCGCTTCTCCCCGTCCGGCAGGTACCCCAGGCGGTACACCGCCATCAGCGCGAGGTCGTCCGGGACGCGCAGCAGCGTCTGGATGGCCTGCCACTGCCGGGGGATCTCCATGGGCGTGCTGATGAACTGGATGCCCATGTTCAGGGCGCCCACGGCGTTCCAGATGTTCTCCATGGCCGCGCCCATGCCGAACACGCTGTAAAACCCGGACAGCTGCTCCGGCACGTACTCGGTGCGGTCCAGCAGCACGGCCAGCAGCAGGGGGCTGCCGGCCACCAGCCGGCGGTTGTCCTCCCCGAGTTTGCGCGGCACGCCGAGTTGCCGCATGAGTTTGATGCCGGCGTCGCTGAACACCTGTTTCGTGAAGGGCTTGAGGGGCCCGGGCAGGTGGTCGATGTGAATGCCGTCGCGCCGCTCGTCCATCTCGCGTTCCGTGAAGCGGAAGTAGCGGCGGTAGCGCTCGAAGAAGATGCCGGCGTCGATCAGTTCGGTCATGCTCTCGCCGCTGATCCGCGCGATCTCCTGGATGGTGGCGGGGTTCTCGATCAGCACGAAGCGCCACGGCTGGCTGTTGAAGTGGCTGGGCGCGGCCTGCGCCACCCGCATCAGGAGGTGCTGGTGTTCACGGCTGACCGGGTCCGGGCGGAAGGGGCCATTCGTGGTGCGGCGGGCGAGCATGCCCTCGATCAGGTCCATGCCGGCAGGCTACCGCGCCCCTGCCCTAGCGGATGAGCACGCCGCCCAGCACGAACGCCGCCGCGCCCAGCAGGGCCAGCCGCCAGTGCCCGGCGCGCCCGGGCTTCGTGGCCGGCATGCTCAGCAGCAGCGCCAGCGCGGGCAGCAGCGCCCAGCCGCGTCCCCCGGCCCGCCAGGCCAGCAGGGCGGTGAGGGCGGTGCCGGCGCACACCGCGAAGAACAGCGCGTGGTGCGGCCAGCGGGCCTGATCGCGTCGCCAGCCGAGTTGCAGCGACAGCCCCAGGCCCAGCAGCAGCGTGAGCAGCGCCCCGGTGACGCCCAGACTCCAGTGCGTGGCCTCCATGCCCGGATGCTGCCACACTCCGCGCCGGGCCGGGCGGCGTATGGTGTCGGGCGTGCCGAAGCGTGCTCCCCTCCTGCTGACCGCCGCCCTGCTGACCCTGCCGCTGCTGGGGGCCTGCGGGAAGCGCGCGCCGGAGGACCTGACCTCGAAGCTGCTGTACACCGCCAGCGGCTCCTACGACGCTCAGGCGGACGTGCGCAACCGCGTGAACCGCTCCACCCGCTCGGTGCTCTGGGTGGAACATCCCCCCCTGGAGGCGGCGCGGGTGGAGGTCACGTACGCCTCCGAGGCCCGGCAGGTGGCCTGGACCATGACGATCACCGCGCCGAAGTTCACGGTCGGGGACGTGCTGAAGGAGAACCCGGGCGCGGCGCAGCCGGCGGGCCCCACCCCGGGGCAGCGGTTCACCGGGGGCCGGCTGAAGAACGTGCTGGTGCTGCCCACCGAGGACGGGTTGCGGCTGCTCACGCGGGGCTACGCGGTGCAGCGCGAGACGGCCCTGCTGCCGCTGTTCGACCAGCCGGCGCCCTGAAGGCAAAAGAAACGGACCGCCCCGGGTGGGAGCGGTCCGGCCACACGGGGCGGTCCAGAAGGGGGCGGCTTAGAGCAGTTCGCCGTCCTTGAAGAACAGGGCCAGTTCACGCTCGGCGCTTTCGGGGCTGTCGCTGCCGTGCGTGACGTTCTCGCCGGTGGTCGTGGCGAAGTCGGCGCGGATGGTGCCGGGGGCGGCGTTGGCGGGGTTGGTGGCGCCCATCATGGCGCGCCAGCCGGCGATGGCGTTCTCGCCTTCCAGAGCGATGGCGACCACGGGCCCGCCCGTGATGAAGTCCACCAGCTCGCCGAAGAAGGGACGCTCCTTGTGCTCACCGTAGTGGCTCTCGGCGGTTTCGCGGGCGATGACCATCTGCTTGAGGCCGACCACGCGGTAGCCCTTCTTGGCGATGCGGGCGAGAATTTCGGGGGTGAGACCGCGGCGCACGCCGTCGGGCTTGATCATGGCAAAGGTGCGTTCCATAGCGCCCGGCAGGATAGCAGGCCCGGCCGCCTGCGCCAGCCCTGACCGGGGGTCACGCGGGGGGCAAAGGCGGTGCTTTCGTCCCGGGTCAGAGGGCGTTTTTGCCCGCCAGCCCGGCGTCCTGGAAATCCGTATAGATGACACCAAAGAGCGCTTAGAATGTGCGGGTGACTCACGACCCTGACCCTCGCCCTTCCCCCACAGCGGCAGTGATAGCCCGGATCGCCAGCGGCGCCGGGCTGCTCGGCATGCTGCTGTTTCCCCTGGCCGCGCTGGGCCGCGGCTTCGACGCGGACGCCGTCCTGCTGCACCTGTCCGGCAGCCTGCTGACCCTGGGGGCGGCCGCGCCCGAACGCCTGCCCGAAACCGGCACGGTCCTGGCGCTCGGCTGGGTCGCCCTGGCGCTGCTGGCCGCCACGCTGTTCGGCGCGGTGCAGCGCACCCGCTGGTTCTGGATCACCGGTCTGCTCGCCGCCCTGGCGGCCTTCGCGGACGTGCTGCTGCTGAACTCCGCCCTGGGGGCCGAGGTGGCCCGCGTGGCGAACGACGCCGCGCTGCGCCCCGGCGCCAAGCGCCAGCTGCGCAACTTCTACGGCGGGGGCGGCATGAACCTGGGGCTGCTGCTGCCCATCCTGGGCGGCCTGATCAGCGCCGGGGCGGGCCTCAGTGCCCGCCGCGCCTGGCATGACCGCTTCAACCGCGTACGCGGCCTGCTCGTGCCGGCCACCGCGATCACCCTGGCGATCCTGGTGGGGGCGATCGTGGTGCTGGTCGTGCAGCCGGCCGTGAACCTCAGCGGCAAGCCGCTGGGCCTGTGGGGCGGCTGGCTGGCCAAGAGCGACCTGGTGTACTTCGTGTACTCCACGCTGTTCGCGCCGGTCACCCGCTTCAACTCCCTGCTGGACAGCCTGAAGCTGGCCACACCCCTGATCTTCACCGGTCTGAGCGTGGCGTTCGCGTTCCGCACGGGCCTGTTCAACATCGGCGCGCCGGGGCAGCTGACCATCGGCGCGATCTTCGCCATGCTGGTCGGCGTGTACGGCCCGGCCGGGCTGGGCTGGCTGCTGCTGCCGCTGTCCATCGTGGCCGCCGGTCTGGGCGGAGCGCTGTGGGGCGCCATTCCGGGCCTGCTCAAGGCGCGGTTCGGATCCAGCGAGGTCATCAACACGATCATGCTGAACTACATCGCCTCGGCGATCTTCGTGACCATGCTGGGCAGCACCAAGATCTTCGGCGTGCAGCTGATCGGCGCGGCGCTGCTGGCCCTGGCTGCCATTCCCCTCGTGAACCTGCTGCTCCGGCGCCTGCCGAACCTCAACCCGGTCGCCAAGGCGCCCCTCTTCGCGGTGGCGTACCTGCTGGCCGCCCGCGCGCTGTACAGCCTGCTCACCGCCGCGCTGCCCACCCAGGTGTTCACGAACACCATCCGCGTGGACGGCTACGAGGCCAAAAGCCAGGAACTGCAGGAAACCTCCCGCCTGCCCACCATGATCGACCTGCTGAACGTCGGCACGGCCGACACCGTGAAGATCAGCCTGGGCCTGCTGTTCGCCCTGGCCGCGTACCTGCTGGTCCGCACCTTCCTGAAGGCCGGGAACCGCAACCTGATCGCCCTGGCCGCCGCGCTGGTGGCGGGCGCGGTCACCTGGCGTATCGGCGTGCCGGTCGTCACGCCCGGCAACACCTTCAACGCTTCGTTCCTGATCGCCCTGGCCGGCGTAATCCTGTTCGGCACGCTGATGTGGCGCACCTCCACCGGGTACGCGCTGCGCGCCGTGGGCCTGTCCCCGAAAGCCGCGGAGTACGGCGGCATCAGCGTCGCCAAGAACACCGTCCTCGCCATGACCGTCGCCGGGATGTTCGCCGGTCTGGCCGGCACGCACTACGTGAACGGCGGCGCCATGGACGAGTACGCCCTGCGCGGCAACACCCCCGTGAATGTCGGCTTCGACGGCATCGCGGTCGCCCTGATGGGCCAGAACACGCCCGCGGGCGTGGTCGCCTCCGCGCTGCTGTTCGGCACCATCGACACCGGCGGTGTGGACGTGGACCAGAAACTCGACGGCGTCAGCAAGGACATCGTGACCGTGCTCAAGGCGCTGGTCGTGCTGTTCATCGCCGCCGGGGGCTTCCTCAGCCGCCGCATCATCGACCCGCCGCCCGCGGCCCTGACGGGCGGGAACACCGCCCCGCCCGCCGCGGTGGAGGTCACGTCGGCCGTGCCCGCCCCCAGCCAGACGCCCACGCCGCAGGTCGCGCCGGGCGAGTACCGCACCCCCGAAGCCCAGACGCCTGACCAGAAGAAGGAGGACCAGGCATGAACGACCTCCTTACGCCCCTGCTCACCACCGCGTTTCTCGTCACGTTCGTCCGCAGCGTCGTTCCGCTGCTGCTGACCGGCCTGGGCGGCCTGTTCAGCGAGCGCAGCGGCGTGGTGAACATCGCCCTGGAAGGCCTGATCATCTTCGGCGCGCTGGCCGGCGCGGTGTCCACCAAACTGCTCGAACCGACCTTCGGGGCCGCCTCGCCGTGGCTGGGCTGGCTGGCCGGGATGCTGGTCGGCGGGCTGGTCGCCTGGGTGCACGCGCTTGTCAGCATCAAGTACCGCGCCGATCAGGTGATCAGCGGCACCGCCATCAACCTGCTCGCCAACGGCGTGCCGGCCGTGCTGCTCACCGCGCTGTACGGCAGCAGCACCGACAGCCCCAAGGTGGAGCACCCGCTGCCGCTGTGGGGCGTGGGGGACCTGAAGTTCTCCCCGCCGGTGTACTTCTCGGTGCTGGCCGTGATTCTCGCGTGGTACGTGATGTACCGCACCCCGTACGGCCTGCGCCTGCGCGCCACCGGCGAGCACCCGCACGCGGCGGCCAGCATGGGCGTGAACGTCCGGCGCATGCGGTACTCGGCCGTGGTGATGTCCGGCGTGCTGGCCGGCACCGCCGGGGTGTTCCTGAGCATCGGGAACCTGGATTCCTACGTGCGCAACATCAGCGCCGGGATGGGCTTCATCTCGCTGGCGGCCCTGATCTTCGGGCAGTGGAAGCCGCTGGGCGTGCTGGGCGCCACGCTGCTGTTCGGGTTCCTGCAGGCCCTGAGCATCGCCTGGGGCGGCCGGAACCTGATTCCGGACCCCCTGCTGACCGCCATGCCGTACCTGATCACCATGGTCGCGCTGGTCTTCACGGGCCGCAGCGCCGCACCGAAGGCGGTCGGGCAGCCTTACGACGGCTGACTTTTTTCCACCCTCCGCCCCGTTTCCTGGCCTGCCCGGGAAGCGGGGCGGCCTCTGTTTGGGGGGCGCAGGCGTGCCCCTGCTGCGCTGAGGGTGGCCCTCCCCACCTGTCTCAAGAAACGCTAAGGTAGAGCTTATGAGTTTCGGTGCTGCCCTGAAACAGGCGCGTGAGGCGCAGGGCGTGACGCTGCACGACGTCGCCCAGAAGACCAAGATCCGACTGGATTACCTGCGTGCCCTGGAAGAAGGCAACGTGGCCGCCCTGCCCGAACGGACCTTTGCCCGCTCCTACCTGCAGCGCTACGCCCGAGAACTCGGCGTGGACCCCGCGCCCCTGCTCAGCGATTTCGACCGGAGCATGCCCCAGGCCGCCGACTTCGGCCCGGCCTCCCGCCAGCCCACCAGCAACCCCGGCGCGCGGGTGGCCGCGCCCGCCCCTGCCGCCCACCGGGGCCTGAACCCGCTGTGGCTGGTGGCCGGGGTGCTGCTGCTGGGCGGCGCCATCTACGGCGTGAACACCCTGATGAACCGCCCGCAGACTGCGGCCACGCCCGTCACCGAGCCCGCCCCGGTCACCGAGACCCCCACGCCGGAGGAGACGCCTGCCCCGCAGTCCGTGAACCTCAGCGTGAGCAGCGTGCCCGCCGGCGCGCGGGTGTACCTGGACAACCGCGAGTTGGGTGTCACGCCGCTGCAGTCCTTCCCGGTGGACGCCCGCGCCACCGCGGAGCTGCGCGTCGAACTGAGCGGCCGCGCGCCCCTGCGCACCGGCATCGCGCTCACCCGCGGCCGGAACCTGCGCGTGAACCTCGCCACCAGCGGCCAGGGCGCCAGCACGATCACGGACCTGGCACGGCCGGCGGCCACCGCGGTCACGCCGCCGGCAGCCACGCCAGCGGGCACCCCTGCCGCCTCGGAGCCGGCCACGCCCGCTGCCCCGCGCTCACCCGTCAGCGTGACCTTCAGCGGCGCGGCCTGGACGCGGGTCACGGACGCCTCCGGCCGCGTGCTGTACGAGGGCACGCCGCCCGCCGGAAGCGCCAAGGGGTTCCCGGCGGGCGTGCTGATCCGCACCGGGAACGCCGGCGCGGTGAAGGTCAGCGTGAACGGCGGTCCGGCCACGCCCATGGGGGCGGCCGGGCAGGTCCTGTCCAGACGATACTGACGGCGCCCGGGGCCGCCCGCCGCGTTCCGGGAACGCGGCGGGCGGCCCTGCCGTACAGTGAGACGTGCCGCACCTGACGACCTCTCCTGCAAGCAACGCCTTTCTGTACGTCTGGCGCAGTCCTTGGGTGCGGGCCCTGACCTTCCTGCTGATCGGGTACCTCGCGTGGAAACTCGCGGGCCGGATCACCAGCGTGGTCATGGTGTTCGCCGTGGCGTTCCTGATCGCGTACATCGCCAATCCGCTGCTGACCTGGCTGGAGCGTGGCCGGGTGCGGCGAGGGCTGGGCGTGTTCTTCGTGCTGCTGGTGTTCGTGGGCATCTTTACCCTGGCCGGCGCGCTGCTGGTCACCGTCTCGGCGCAGTTCGTGCAGCTCATTCAGAAGCTGCCGGCCCTGATCGGCAACCTGGGCGAGGTGCTGGACAACCTGTCCGGGTGGCTCTCGGCGCGCGGCGTAAGCGGCATGGAGAACATCCGTGAGCAGGCCATCACGTCCGCGCAGACGTACGTGCAGAACCTGGGCGAGAACCTCGTGCCGATCCTGCAGGACGCCCTGAGCAGCACCGGCACGCTGGTGAGCAGCCTGCTGTCCATCGGCGGGGTGGTGGGACAGATCCTGCTGATCCTGCTGCTCAGCGTGTACCTGATGCTGGACTACAGCCGCGTGAACACCGCCATGCTGCAGTTCTTCCCGCGGCCCTGGCAGCCGCGCGTGCTGGAACTCAGCGACCTGACCGGCACCGCCGTGGGCGGGTACGTGCGCGGGCAGCTGCTGATCGCCCTGTTCATCGGGCTGGTCGTGTGGCTGGGCCTGAGCATCGTGGGTATTCCCAGCGCGGCCGCGATCGGGTTCCTGGCCGGGGCGTTCAACATCGTGCCGTACCTCGGGCCGATCATCGGCGCGACGCCCGCCATGCTGCTGGCGCTGACCATGCCGGACCCGGTCCTGAAGATCATCCTCGTGGTGGTGGTGTTCGTGGCCGCCAACCAGATCGAGAGCAACTTCCTCAGCCCGTACATCCTGTCCCGGACCACCGACCTGCACCCAGTCACGGTGCTGCTGGCGATCCTGGTGGGCGTGGCCCTGATGGGCTTTACCGGGGCGCTGCTGGCCGTGCCGGCGGTGGCGCTGGGCAAGCTGCTGCTGCAGCGCTACTACTTCCCCAGCCGCGTGTACACCGAGGGGCCCTCCGGCAGTCCGGGGGGGCTGGCGCTGGTGTCGCACACCCCGGCCGGGACAGTCCCCGTGGTGCAGGAGGGGGCCGCGCTGCCCTCCACACCGCTCGGGCCGGCCCCGGGGGACGGAGCGGGGGTGCGTCAGACGGACGCGGAGCGCACGGCGCCCAGCAGTTCCACCTGACGGCCGTCCGGGTCGAGCACGAAGGCCATGTCCCGCCCGCCGGGGCTGAGTTGCAGGTCGCGGGTCACGGGCACGCCCGCGGCCCGCAGTTCATTCAGCAGCGTGCCCAGGTCCCGGGGGGCCACGTGCACGGCCAGATGCTCGGCCCAGTGCGGGTGGGGGGCGGGCGCCTCGCCGGGAATCTGGAAGAACTGCAGCGCGCCCTCGCCCAGGCGCAGCACCGCCCGGCGGTAGCCTTCCGGGGTGGTGAGCGCCTTCTCCACCTGCGCGCCCAGCGCGGCGTAGAAGTGCAGGACGGCGTCCAGGTCGCGGGTCAGGAAGGAGGCATGCTTGAGCATCCCGGCAGCATAGCGGGCCGGGCACCCCCGCCCGACCGTTCAGTCGGGGTGAAACGTCCCCCTTGGCTTGTGGGAGAGTAAAAGTTATGACCCGACCGGAGCCGGACGCCCCCACCCCCACGACTACCGCAGCCCCTGAGCCTGCCGCCCCCCACACCGGGGCGCAGCACGCGGGCCAGCCCGCCCTGGACACGTCCGGCCGCCCGGCTGCGAGTGGCGGCAAACCGGCCGGTGGCCGACCGAAACGCATGGTGGACATGGACCCCAGCGGGCAGGTCACGCAGCGTGAGCCGGACCGCGCCAACCGCCAGTACCTGAACTACGCCTTCTACAAGCTGGACCCCGCCTTCCGCCGCCTGCCGCATGCCGAGCGCGAGGAGATGAAGGCCGAGTTCGCCGCCGCCGCGCAGGCCTGGGTGGACGAGGCGCCCGCGCCCAGGGGCATCATCCAGCGCACGTACAGCCTGGTGGGCGTGCGGGCCGACGTGGACTTCATGATCTGGCGCATGGCCTTCGACGTGAACGACTTCCAGGAGGCGCAGGCCCGCCTGAACCGCACGCGGCTGATGGGCTACCTCACGCAGCCCCGGCACTACATCAGCATGAACAAGCGCAGCCAGTACGTGAACTCCATCGAGGGCAGCGGGCACGGCCTGGAACTGCTGCCCGGGCAGGGCAAGTACCTGTTCATCTACCCCTTCGTGAAAACGCGCGCCTGGTACGACCTGACTCCCCTGACCCGCCAGGGCATGATGGACGAGCACATCTACGCCTCCGGGCCCTTCAAGGGCGTGCGCATCAACACCAGTTACTCCTACGGCATCGACGACCAGGAGTTCGTGGTGGCCTTCGACAGCGACTACCCGCAGGAGTTCGTGGACCTCGTGCACCGCCTGCGCTACACCGAGGCGAGCAACTACACCCTGAGCGACACGCCCATGTTCACCTGCATCAAGAAAGACCTGACGGGCGTCCTGAACGACCTCGCCTGACCCCGGGCACCCCCGCGGCCTTCAGGGGTCCCGGGGAGAACGCAGGCGGGCCAGGCGGTCGGAGAGGTTCCCCACCAGCGCGCCCAGCAGGAACACCGGACCGAGCGGCAGCACCCAGCCCAGCAGCGCGTAGATGCCGGGGTGCAGGCCGCTCGCCTGGTATTCCGGTTGCAGCGCCGCGAAGGAAAAGACCCCGGCGGCCAGCCCGGCCGCCGCTCCCCCCCAGCGGCCCGCCCGCGGGGAGCGGGCCGCGAGCCAGTACGCCGCCCAGGCGAGCAGCAACGTGGGCAGCAGCAGGGCCGGCACCCACGCCAGCAGGGGGAACAGGTCCGGGTTCTCGCCCCGCGCGGCCCGGAAGACGCCCAGGCCGGCCCCCAGCAGCGTGAGGGTCAGCATCTGAACGGTGGTGGCGTCGGGGAAGCGGCGGGTCACCCCGGCATGATACGGGCCCCCCTGCGGCCAGGCCCATAAACGCAAGTCGCGCCGGCCCCCGTCGAGTGGGGGCCGGCGCGCACCTGTTCCGTGCCGAAGTTTACTTTGCAGCGCTGTAGCGGCGGCTGACCTCGTCCCAGTTCACGGCGTTCCAGAAGGCCTTGAGGTAGTCGGGGCGGCGGTTCTGATAGTTCAGGTAATAGGCGTGCTCCCACACGTCCACGCCAAGGATCGGGGTGCCGCTCACGCCGGCGACCGCCTCGCCCATCAGGGGGTTGTCCTGGTTGGCGGTGCTCACGACGTCCAGGGCGCCGTTTTTCACGACCAGCCACGCCCAGCCGCTGCCGAAGCGGGTCTTGGCGGCGTCCTCGAACTTCTCCTTGAAGGCGTCGAAGGACCCGAAGGCGCCTGTGATGGCGTCCATCAGTTCGCCGCTGGGCTGGCCGCCCTGGTTGGGGCCCATGACCTGCCAGAACAGGCTGTGGTTGGCGTGGCCGCCCGCGTTGTTGCGCAGGGCGCCCTTCTTGTCGGCGGGCACCTGGTCGAGCTTTTGGATGAGTTCCTCGACCGGCAGGTCGGCCATGTCGCTGCCTTCCAGGGCCTTGTTGGCGTTGTCCACGTAGGCCTGGTGGTGCTTGGTGTGGTGGATTTCCATGGTGCGGGCGTCGATGTGAGGTTCGAGGGCGTCGTAGGCGTAGGGCAGTTTGGGCAGTTCGTAGGCCATGGGAGACTCCTTTCCGGGCAGGCGGCGCACTCGCGGGGCCTGCACAGCGCTTCTCATGGTAACGGCCGGGCATGAAGATGAGCCCGGTCGTCCGGCGCGGGGTGACTTTAGGGGCCCTTCATCCCGGATTCACGCGCGGCGTGGGGACACGAGCAGCACGCGCAGATCGTTCAGGTTCTGCCCGGTCGGCCCGGTGACCAGTCCATCCCCCAGCGCCGCGAAGAAGGCCCCGGAATCGTTGCGGGTCAAGCAGGCCGCGGCGTCCAGGCCCAGGGCGGCCGCGCGGGCCAGCGTGTCCGGCGTGAGGATCGCGCCGGCGGCGCCCGAACTGCCGTCCAGGCCGTCCGACCCGGCGCTCAGCCCCCACACGCCAGTCGGCCCGAGGTGCAGGGCCAGCGCGAGCGCAAACTCGTGGTTGCGTCCGCCCACACCGGGGCCGCGCACCGTGACGGTCGCCTCGCCGCCGGAAACCAGCGCCAGGGGCGCGTCCGTGTTCAGGTGCTCCTGCACGATCCGGGCGTGCTGCGCGGCGACGTCCCGCGCCTCCCCGGTCCAGCCGTCGCCGAGATCCACGACGCCGTAGCCCAGATCGTGCAAATGCCGGGCGGCCGCGTCCAGCAGCAGGCGGTTCGAGCCGATCACCCGCGACGTCACGCCGGGCAGCGCCTTGGGCGTGTCGGGCACCTCGCCCCCCTCCCCCCGTGCGAGGTGCCGCGCGACCTCCGGCGCCGCCACCCCGAACCGCTCCAGCACCGCGCGGGCGTCCGCGAAGGTGGTGGGGTCCGGCACGGTCGGCCCGGAGGCGATCACGGCCGGGTCGTCCCCCACCACGTCCGAGAGCAGCAGGGCCTGCACGGCCGCCCCGCGCGCCAGGGCCGCCTGGGCCAGCCGGCCGCCCTTCACGCCGGACAGGTGCTTGCGCACCGTGTTCAGGGCGTGGATGTCCGCCCCGGCGTGCATCAGGTCGCGGACCACGGCGGCCTTATCCTCCAGGGTGACGCCCTGCGGCCGGGACAGCAGGGCGCTGCCCCCACCGGACACCAGCACCAGCCACACGCCACCGGCGGGCAGGCGCTCCGCCTCGGCCAGGGCGGCCTGGCCCGCCTGCACGCTGCGGTGATCGGGCAGGGGGTGCGCCGCGCGGAGCAGGTGCACGTGCGGCGCGGCCGCCACGGCGGCAGGCAGGGCCGCATCGTCCGGCAGGATGCCCAGCGCCGGCGTGCGGGGAAACCGCTCCAGGGCCGCGCCCAGCATGGGGCCGGCGGCCTTTCCGAACGCCAGCAGCCGCGCGGGGGCCGGCCCGGACCAGCCGGCGAGGTGCCGCGCGGTCAGCCGGCCCGGGTCGGTGGCCGCCAGGGCCGCCTGGAACGTCCCGCGCAGCACCTCGCGCACGGCGTCACTCGGTGGCGAGGAACACGTAACGGAAGAGCAGCAGCGCGGCCACGCCGTACAGGACCGGGCTCACCTCGCGCACCTTGCCGGTCAGGGCCTTGAGCACGCAGTACGCGATCACGCCCAGGCTCACGCCGTTGGCGATGCTGAAGGTCAGCGGCATGGCGATGATCGTCAGGAACGCCGGGAGGCTGTCGGTCAGGTCGTCCCAGTCGATGTGCCGCACCCCTTCCATCATCAGGGCGCCCACCAGGATCAGGGCGGGCGCGGTCGCGGCAGCCGGAATCGCGCCGGCGAGCGGCCACAGGAACGTCGCCAGCAGGAACAGCACGCCCACCACCACCGCTGTCAGGCCGGTCCGGCCGCCCTCGCTGATGCCGCTGGCCGACTCCACGTACGCGGTCACGGTGCTCGTGCCCATGAACGCCCCGAACATTGCGGCCAGGCCGTCCATCGCGAAGGTGCGGCGGGCACGCGGCAGGTCACCGTCCGGGGTGAGCGCCCCAGCGCGGTGCGCGAGGCCGGTCAGGGTGCCGGTCGCGTCGAAGAAGTCCACGAAGAAGAACGTGAACACCACGTTCAGCAGGCCCAGCGCCAGCGCGCCGCCCAGGTCCAGCTGGCCGACCAGGTCCGAGGGCCAGACCGGCACGCCCACCACGCCGTTCTGGAAGCCCTGGAATGCCTGCAGGGCACCCTCCGGCCCGCCCGGATACACCGGCAGGCGCAGCACCACCGCGATCAGGCTGGTGATCAGGATGCCGTACAGAATCGCGCCCTTCACGTTCCGGGCCATCAGCACAGCCGTGAGCAGCAACCCCAGCAGCGCCAGCCACGCGCCCGGCGCGGTGACCGCGCCCATGCCGAGCATGGTGGCCTCGTTCGCCACGACGATGCCCGCGCTGCGCAGCCCCAGGAACGCCAGGAACGCCCCGATGCCGCCCGTGATGGCGAACTTCAGGCTGTTCGGGATGGCCTTCACGATCGCCTGCCGCGCGCCCAGCACGCTGAGCAGCACGAACAGCACCCCGCTCACGAACACCGCGCCCAGCGCCGTCTGCCACGGCACGCCCATGCCCAGCACCACTGAGAACGCGAAGAAGGCGTTCAGGCCCATGCCGGGCGCCTGCGCGAACGGGTACTTCGCGACCAGGCCCATCGCCAGCGACCCGAACGCCGCGGCGATCGCGGTGGCCATCAGCAGCTGCACGAACGCGTTCGGCACCTGAATGGCGCCCGAAAGAATCTGCGGGTTCACGAACAGCACGTAACTCATGGTCAGGAAGGTCGTGATGCCCGCCCGGACCTCCTGCGCCACACTGCTCCCCTGCCCGGACAGGTTGAAAAACCCGTCCAGTCCACCCCTGCGCCCACCCATTGCCTGATCCGGCCCAATCGTCATGCCGCCCACGTTACCGCCTGCACCCGCCCCGCAGCGGCCCCACACCCAGACGGCCCGGCCGGCCGGGATTCGCCCCGCACCGTTTCCGGAAAGCGGCGGCCTGCACTACCATGCGGCCCATGCGTTCCCCGCTGCCCCGCTCCGTCCTGACCCGCCTGGAAACCGGGCGGCTGGTCGTGCTGAGCGTGCTGCTGGGCATGCTGGTCGGCGGGCTGGGCATCCTGCTGCGGCTCGCCCTGGACGCCCTGGCCACCCTGCGGGACGTGGTGATCGGCTACTCGCCGCCCGGCACGCCAGGCGAGGGCGGCCTGATGATGACCTTCGGCGCGGCCCTCCCCTGGGCCCTGCTGGTCCTGCCGGCCCTGGGCATGCTGTACACGGCCCTGACGCCCGCCCGGCGCGGCGACGCCCTGAACGCCCTGATCGCCTCGTACCACACCCGCGCGCCCCTGCCGGGCCTGCGCAGTCAGGTGGGCACCCTGGGCGCCGCCGCCGCCGCGAACGCCAGCGGCCTGCTGGTCGGCCGGGACACGCCCTTCCTGCTGGCCGGGCAGCTCGGCGCGGCCCTGCTCCGGCGCGTGACCAGCCTGGACGCCGTGGAATTCCGCACCCTCACCCTCGCCGGGGCGGCCTCGGCGCTGGGGCTGGTGCTGCACGCCCCGCTCGCCGCGGCCGTGCTGCTCGCCGAGGTGCTGTACCGCCGCTTCGAATTCGAGTTCGAGGTCCTGATGCCCTGCCTGCTCGCCGCCGTCGCCGGCAGCGCCGTGTACGGCCTGGCCTTCGGGTTCAGCCCGCTGTTCAGCGTGCCCACCCTGCCCGCCCCGGCCGCGCCGCAGCTCGCGCAGTACCTGCTGATCGCCCTGGCGACCACCCTGGCCGCCGTGGTGGCCGTGCTGCTCAGCCGCCTGCTGCCCACCACCGTGACCGGCGCCTGGTACCGGCCGCTGCTGGGCGGCCTGTTCGGCCTGCTCACCGCCGCCGTGGCCGTGTTCGTCACCCCGGACATCCTGGGCGGCGGGTCCGGCTGGCAGCAACTCGCGCTCTCCGGCTTCGTTGGCACCGAAGGCCTGGGCCTGGGCCTGCTGCGCTGGACGCTGCTGGCCCTGGGCGCGCAACTGGCGTTCGGGGGCGGCGTGCTGCCGTCCGTGGCGATCGGCGGGCTGCTCGGCACCGGCCTAGGCAGCCTGCTCGGCGTGGACCCCGCCATCGCCAGCATGATCGGCGCCGTGAGCGTGCTGACCGTCACCCTGAACGTCCCGGTGGCTGCCGCGCTGCTCGCCACCACCTGGGGCGGCGAGGCGCTGCTCCCGCTGGCGCTCGTCGCGGCCGGCATCGCCCACGTCCTGAGCGGCCCCCGCGGCCTGATGGACGCGCAGGTCACCGCCCGCAAGGACAGCGGCGCCCACAACACCGCCGCGCCCCTCCTGCCCGAAGGCATCCGCTACGCGCCCCGCGTGAACGTGGTGAACGTGACCAGCGTTCCGGCCGCCGTGCCCTTCGACCGGCCGGCCGCGCCCGAGGGCGCGCTGCGCGGCGAGCGGGAACTGTACCGCCGCAGCGTGCCCCGCAGCTGGCAGGGCACCCGCCTGAGCCTGGTCGCGCTGCCACCGGGCGTGGAGGTCGTCGGCGTGATCCGTGACGGCACCGTGCGCGTGCCCCGCCCGGACCTGCGCCTCACCCCGGACGACGAACTGATCTTCCTGGCCGACGCCGAGGCCTTCGCCGCGCTGGAAGGCGTGCTCCGCCTCACCGGCAGCTGAAGCAGGCCGCCTGACAGCAACGCCAACCTCAGCCGACGTGTAGACGGGCCCGGCCCGCCTGCCCCGCGCCCCCTGGCAGGGCCACGCCGCCGGGCGTAGGCTGGGCCGGTATGTGCCGCCCGTTCCGCCCCCGCCCGCTGCCGTCCGCACCGGGCCCTTCATGACCCGCCCCGGCCGGCGCCGCTGGGACTGGAACCGCAACGAGTGGCTGGGCATCCTCAACGGCTGGGCCGTGTTCATCGGGGACGGGTTCATGAGCTCCACGGTCGTGATCGCGGGCTTCGCCACGCGGCTCGGCGCGCCGAACTGGATGATCGGTCTGCTGCCCGGCATCGCGTTCGGGGGGTGGCTGCTGCCGCAGCTGTTCATCGCCTCCCGCGTGCGGGGCCGGCCTTACAAGCTGCCGGTATACCGCTCGGCGGCGCTGGTCCGCACGGCGACGTACATCGCCATGATCCTGATCACGGCGTTCCTCGCCGACCAGCCGGCCCTGTGCCTCACGCTGTTCCTCACGGCCATGCTGGTCAATGCCCTGGCCTCCGGCGTGTCGGGCCTGCCCTTCCTGGAAGTGGTCAGCAAGACCGTGCCCAGCGAACGCCGCCCCCGCTACTTCGCCACCCGCAACCTGTACGGTGGCCTGCTCGCCTTCGGGGCCGGGATTCTCGTGCGGCAGATCCTCGCCGGGGACCTCGCGTTCCCGCTGGACTACACCCTGATCTTCTCGCTAGGCACGGCCGCGTACGTCCTCGGGTACTGGATTTTCGGACTGGTGCAGGAACCCCCGGACGCCCCCCAGGCCGCCCAGGGCTTCCGCGCGGAGTTGCGCAGCATTCCCGTGACGCTCCAGGACCGGCCCTTCCGCGCCTTCCTGCACCTGCGGCTGCTGCTGGCCGCCGCCAGCATGAGCGAATCCTTCTACGCCGCGAACGCCCTGCGCAACCTGAACTTCCCCGCCGCGAGCCTCGGCGTGTTCGTCATGGCCGTCATGGGCGCCGCGCCCCTCGCCAACCCCATCTGGCAGCGCGTCGCCGAACGCCGCGGGTCGCGCCGCATCCTCCGGTACGCCACTGCCGTCAGCGTCCTCGCAGCCTTCTGGGCACTGACCGTCACCGTCCTGCGGCCCCCGCAGCCGCTGGCACTGCCGGCCTACCTGCCCGTCTTCATGCTCTCCAGCATCGCCGCGCAGGGCTTCAACCTCGGCCACACCAACTACCTGCTGAACCTCGCCCCGGACCACGCCCGCAGCCGCTACATAGGCACGCTCAACACCCTGATCGCTCCCGCGCTCCTCTTCCCCGCCCTGGGCGGCCTGCTCGCCGACTGGCTGGGGTACGCGGCCGTGTTCACCGCCAGCATCCTGCTCGGCCTCGCCGCCTGGATCGTCGGCGGACAGCTCAAACGCGACGCCTGACCGGGCGGGAGGGCCACCAGAATTCCTGAATGTTCGCGCGCCCGCCTGAACACCAGGCGGGCGCGCTTTGTGTCTATGTTCAGTGGCCGAGGATCTTGCTGAGGAACTGTTTGGCGCGTTCGTGCTGGGGGTTCTGGTAGAAGTTCTCGGGGGTGGTGTCCTCGACGATGTTGCCCTGGTCGAAGAACAGCAGGCGGTCGGCGACCTCGCGGGCGAAGCCCATCTCGTGGGTGACGACGAGCATGGTCATGCCGCTGCGGGCGAGTTCTTTCATGACGTCCAGCACTTCCTTGATCATTTCGGGGTCGAGGGCGCTGGTGGGTTCGTCGAAGAGCATGACCTTGGGGTCCATGGCCAGGGCGCGGGCGATGGCGACGCGTTGCTGCTGCCCGCCGCTGAGCTGCGCGGGGTACTTGTGGGCCTGTTCCTCGATGCCCACGCGGCGGAGGAGTTCCAGGCCGCGGGCGTCGGCTTCGGGCCGGCTGGTGCGGCGCACGCGGGTGGGGGCCAGGGTGATGTTTTCCAGCACGGTGAGGTGGGGGAAGAGGTTGAAGCTCTGGAAGACCATGCCGACTTCGCGGCGGATGGCGTCGAGGTTGCCGCGGCCGTTGAGTTCGATGCCGTCCACGATGATGGTGCCCTGGTCGTGGGCGTCGAGGGCGTTGATGGTGCGGATGAAGGTGCTCTTGCCGCTGCCCGACGGGCCGATCACGACGACGACCTCGCCGCTTTTCACGTCGAGGTTCACGCCGCGCAGGGCGTGAAAGCTGCCGAAGTGCTTGTGCACGTCGCGGATCTGGATCATGGGCTGGCCGGCCGCCTGCGTGTGGGCCGCCGGGCGGGGCGTGGGGCGGGCCTGGGTCATGGCCGTTACTGTACACGCCTGCTGCCCGGGGGGCGCGGCCGGGGGCGGGAGTGGTCCGGACAGGGTGGTGGGGCGCGTGGGGAAGTTGTCGGTGCGACTCACGGTGTGGCGGGCCGGGGCGCGCTAGTGTGTGGGCGTTCACTTCGATTTCTCATGTCCGACCGGCGACCGTGTGCCGGCCTGACCTGGAGGTTCCACCTATGAAAAAAAGCATCAAGCAACTGACCGCCGTTCTGGGCCTGGGTGTGGCTGCGGCCGCGCTGGCGCAGGGCACGACCTTCCTGACCATCGGGACCGGCAGCACGACCGGGGTGTACTTCCCGGTGGGGACCGGCATGGCGAAACTTATGAACGACGCGGGTGGCGTGCGCGCCAACGCCCGCAGCACCGGCGGGAGCGTGTTCAACATGAGCGCCCTGGCGACCGGGGAGCTGGACATGGCGATCGTGCAGAACGACATCGCCTTCTACGCGTTCCGCGGGACGGGCGTGAGCTCCTTCGAGGGCAAGGCGAACAACAAGGTGCGTGCCATGGGCGTGCTGTACCCGGAGGTGCTGCACATCGTGGCCCGCAAGGACGCGAAGATCAACAGCGTCGCGGACCTGAAGGGCAAGCGCGTGGTGACGGGCGATTTGGGGTCCGGCACCGAGCAGACGGCCCGGCAGGTGCTGGAGGCGTACGGCCTGGGCTTCGATGACCTGGGGCAGCAGCTGCGCGTTTCGCCTGCGCAGGGCATCACGCTGATGCAGGACAAGCGCGCCGACGCGCTGTTCTACACGGTGGGTGTGGGCGCCAGCGCCATCAGTCAGATCGCGCAGACGGTGGACGTGAAGATCGTGCCGGTCAGCGGCAACCAGGCCACCGCCCTGATCAAGAAGTACCCCTTCTACGTGCGCTACAACGTGCCCGCCAAGAGCTACAAGGGCGTGGGCGCCACGGTGCCCAGCGTGGCCGTGCAGGCCGTGATGGTCACGACCACCGCGCTCAGCGAGGACGCGGTGTACAAGGCGATGAAGGCCACCTTCGGGGACGAGAAGGCCCTGAAGGCCATCCACCCCAGCCTGAACACCAACTTCAGCCTGACCAAGGCCACGAAGGGCGCCGGCGTGCCCTTCCACCCGGGCGCCATCAAGTTCTTCAAGGAAAACGGCCTGAACGTCAAGTAAGTCCTGGCGGATGCCGCCGCGATCCGGGGCCAGCTGCCAGCATGTGCGGCTGGCCCCCTCCCCTTTCCCCGAGTTCCGCCTGACCGAGGACCTGCATGACTGACCCCAGAGAACCCACCTCCCCTATTCCCAACCCCCGGCAGTTTCAGGATGCGCGGTATGAAGCTCCGCCGCATCACGACCCCTTCTTCCTGCACGCGCACGAGGCGACCACCGAGGGTGAGCGCCGCGCCATCGAGATGGTCGAGGCGGCCGAGACCGGCGGCCGGAAACTCAGCGGGTTCCCGAAATGGCTGGTCACGGCGTTGGCCCTGGCGTGGTGCGCGTTCCAGATGTGGGCGGCGCAGAAGGGCACGGTGGACCTGCTGACCCTGCGGGCGGTGCACCTGGCGTTCGCGTTCGCGCTGGCGTACCTGGTGTTCCCGTTCCGCAAGACCCCGGACCGGCCGCAGACGCGGGTGCCGTGGCTGGACTGGGTGCTGGGCGCGGCGGCGACCGGTACGGCTGTGTATCTGATCCGGCAGTACCCGACGATCGCGAACGTGCAGGGCGGGTCGCTGACCAGCACGGACGTGTGGGTGGGCAGCGCGATGATCGTGCTGCTGCTGCTCGCGGCGTGGCGGACCATCGGGATTGCCATGCCGATCGTGGCGGGCGTGTTCATGCTGTACGCCCTGACGGGCCCGAAGGGCCTGATTCAGGGGGACCTGGGGCCGCAGTTGCAGCTGCACGCCGGGCAGACCTGGCCGCAGGTGGTGGGGCAGCTGTTCGCGAACACGGAGGGGATTTTCGGCACGGCGATCGGCGTGTCGGCGCAGATCGTGTTCCTGTTCGTGCTGTTCGGCGCGGTGTTCGACAAGCTGGGCGCCGGGGACTGGTTCATGAACGTCGCGCAGGGCCTGCTGGGCGGGTACCGGGGGGGGCCGGCGAAGGCGAGCGTGCTGTCCAGCGCCCTGAACGGCATCATCAGCGGGAGTGCGGTCAGTAACGTGGTGACGGGCGGGAACATCACCATCGGGACCATGAAGAAGGTCGGGTACAGCGCCGAGAAGGCGGGGGCCATCGAGGTGGCGTCCAGCAGCAACGGGCAGCTGATGCCGCCGGTGATGGGTGCGGCGGCGTTCATCATGGCGCAGAACCTGAACATCGAGTACCGCAGCCTGATTCTCGCGGCGGCCATCCCGGCGTTCCTGTGTTACGCGGCGCTGCTGGTGGTCACGCACATCGAGGCATTGAAGCTGAACCTGCGGGGCCTGCCGAAGTCCGAGCTGCCGCGCGTGCGGCAGACGCTGATCGCCGGGTGGTATTACCTGATTCCGCTGGGGTACCTGCTGGGCACCCTGACCGCGAACCCGGACGCCGCGCCGGAGCGCATCGCGCTGAACACCATCCTGATGATGATGGTGATGATGCTGGTGCAGGAGGTGTACCGCGCCACCCGCCCCGGTGACGGGCGCACTGCCGTGCAGGGCCTGAAGGACGGCGTGCGGATGCTGGTCGAGGCCTTCGAGTCCGGGGCACGCAGCATGATCGGCATTGCCATCGCCACGGCGGCGGCGGGGATCATCGTGGGCATCGTGACCATCACAGGCCTGGGTTTCGGCCTGGCGGACATCGTGCAGCTGGTCAGCGAGACCTTCCGCAACCTCTTCGCCAGCATCGCCGCGCTGATTCCCGGGGTGAACGCCGCTCAGGTGGCGACGTTCGGGGCGATGGTGGTGGTGCTGCTCATGGCGCAGCTGATCGCGCTGGTGCTCGGCATGGGCCTGCCCACCACCGCCAACTACATCCTGATGTCGGCCTTGATCGTGCCGATCATCGCCAAGATCGCCGGGCTGGACACCAGCAACCCCGCGCAGATGCTGCCGGTGCACATGTTCGTGTTCTACTTCGGGATCATGGCCGACAGCACGCCCCCGGTGGCGCTGGCGGCGTTCGCGGCAGCGGCCATCAGCGGCGGGAATCCGGTGGCGACCGGCGTGCAGGCCTTCCAGTACGAGCTGCGCACGGCGCTGCTGGCCTACATGATGTTCTTCAACCCGCAGCTGCTCCTGATCGCCAACAACCGCCTGGGCGGCCTGCCGCTGGCCGAGGCGGTGCCCATGGTGGTGTTCGCGTTCATTGGGCTGGTGGCGTTCAGCGCGGCCACGCTGCGCTTCCTGCACCGGCGCACCAACGTCCTTCAGACGCTGCTGCTGCTGGTCGCGTCCCTCATCCTGATCATTCCCACGCACATCCTCTGGAACCTGGGCGCGCTGGGCCTGATCGCCCTGGTGTACTTCTGGCAGAAGGCCGGCAGCCGCCGCGAGCAGCCGCCGGTCGTGCCGCCCGCCGTGGCAGGATGACCGCGTGACCCTCCCGCCCCACCCTGACCCGCACGTCCCCGCCCCGGCCCCGGCGGCCAACGAGCCGCTCCGCTCCGCGCTGCGCCGCGGGGAGAACGTGGTGGAACTGATCGCCGTGCTGTGGCAGCGGCCCGCGGTGCGGCTGGTGGTGTACCTGATCGCGGTGCCGCTGGCGCTGTGGGTGCTGCTGCGCGGCATGCAGCTCCTGACCAGCGTGCTGGTCACGATCCTGCTCGCGTACGGACTGGCGTTCCTGTGCAACCCGCTGCTGGTGTGGCTGGAGCGGCGCGGGGTGGGCCGGGGCCTGGGCGTGCTGCTGGTGCTGATCCTGGGCCTGGGGCTGGTGACGGGCATCGTCATGACCCTGAGTTCCCAGGTGCAGAGCATGCTGCAGAGCCTGCCGCAGCTCGCCCGGTCCCTGAAGGAACTCGCCATGAACCTCCTCGATCACCTGGGGAACGTGCAGGGCGCCGAGGGCCTGCGCGACCGGGTGAGCGAGGCCATCGACAAGCAGCTCAGCGGCATCCAGCAGGGCGCCGGGCCGCTTGCCGAACGCATCCTGAATTCCGGCCCGGACGTCATGCACACCCTGAGCAACCTGGTGGGGTGGCTGGGGCAGGTGGGGTTCATCGTGACGCTCGCCATGTACTTCATGTTCGATTACGACGGTGTGGGCCGCACGCTGGTGGGGGTGTTCCCGAAACGCTGGCAGCCGACCATCGTCCGGCTGTCCGACGACGTGAGCGAGAGCTTCGGGTCGTACCTGCGGGGCACGCTGCTCACCATGGTGGCGTGCGTGGTGCTCGCCACCGGCGGGCTGCTGCTGCTGAAGGTCCCGAACGCCCTGGCGATCGGGCTGATGAGCGGGTTCATCAACCTGTTCCCGTACGTGGGGATCGTGCTGGCGTCCATCCTGGCGATGGTGCAGGCCGTGCCCCTGGGCACGACCACCATCCTGCTGGTGGCGCTGCTGTACTTCCTGATCAACCAGTTGCTCGGAAACGTCATCGGGCCGATCATCATGGGCCGCACCACGCAGCTGACCGCCTCCACAATCTTGGTGGCGCTGCTGATCGGGCTGGCGCTGGGCGGCGCGGGCGGCGCGCTGCTGGCCATTCCAGTCGCCACGCTGATCAAGCGCTGGGTGGAACGCTACTGGCTGCCCAGCGCCGCGCACGAGGGCGACCCGAGCGACGCGCCGGCCGGGGTGCTGGGCGAACCGGACCTGGACCCGGTGGAGATCATGAGCGACCTGCAGCCCGACGACCCCCGTCAGGAAGCCAAGGGCCTGAGCGACGGCACCTGAAGCACACCAGAAGAAGGCCGCCCACCGGGAGTCCTGGTGGGCGGCTTCGCGGTGGGGGGCCAGCTCAGCGGCTGGCGATCTTCACGCGTTTTTCCAGCTGGTCGGTGAAGAAGGTCATGACGGTGGTCAGCGCGAGGTACACGGCCGCGATGGTGGTCAGGACCGGGATGGGCATGAACGTCTCGCTGCTGACGCGCGCGCCGGCCAGGGAGAGTTCCAGCAGGGCGATGGTGCTGGCCAGCGAGGAGTCCTTGAGCAGCGCCACGATGTTGTTCACCAGGGGCGGCACGACGATCCGCATGGCCTGCGGCAGCACGACCGTCTGCATGGTCTTGCCGCTGGTCAGGCCCAGGCTGCGCGCGGCTTCCGTCTGGCCCTTGGGAATGGCGAGGATACCGGCGCGGATCACCTCGGCGTTGTACGCGCCGACGTTCAGGGCCAGGGCGATCACCGCCGACCAGAACTCGTTCAGGCTGACGTTCAGGCCGATGCCCTGCAGCAGGGGCGGCAGGGCGTTGTACACGAACAGGATCTGCACCAGCAACGGCGTGCCGCGGATCAGCCACACGAACAGGTTCGCGGGCGCGCGCACCAGCGGGCTGGCACTGACCTTCATGATGCCGGCCAGCATGCCCACGGCCAGGCCGATCAGGCCGCTCACCACGGTGAGTTGCAGGGTCATGCGCGCGCCCTGCACGAACAGGTCGGCGCGCGGCCCGATGGGGTCGGGCATCGCCCGGAGAATCAGGGTGATCACGTAGAACAGCGCGATGAAGGCCAGGGCGGCCCCGGCCACCCACAGCAGGATGGCGCCCGGGCTCATGGGCGACTGGCGGGCCGGTGCGGTCTTCGCGGCGGTCATGGCCGGACCCCGGTGATGCGTGCGTTGGTCATTGCCCCAGAAGATACCGCCGCGGCCCGGGGGCGGGAGAGGTGGGCTGTCCAGCTTCACCCCCTGTCCGGGTGGGCCGGGGGCCGGGCCGGCTGGTATGCTGCACTCCGAGTGAACGGCGACTGGCGCTAGCGTGGGCGAACCACGGGGAAGCCGTTCAGGACAGGGAAGTGATCGCGCGCCTGGGTCGGACACCGGTTCCCGCAAGTGGTGGGGGTGGTGTCCATCGTTTCTGATGCAGCCGGCCGGGCGCGGGCCCGCCGGACGGAGGGAGGACAGGATGACGAAACGGGCCTTGATCTCGGTGAGTGACAAGACGGGCGTGGTGGAGTTCGCGCAGGCGCTCTCGGCGCGCGGCTGGGAGGTGCTGAGCACTGGCGGCACCTTCGCGGCGCTGTCGGCGGCGGGCGTGCCGGTGCGCGCGGTGAGTGACGTGACCGGCTTCCCGGAGATGATGGACGGCCGCGTGAAGACCCTGCACCCCGCGGTGCACGGCGGCATCCTGGCGCGGCGCGGCACGGCCCACATGGACGAGCTGGCCGGGCAGGGCTTCGGCACCATCGATCTGGTGTGCGTGAACCTGTACCCCTTCCGGGAGACGGTGGCGCGCGGCGCGCCGGACGCGGACGTGATCGAGAACATCGACATCGGCGGGCCGGCCATGATCCGCTCGGCGGCGAAGAACCACGAGGGCGTGCTGGTCCTGGTGGACCCGGCCGACTACGCCGTGGCCCTGCAGGACGAGGTCCCGGCGGCCGAGAGGCGGCGGCTGGCGGCGAAGGCCTACCGGCACACCAGCGAGTACGACGCGGCCATCACCGCGTACCTGGAGGGCGCCTCGGACGTCCTGCCCACGAAACTGCCCGACGCCCTGACCCTGAACCTGACCAAGGCGGCGGAGGTGCGTTACGGAGAAAACCCGCACCAGCCCGGCGCCATCTACCGCTGGGGCGCGGCGCGCGGGCCGGTGCTGGACGCCCGCGTGGTGGCCGGCAAGCCCATGAGCTTCAACAACTACGCCGACGCGGACGCCGCCTGGGCGCTGTGCCAGGACCTGGCCGCGCAGGAACAGGCGGCCGGGACGGACGGCGCGGTGTGCGTGGCCGTGAAGCACGCCAACCCCTGCGGCGTGGCCGTGGCGGACACCGTGACGGGGGCCTGGGAACGCGCCCGGGACGCCGACACCCTCAGCGTGTTCGGCGGGGTGGTCGCGGTGAGCCGCGCCGTGGACTTCGCGGCGGCGCAGGCGATGCGCGGCACGTTCCTGGAGGTGCTGATCGCGCCGGACGTCACCCCGGACGCGGTGGAGTGGTTCGCGCAGAAGAAACCCGACCTGCGCGTGCTGATCGCCGGGCCCGAGCAGAATGTGAGCGTGCTGGACGTCCGCCCGCTGACCGGGGGTTTCGCCGTGCAGGAACGCGACGCGCGGCCCTGGGACGACCTGTGCCCCGAAGTGGTGACGGAGCGCCAGCCGACCGAGCAGGAGTGGGCAGACCTGCGCTTCGCGTGGGGCGTGGTCAAGGGCGCGCGCAGCAACGCCGTCGTGCTGGCCAAGGAGGGCGTGACCGTGGGCCTGGGGGCGGGCGCCGTGAGCCGCATCTGGGCGGCCGAGCGGGCCGTGGCGAACGCCGGGGAGCGGGCGCAGGGCGCCGTGCTGTCCAGCGAGGCCTTCTTCCCCTTCGACGACGTGGTGCGCCTCGCGGCAGCGGCCGGCGTGACCGCCATCCTGCAGCCCGGCGGCGCGAAACGCGACCCGGAAGTCATCGCCGCGTGCAACGAGCTGGGCCTCAGCATGGTCTTCACCGGCTCCCGCCACTTCCGCCACTGATGAGCGCCCTCCCCCACCCCGGGGGTAAGCTCAAGGGCAGCGTCCGCGGGCGCCGCCCCGCCCCCCCCAGCCATGACTGATTTCACTCCCCCCGACTCCCCTGCCCCGCCCCGCGCCCTGCCGGGCAAACCCCTGGCCGACCGCGTGACCGCCGAGGTCCGCGCCGCCCTGGCCGAGTGGGCGGCCCTGACCCCACCGTTCCAGCCGCGGCTGGTGAGCGTGCTGGCCTCCAGCGACCCGGCCTCGCGCGTGTACGTGCAGAGCAAGGCCCGGCAGGCCCGCAAGCTCGGCCTGGACTTCCACGTGGTGGACCTGGGCGAGACCGTCACCCAGGCCGACCTGGAAGCCGCGCTGCGGGAACTCTCGGCCGACGAGTCCGTGCACGGCATCGTGCTGGAACTCCCGCTCGCGCCCGGCCTGGACGCCGACGAGGCGCTGCTGCACATCGCGCACCGCAAGGACGTGGAGGGCCTCACGCCCGGCAACCTGGGCCTGATCGCCGCCGGGCGCGAGCCCGAGGCGCTGCTGCCGCCCACGCCACGGTCCGTGCGGTTCCTGCTGCGCGAGGCGCTGGGTGACGACCTGCGCGGCCGGCGCGTGGCCGTGATCGGCCCGGGCCGCACGGTGGGCCGGCCCCTGACCTTCATGCTCAACAACCGCGGCGTGACCGTCACCCTGTGCAACGAGCACACCCGCGACCTCCCGCGCGTGCTCGCGGACGTGGACGCCGTGGTGGTCGCGGTCGGCCGGGCCGGGCTGCTGCGGGCCGGGCACGTTCAGCCGCACCACGTGATCGTGGACGCCGGCATCAACGTGCAGGAGTCCGGCGTGGCTGGCGACGCCGAGCGCGACCTGCCGGTCCGCGCGCAGACGCCCGTGCCCGGCGGCGTCGGCCCGCTGACCGGCGCGCTGATGTACCAGAACCTCGTGCGCGCCGTGAAACTCCAGCGGGGAGAACGCGTCGAATGACCGCCCCCCGGACTGCGGCCTTCATCACGGACGCCCCGCGCGTGGCCGGCAGCGAGGTCTGGCTGCTGGACGTGCTGCCGCTGCTGCCCGCGCACGGCTGGCAGCCGACGGTGTTCCTGCCGGACCGGGACACGCTGGACGAACTCGCCCGGCGCTTCCAGGCGGCCGGCGTGCCGGTGGAGCGCTTCGGCGACCCCGCCACGCTGCCGGACCACACGCGGGCCTTCCACCTGCGCGTGCTGCAGGCCTGGGAGCCGGCCACCTACCGCCAGCTGCTGCCACGGCTGGCCTCGCCGCGGCTGGCCGTGCTGCACGACCAGCTGGAATACCACTACCCCGCGCCGGTGCGGCTGCTGTACCGCGAGATCTACCGACGCACGAAGGCCCGGCCCCTGCGGACCGCCGACCGGCTGGTCACGGTGTCCCGCTGGGGCGGGGCGTTCCTGCGCGGCCCGCTCGGGCTGCCGCAGGTGGGCGAGGTCACGAACGGCGCCGACCCCACGAGGTTCCGCCCGGCCCACCCCGGGGAACGCGAGGCACTGCGCTCCGAGTACGGCTTCACGCGCTTCACGGTGCTGATTCCCGGCCGGTTCGCGCCAGAGAAGAACCAGCTCACGGCGCTGCTCGCCGCCCGGCACGCCCCGGACCTGGACTTCGTGTTCGTGGGCGACCAGGACGCCGGGCTGGGCGCCGCCGCGCACCGCCTCCAGAAGCTCCTGCGGCTGGGGAACGTGCGGTTTCTGGGACGGCGCTGGGACATGCCCGAGCTGTACCGCGCCGCCGACGTCCTGCTGCAACCCACCCTCGCCGAAAACCAGTCCCTCGTCACCCTGGAGGCCATGAGCAGCGCCCTGCCCATCGTCACCACCCCCATCCCCGCCCAGGCCGAACTCGTCCAGGACGGCCACACCGGCCTGCTGGTGCCCGCCCAGCCCCGGTTGCTCGCCACCGCCCTCCGGGCCCTCGCTGCCCACCCGGAGCGGGCCCGGCAGCTGGGCCTCAACGCCCGCCAGTTCGTGCTCGACCACCACACCATCCACCACACCGCCGCGCTCGTCGCGGACGTTCTCGGTGAGGCGTCCCCGGGCGGCGCGCGGCGCTCCTGAAGGCCGACCCGCCGGGCGACGTGTGGTATCTCTAGGAACTTTATGCTCAGGAAGCTCTTCAAACTGATTGATGCCGTGGGCATGGTCTCGTTCGGCCTGTATGCCGTTCAGCAGGTGGCCAGTGCCCTGATGCCCGCCCAGCGGCTCCCCGAGTCGAGGTCCGGCGCCCAGCTCACGTTCCTGGTGCCCGCGCTGAACGAGGCGCAGGTGATCGAGGCGACCGTGGAGAACCTGCGGGCGACCGCCCCGGACGCCGAGGTGGTCGTGATCGACGACGCCAGCGACGACGGCACTGACGGCATCGTGCGGCGCCTTGCCGCGCTGGACCCGTCGGTGCGCCTGCTGCGCCGCGAGTTCCCGAATGCCCGGCAGAACAAGGGCCGGGCCATGAACTGGGCGGTGGAGCAGCTGCTGCGGGAGTACCGGGCGGCGGGGCGGGCCCTGGAGCGGGTCGTGTTCGTCGGCATCGACGCGGACGGCCGGATCGGGCCGGAGTTCGTCTCGCAGGTGCGGGGCGCGTTCGAGGCGCCTCAGGTCATGGCCGCGCAGGGCTGGATGCGTTACCGGATGCCGGGCGGGGCGCTGCCGGGCCTGCATGGGGCACTGGCCCGCGTGCTGCTGGTCCAGCAGGACCTGGAGAACTTCATCCTGGGGCATTACCAGCGCGTGCGGCATGCGGCCGGCACGGCGTCCCTGACCGGGAACGGGCAGTGCATGCGCGCCAGTTACGTGGCCCGGCAGCTGGACCGGGGCGTGCTGCCCTGGCCGGACGTGCTGCTGGAGGATTTCGGCAGCGCCCTGGAAATCCGGCTGGAACGGCCCGAGAACCGGATCGCGATGCTGACCGCGCAGGTCGGGCAGCAGGGCATGATCGACGCGGTGCCCTTCATGAAACAACGCGCCCGCTGGATTCAGGGCACCATGGAGTGCCTGCCGTACCTGCCCAGGCTGCTGCGCAGCCGGTCCCATCCGGCGACGCTGCTGGACTTCACGTACATGATCCTGGGGCCTTGGCTGAACACCCTGCTCACCCTCAGCCTGCTGACCCAGCCGCTGCGGCGCCGGACGCCGGGGGCGGGGCTGTCCACGCCAGGGTGGTGGGGCACGGTCATGTCGGGCCTGCCGCTCCTGATGCAGTTGCAGTGGGCCGTGCGCTACTGCCGGGAAAAGCAGCTGCCGTGGACGACCGTGGTGTACATCATGCTGACGCTGCCGGTGTTCAGTGCCGTGACCTTGTGGTCCTTGCCGCTGGCCCTCTACCGGCACGCCACCGGGGAGAAAAGCTGGTACAAGAGCGTCCGGCACGATGAACCGCCGGCCACCGTCCCGCTGTAAAGCCTGCAGGTTCCTGACTCCCCCTGCCCACCCGGGCTTGGGGGAGTCAGGCGTTCAGGAAGGCGCGGACCTGCCCGGGGAGGTCCTGGGCGTCCATCAGGAAGGCGTCGTGGCCGTGGGGGCTGTCCAGTTCCCAGTAGGTGCCCTGCGGGAGGCGCCGGGCGTGGCCCTGGACTTCGGCGGCGGGGTACAGCTGGTCGCTGCGGATGCCGACGGCGAGCACGGGCGCCTGGATACATCGCAGTTCGGCGTCGGTGGGCTGGAAGGCGTCCATGGCCTGCGTGAGGGTGCAGTAGGTGCGTTCGCAGAAGCGGGCGTGGAGTTTCTCGCCCTGGTAGTGCAGGTAGCTGGTGATGGCGGGCACGCCGGGCACGCGCTGTCCGGCCTGGGTGGCGTCCAGGCTTTCGGGGCTGCGGTAGGAGAGCATGGCGATCATCCGCGCGACCTTGAGGCCTTCCCCGCCGGGGGCGGCGCGGATGGCGCCGCGCTGGGCAGTGTTCAGGCCGACCGCCCAGGGGCTGTGCCGGGCGGGCGCGCCGATGATCACGGCGCGGTCCACGAGGTCCGGGCATTCCAGCAGCCAGGCGTAGGCGAGCATGCCGCCCATGCTGGCGCCGATCACGCGCACGCGCTGCACGCCCAGGTGCTCCAGCAGGGCGCGTCCGGCGCGGGCGAGGTCGCGCAGGGTGAGGGGCGGGTCGCCGCCGTTCACGCGGGGCAGGTCGGCGGGGCCGGTGCTGCCGGCGCAGCCGCCCAGGACGTTGGCGCACACGACGTACTGCTCCTGGGGGTCCAGGGGCCGGCCGGGGCCGAGGAAGTCTGGCCACCAGTCGTGCACGGCGCTGGTGCCGGTCAGGGCGTGCAGGACCAGGGTGGCCTCGGGGCGGGGGGTGCCGTAGGTGTGGTACCGCAGGCGGATGTCGTTGACCGGCTGCCCGCAGTCGAGAAGCAGCGGCGTGGTGCGGAACAGGGTGGCGGTGCCGGTGGTGACGGGGGCCGGCTGGGGCTCGGGGGCGCGGCCGCCTTCCGGGGTGGTGACGGGCGGGGCGGGCCGGGTGGGGGCGGGGCGGGTCAGGGCGGTCACGCTCCGGCTCCGGCGGGCGCGGCCTCCTGCGGTGCGGCGGGGCCGTCGTGGGCGGCGACGAGCGCCTGGGCGAAGTCCTCGCGGATATCGTCGATGTGTTCGATGCCCACCGACACCCGGATCAGGCCGGGCGTGACGCCGGCGGCCGTCTGGGTGAGCTCGTCGAGCTGGCTGTGGGTGGTGCTGGCGGGGTGGATGACCAGGGTGCGGGTGTCGCCGACGTTCGCGACGTGCTGAGCGAGCGTGACGCTGCGGATGAAGGCCTCGCCGGCCGCCCGGCCGCCCTTGAGTTCGAAGGTGAGGACGGAGCCGGCCCCGCGCGGCAGGTAATGCTGGGCCCGGTCGTAATGCGGGTGGTTGCTCAGCCCGGGATAAGTGACGCGGCTCACGTCAGGGTGCGTGGCGAGCCAGCCGGCCAGCGCGAGGGTGTTCTGCGCGTGGCGTTCGGCGCGCAGGCTCAGCGTTTCCAGGCCCTGGATGAACTGCCACGCCTGCTGGGGGGCGAGGGTGGTGCCGAAGTCACGCAGGCCCTCGGTGCGGGCGCGGATGATGAACGCAATGTTCGGCAGGCCGAGCGGGTTGCCGGTGCCGAAGGTCTCCCAGAAGTTCAGGCCGTGGTAGCTGGGGCTGGGCTCGGTCATCAGGGGGTAGCGGCCGCTGCCCCAGTCGAAGGTGCCGCCGTCCACGATCACGCCGCCGATGCCGTTGCCGTGCCCGCCGATCCATTTGCTGGCGCTGTGGGTCACGATGTCCGCGCCGTGCCTGAGCGGCTGGCAGTAGTACCCGCCGGCGCCGAAGGTGTTGTCCACGATCACGGCCACGCCGCGCGCGTGGGCGGCCCGCGCGATGCCCTCGAAGTCCGGGACGTCCAGGCCGGGGTTGCCGAGCGTCTCGAAGTACACGACGCGGGTGCGGTCGTCGATCAGGGCGGCGAACTCCTCGGAGCGCTGATCGCGGCCGGTGAAGCGCACCTCGATGCCCAGGCGTTTCAGCGTTACGCGGAACTGGTTGACGGTCCCGCCGTACAGGTTGGGGCTGGCGACGATGTTGTCCCCGGCCTGCGCCAGGGTGGTGATCGCCAGGAACTGCGCGGCGTGCCCGCTGGACACGGCCAGTGCGCCCACGCCCCCTTCGAGCGCGGCGACGCGGTCCTCGAACACGGCGGTGGTGGGGTTCTGGATGCGGCTGTAGATGTTCCCGAAGGCCTGCAGCCCGAACAGCTGCGCGGCGTGCTCGGGGGATTCGAACACGTAGCTGTTCGTGGCGTAGATGGGCACCGCCTGCGCGCCGGTGGCGGGGTCGGGGCGCTGGCCGGCGTGCACCTGCAGGGTCTCGAAACGCGGGGTGGTCTTGTGGGAATGGGGCATGGGCCGCCCTCCTCGGTGGGGGGGTGGGAGCGGCCCCGGTACAGGGGCGCCCCCTTCTTCGGTGGGTCTGAAGAGAAGGGGGCGCCAGATGGTCATCCGCGTGTCCTCTTCCCGCTCGGTCCCCGCGCAGTGATCATCGTGAACGTGCGGGGGCTGGCCTTGGCACCGTGACGTGATGAGGTCCGGTTGCCGCGCCGTCGTGGAGCCAGGTCTCTCGGGCGCTCTGAAGTGGGTCGCTCCACGCGGGAGCTATGCGGAGAGTACCGCCCCGGTGCGGGGGCGTGCAAGGGCCGGGCGGCGGGGTTGTCCGGTCAGGTCAGGCGGGGGGCAGGGCGGCGCAGTCGGGGCACAGGCCGTACAGGGTAAGTTCGTGGGCGTCCACCACGAACCCGCCGGCGAACACCGTGCCGCGCGGCAGGCTGACCGGACAGGTCTGCAGGGTGAACACGCGGCCGCACCGGCGGCAGCTGAAGTGGTGGTGGTGACCGCGGCCGCTCGCCTCATACAGCGTCTCGCCGTCCAGCATGACCGGATGGATCAGGCCCTGGTCGGTGAGGAGCTTCAGGGTGCGGTACACCGTGGCGATGCCCAGGGCCGGCAGGTCCCGCTGCGCCTGCGCGTGAATCTCGGTGACGGTCAGGGGGCCCGGCGCGGTGGTCAGCACGCGGTGAATCTCGTCGCGCTGGCGGGTGGTGCGGGTGGAGGGACGGGCGGAGGGCACGTGCCCAGGGTAGCAAACGCCCCCGCAACCGGCCGGGGCGCGCGCCACGAACAGGCGCCCCGCAGCCACAGGGGGCGGGGCGCCGGATTCAGGGTGGAACCCAGGTCAGCGGGCGTTGGGGTTGCCGCGCTCGTCCCCGGCGATGGGGGTGCCGCTGGCCTTCGCCTCCACCTGGCTGTCCGGCATGCGCACCACGCCGGCGTGCGCGGGGGTCACGACCGGGCCGGTGGGTCCGGTGCCCACTGCGCCCGTTCCGGGGCGGGTGACGGGGCCGGCGTTCGGGTTGCTGCGGTGCAGCGGATCGATGGCCGTGCCGGTGGCCTTGGCGTCCACCTGGCTGTCCGGCATGCTGACCACGCCGGCGTGGCGGGGGGTAACAGCGGGGCCGGTCGCGCCGGTGCTGTGGGGCGTCTGCCCGCCGGGCAGAGCCGCGGAGGCGGTGGGATTGCGGCGGTCGGTGTCCGGGATGGCGGTGCCGACGGCCTTGGCCTCGACCTGGCTCTCGGGCATGGGCACGACCCCGGGGTGGGTGGGGGTAACGGGACTCACGGCCGTCACTGTACCGCTCCGGTCGTGGCTGGCATGCGCCGGACGTCCACTCGTGTGGAGGCCCGGCGCGTCAGCTTTTGGGCGGTGGTCCTCCCCGCCCTGGGGCTCTTTCAGGAAGGCGGCGGTGGCTGCGGACGAGTGGACGGGCGTGCGGCCTTCCTTCACGACGACCTGCCCGCCCTCGCCGGTGGTCAGGGTGACCGGGCCGGTGACGGGTTTGTCGAAGGTGGCGGGGCGGCCGGTCACGCGGTCCACCTCGGTGAAGGTGACCTGCTGTCCGCGGTCCAGAGCGGCGCGCGGCCCGGCTGCGGGGGCCTGCCCGGCCCGGTCGAGCAGGGACGTGGAGAGCTGCTCCAGGCGGGGCGTGATGACGCGCTCGGTGAGCGTCTTCACGGCCAGCGTGCCGAGCGTGGCGACCAGGGCGCCGCCGACCCCGCCGCCCTTCTGGCTTTTCTGCGCCTTGATCAGGGCCTTCTGGTACTTGGCGGGGCTGTCGGCGTCCACGTAGATCTTCTTCGTGCGGCGCATCTGGCGGCCCATCATCAGGCCCAGGACCGCCCCGACCGCGGACGCGCCGCCGATCATCTTCAGGGGGTCTTTCTGCATCTGCACGTGCAGGTTGGCCTGCTGCGCCAGGGTGTCCACGCTGGCGCGCAGGCGTTCACGGGCGGCCTCGCGCTCGGTGATCAGTTCGCGTTCGGTGGTGACGTGGGGCGGGACGTGGTCGTGCTTGCCGTTCATGCGTTGCCTCCGCGGCGCATGTCGTCCCGGTAGGTCGGTTCGGTGCTGACGGGCACGCCGGGCACCTCGGGCGTTCCGGGGGTGGGGTGGGTGTGGGCGGTGCGGGACCGGTCAACCACCCGGATATCGTCCGTGACCTCCGTGCCGGTGGTGGCCGCGTAGGTGGTCGTGCTGGCCGCGTCGGGCGTGGCGTGGGCGGCGTAGGTGGTGGTGCTCACGGTGGTGGTCTCGGCGGCGCTCTGACCGAAGGTCACGCTGGGGCTGCCCTGGTCGGCCCAGGCGATCTCGTCGCGGTGCAGCAGGGGTTCGCTGGTGTCCACCTCGGCGCTGAGTTTCTTCAGGCCGAACATGATCAGGCCGGCGGTGACGGCCAGGCTGAGCAGGGCGATCACCAGGGCGGCGCCCCAGGCGGGCAGCCACAGCATCAGCAGGTAGAACAGGGCGAGGATCAGGAAGATCAGGCCCAGGATCAGCGGCCCGACCGCGGCGAGCAGGATCACGGCGCCCAGCCCCTTGGCCTTGGCGACGTCCCCGACCTTGCGGGCCACACCATTCACTTCTGCTTTGACCAGGGTCACCCCGGCGTCGAACACGTCGACGAGGGCCGTTCCCATGCTCTTGCGTTCTTCCATGCGTTCCTCCGGTGGGCGGGCGCGCCGCAACCCGCCGCGCGCCGCCCTTGACTCTCAGCGCAGCATAGTCAATCCGGCCCCGGGCGGGCAGGCTGCGACAAGGAAACCTGAAGCCGCCGTCCCCAGCGGGCTCATGCGTGTCCGGGCACCCGCGCGGGCTGGAAGGGGGCGCGGCTCAGGTGCGGGCGTCCAGCCAGTCCAGCAGGCGGGCGCGCACCTGCTCGCGCGGCAGGTCGTTCAGGAGTTCGTGGTACCCGCCCGCTTCCAGGTGCAGTTCCTTGTCGGGGCTGGCGATCAGGTCGTGGAACCGGCGGCTGCCGCGCGGGTCGGTGATGCGGTCTGCCTCGCCGTGCACGGTCAGGGTGGGCAGCGTCCAGCGGGGGTACATGTCCCACAGGCGCTCGCTGAGGCCCAGCAGGCTCGCGGCGGTGAGGGCGCGGACCTTGCCGTGAAAGACCTGCTCGTCGGCCTCGTACGCCTGGACCTCGTCGGGCAGGCGGGACAGGTGCGCGGTGCTCAGGGCGTTCACGGGCAGGGCGGGCGCGACCCGGGCCAGCAGCGGCGCGAGTTTCTTCAGCCAGGCGGGTTCCTCCTGCCCGACCAGCAGCGCCGGGCTGGAGAGGATCACGCCGGCCAGGCCGCGCGGGTCGCGGCTGGCGCTGGCGGCGGTGACCAGCCCGCCCAGGCTGTGCCCGAACGCGAACACCGGCACGGTCAGACCCCGCAGCGCCTCCCGGGCCCTGAGGTGATCCTCGACGAGGTCGTTCAGGTCCACCACGGCGCGCCGGCCCGGCGACTGCCCGTGCCCACGGTGGTCGAAGGCGTACACGCTGTAGCCCCGCGCGACCAGGGCGGGAATCAGGGCGTGGTACCGCTCGACGTAGCGCGCGGCGTACTCGCCGACGCCGTGGGAGAGCAGCACCGCGCCGCGCTCCGGGGCGGCCGGCCACACGTACCCCTTCACGGGCGCCCCGGGCACCGTCCAGTCCTGTGGTTGCATGCGTGCAGTGTAGTGAAGGGCTGGTACAGTGGGAGCGTAACGCTGCCTTTCGGGGCGGGTGCCGGCGACCATACGCCGACCTGGAGGAGTCTGTTCTGCGCAGACTCCTCCTTTGCTTTGAGCCTTCCCCTGCTGCCCTGGACGGTGCCCTGATGCATGACTCCCCTGCCCACCCCTCCCTGCTGGACTCGCTCGGCCTGCACCTGAGTGCGGGGCAGGTCACCACGCTGGCCCTCGCGCTGTTCGGCCTGACGTACCTGATGATCCTGCTGGAAAAGTACGTGCACCGCACCGTCGCGGCGCTGCTCGGCGCCTGCGCGGTGATGCTGCTGGGTCTGCTCACGCCGGATCAGGCGTGGGGGGCCATCGACTTCAACACGATCTTCCTGCTGTTCGGCATGATGAACATCGTCAACGTGCTGTCCCGCAGCGGGTTCTTCGAGCTGGTCGCGCGGCGGGCATTGCTGGTCACGCGCGGCGAGCCGGTGCGGGTGCTGTGGGTGTTCAGCCTGCTCACCGCGGCGTTCAGCGCCTTCCTGGACAACGTGACGACCGTGCTGTTCATGGCGCCGGTGGTGGTCACGGTGGTCACGCGGCTGGGCCTCAAGCCCCTGCCCTACCTGATCGCGGTGATCATCGCCAGCAACACGGGCGGCACGGCCACGCTGGTCGGCGACCCGCCGAACATCATCATCGGCTCGGTGGCCGGCAAGGGCTTCGGGGATTTCCTGGTGAACGTCGCGCCGTACGCGGCCGTCGTGACCGTGCTCGCGGTGGGCATGATGCACCTGATGATGCGCCGCAGCGGCGCGCTGGCCGGAACCTTCGACGCGGACAACCTGCGCCGGGTGCTGACCGACCCCACCCCGGTGAAGACCGACGCGCGGCTGATGCGGCAGGCGCTGGCGGTGTTCGGGGTGACGCTCCTTCTGTTCATGGTGGGGCACCCGCTCGGCCTGGAGGCCGGCCTGATCGCCCTGACCACCAGCACGTTCCTGATGCTGATCGCCGACCTGAACCCGGCGGAACTGTTCGAGAGCGTGGAGTGGACGACGCTGCTGTTCTTCATGGGGCTGTTCGTGGTGGTGGGCGCACTGGAGCACGCCGGGGTGTTCACCACGGTGGCGCAGGCGATGACCGGTGTGATCGGCGGGGACGTGGGGCGCGGCATCCTGCTGGTGGGGTTCGGCAGCGCGCTGATCAGCGGGTTCGTGGACAACATTCCCTTCACAATCAGCATGGCGGGCGTGCTGCGCGAGATGCAGGGCGCCGGCGGGGCCGCGCTGGACCCGCTGTGGTGGGCGCTGTCGCTGGGCGCGTGCCTGGGCGGGAACCTCACCTTGATCGGCGCGTCGGCGAACATCGTGGTGTCCGACATCGCGCGCCGCGAGGGGCATCCCATGGGCTTCGGGGCGTTCATGCGCTACGGCACGCCGGTGGCGGTGGTCACGACCAGCGTGGCCCTGCTGCTGTACTGGGCCGTGTACCGGCTCACCGCGTAGGCCGCGTCCCGCGGCGGTGACACCCGGCGCGGGCGCCGCTGTGACACCCGCCCGTTACACTTCAGGGCATGACGAAACTGGTGATCGTGGCCGCCAAACGCACCCCCATCGGGAGTTTCCTGGGCAGCCTGAAGGACGTGTCGGCCGCGCAGCTGGGCGTGACGGCGGCCCGGGCAGTGCTGGACGGCGTGAACGGCGACGACATCGCCGACGTGATCGTGGGGAACGTGCTGCAGGCCGGGCAGGGCATGAACGTGGCCCGGCAGGTGGCGATCGGGGCGGGGCTGGCGCATCACGTGCCGGGCCTCACCGTGAACCGCGTGTGCGGCAGCGGCCTGCAGGCGGTCGTGAGCGCCGCGCAGGGCATCCGCGCCGGGGACGGTCAGGTGTACCTCGCGGGCGGCACGGAATCCATGAGCCGCGCGCCGTACCTGCTGCCCCGCGCCCGCGAGGGCTACCGCCTGGGGCACGCGCAGGCGCTGGACAGCATCCTGAGTGACGGCCTGACGGACGTGTTCGCCGACTACCACATGGGCATCACCGCGGAGAACGTCGCCGAGGCGTGGAATCTGACCCGCGAGGAGCAGGACGCCTTCGCGCTGGAAAGCCAGACCCGGGCCGCGGCGGCGCTGGACGCCGGGCATTTCGCCGACGAGCTGGTGCCGGTGGAGGTGCCGGGCCGCAAGGGCACGACCATCTTCGAGCGCGACGAGTACCCGCGCGCGACCACCCTGGAGGCCCTGGCGAAACTGAAGCCGGCCTTCAAGAAGGACGGGACCGTCACGGCCGGGAACGCCAGCGGCATCAACGACGGCGCCGCCATGCTGCTGGTCGCCTCCGAGGAGTACGCGCAGGCACACGGGCTGCCGGTGCTGGCCGAGATCGCCAGCTACGCCGCGATCGGCGTGGACCCGGCGGTCATGGGGATCGGGCCGGCGAAGGCCGTGCCGATCGCGCTGGACCGCGCCGGACTGGGCGTGGCGGACGTCGACCTCTTCGAGCTGAACGAGGCCTTCGCCGCACAGTCCCTGGCGGTCGTGCGGGACCTGAAGGCCGATCCGGCGCGCGTGAACGTCACGGGCGGCGCGGTGGCGCTGGGCCACCCCATCGGCGCGTCCGGCGCGCGCGTGCTGGTCACGCTGGTGCATCAGCTCCGGCGCATGGGCAAGGAGACCGGGGTGGCGAGCCTGTGCATCGGCGGCGGCATGGGGATCGCCATGGTGGTCCGTGCCCGCGGCTGAACAACAGCAGGGCAAAGAAAACACCCCCGCCGGCTTCGGCGGGGGTGGCACAGTTGGTCCGGCTCAGGATTAGCGGCTGGCGTTGATGGTCAGCTGCGCGTTGCGGGTCACGGTGTACGTGCCGACGCTGGTGCGGTAGCCGGGGGCGATCATCACGATCTCGTGCTGGCCGCCGCTCAGCTGTACGTTTAGGCCGTTGTTGGCGATCACGCCCACCTCGCGGCCGTCCACGAACACGCGAGCGCCGTTCACGTTGCTGCGGATGGCGACGGTGTAGGTGCTGACGACGGGCGCGGGGGTGGTGGCCTGGGCGAATTCCACGTTCACGTTCGTGGTGGTGTTGGCCCGCACGGTGATGGTGGTGGTGAAGTCACGGTAGCCGGCGGCCTGCACGCGGATGGGGTACGTGCCGGGACGCAGGTTGCTGTAGGTGACGTTCGCACCGCCGAGGCGCTGGCCGTTCAGAATCACGGTGGCGTTGTTCACGTTCGTGCCGACGAACAGGCTGCCGGTGCTGATCTGGGCGCGGGAGGCGACGGTGTAGAAGGCGGTGTCGCTGACCCAGCTGTTCTGGGGCAGGGGGTTCACGACGATGCTCAGCGCCTGCGCGAAGCCGGCCTGGGTCTTGGCGGTCACGGTCGCGAAGGTGTCCTGCGCGGTCTTGAACTGGCTGATCTGCTCCAGGTTCAGGGGCGTCAGGCTGGCGAGCGCCAGGACCTTGTTCTGGCCGATGGGGCCCTGGATGTCGAAGGTGAACTTGTCGTCGGCGGCCGGGAACACGCGGGTGGTGTTGGCCTTGACGAAGTTGTCGCCGCCCAGCTTGTTGGGCAGGATCTGGTCGACGGTCCCGTCGGGGTTGACGTTGAAGAGGTACACGTAGGCGTCGCGGTTGACGGTCGTGCTGATGCTGATCTTCTCACCGACGCGGTAGGCGGGGTTCTGGCTGCCGCTGGTGTCCTTGTCCACGCGAACGCTCACCTTGAGGTCGGGCTGGGTGGGGTTCACGATGATGCTCTGGGCGCTGATCTTCGGGGCGGCGGCGGCCGTGCTAAGGAGCATGGCAGCGGGAATCATCAGGATCTTTTTCATGGGTTCCTCCTGCCCGCAGCCTAGTGGGGTCATCTTGACCGGCCATGAGCCGGCCGGCACGGAACGTTAATTGTGGTTCAGGCACGGATCAGGTCTGAACAGTCCGGTCAGGAACCGCATCTCTTCAGCGGATGATACGGGCCGGTTCGATGTTCGCGGCGCGCCGCGCCGGGATCAGGGCGGCGAGCAGCGTGGTCACCAGGCCCAGGGTGTTCACGCCGAGCAGGTCCGTCAGGCGCACCTCCACCGGCAGGGCCGTGATGAAGTACAGGTCGCCGGGCAGCTGGAAGGGCCGCACCGTGAAGTACGCGCTGATGCCCAGGCCCAGCAGGTTGCCCAGCAGCAGCCCGCCCAGGCCCAGGATCAGGCCTTCGAGCAGGAACACCCGGGTGATCAGGGCGCGGGTGGCGCCGACCGCGCGGAGAATGGCGATCTCCTGCGTCTTCTCGAACACCGCCAGGGTCAGGACGTTCGCGATCCCGAACGCGGCCACGACCACGATCAGGAACACCACGAACCCGATGACCTTCTTCTGCAGGTCCAGCTGCTGCAGCAGCGTGCCGTACAGGTTCTGCCAGGGCAGCGCGGCGTAGTTGCGGTTCAGGGTCAGGTCCCGGCCGACCGCGCGGGCGGTCTGCGGGTCGTGCAGGCGCAGCTGGTACCCGGTGATGGTGCGGGTCTGCTGCAGGTCCTGCAGGGTGTTCAGCGTGGTGAAGGCGTAGGCGCTGTCGATCAGGTAGTTGCCGGTGCTGAACACGCCCCGCACGGTCAGCGTGGTGCGGCGCTGCGTGCTGTTCAGCAGCCGCACCTCCTCTCCCGTGAACGCCCCGACGCTGCGGGCCAGGGCGCTGCCCAGCAGCACCTCGCCGTCTTTCAGGGTGGCGAGCTGGCTGCGTTCCGGTTCGCGCAGTTCCAGCACGCGGCTGCCCTGCCCGGGCACGCCGAACAGCGTGGTGAAGTCCACCCCGGCGGCCCGCCCGTCCGTGGCCGGCCGGGTCAGCAGGCCCTTGTCCGCCAGAAAGGGCGTGAAGGCCTGCACCCGAGCGTCGCCGCGCAGCGCGCGTTCCAGCTCCGGGTCGGGGCCGGCGGGCCGGAAGGCGGTCACGCTCAGGTGAGGGCTGGCCCGCAGGGTCGCGTCGATCAGGGCGCCGGTGAAGCCGTTCGTGAGGCTCAGCGCCGCGATCAGGGCCATGACACCCACCGCGATGCCCAGAATGGTCAGGACGTTCTGCGTGCGCCGCCGCCGCAGGTGCGCGCTCGCCAGGGTCCAGGCGAGCGGCCAGGTCCGGACGGCGGGAGTGGGAGCGGGGGTGGGGCGGGCCATGCGCCTGCGGAGCATAGCAGGGGGCCACAGCAAAGCGCCGCCTCGGGGTCCGGGGCGGCGCTCAGGGAAGGCGGGGGGTTCAGCGGACGGCGGTGATGCGCACGCTGCGGGCGCCGAACTGCAGGGCCTGGTTGCGGCTGGGCATCCAGATGTCCAGGCTGTTGACCTTGCGGGCGGCCATGGTGTCTTCCACGATGAACACCTGGTTGCCGAAGTTGTAGCGGCCGCTCAGGTCCTGGATGGTGATGCGGGTGCCGTAGGGGAACAGGCGCAGCAGGTCGCGGCTCAGCGCCACCACGCCGTTGCGGACGCGGGTGCCGGTGGCGGTGATGAAGGGGGTGCTGTCGGTCTGGGCGGCCAGGCTGTTGTAGGCGGTGGCGCGCACCACGGCGCTGCGGCCGGTGCTGCGGGTCGCGGCGATGGGCGCGCTGACCTGCGTGGCGGCCTGGGCGATGGCGGCGGCGCGGGCGTCCTGGGCGGGGGTGGGAGCGTTGGCGATGGCGGTGATGGCGTCGCGCACGGCGTCGGTCGCCAGGGTGCTGCTGGGCAGGGCGGGGGTGGCGGAGGCGAGGGTCAGTACGGTGGCCAGCAGGGTGGCGGCCAGGCGTCGGAGGGTAAAGGTCATGGGGTCTCCTGCGGAAGTGCCGGGGCACTCCCGTGATGGGTGGGAATGAGGTGAAACAGAGGGGCGGTTCGCTGGGGCCACCGGGAGGCGGGCGGGAATCGCACTTGGGCCTCGGTTGGGGGTGGCTCAACGAACCATTGATTTCCTGAATGAGGCTAGGGGGTCAAAATGGCAAGTTTATGATAAAATGGCTTTTCTAAACTCATTTTAATGCTCTCATTTTGAGCATTGATTTACCTTCTATGTGTAAAAAATTCGTTTTTATCGGATATCTTTAAATGAGACAAGTTCTAATGGCCTCATTTAGTTTCTCACGATGAGGAAAACCTCACGACCTCACCAGCGCCTCATTCGTCCGCATGACGGGCCACATGGCCTACATCCGGTAAGCCAGAACACGTTTGACCCGCCTGTTCCCCTGAGAGGGAAGCAAGGCGGGCCAAAGTCCATGGGAATGTCAGCCGATCAGCTCACAGATCACTCATTATTGGTTTCCGGGGCCTTGGCGGCCGGAATCGTGCCCCAGCCGGACAGGATCTCCGCGGCGATGTCCCGGTAGATCGGGGCGGCCGTCTGCGATCCGTGGTGGTCCACCTTCGCACCGTGCACCATGACTGCCACCGTCACCCGCGGCGCATCGGCCGGGAAGAACCCGGCAAACACGCTGTTGTAGATCTCGCCGGAGTAGCGCTTGCCCACCACGACCTGCGCCGTGCCGGTCTTCCCGGCCAGGGCGTACCCGGCCAGCCCCGCCTGCCCGGGAATGCCCTCATCGATCACGGCCTGCAGCATCGCGCGGGTCGTGCGGGCCGAGTCGGGCCGGATCACCTCGCGCTGCTCCAGCCGCCCGGCGTCCTCCACCAGCCGCGGGGAAACGTAGCGCCCGTCGTTCGCCAGGGCGTTGTAGGCAGCCGCGAGTTGCAGGGTGGTGGTGTCCATGCCCTGCCCGAACGCGTTCGTGGCGCGCACCAGGTCCCCCCAGTTGCGCAGCGGCTGCAGGCGTCCGGTGGCGGTCATCACAGTGGGGATGCTCACGTCCCGCCCGAAGCCGTACTCCAGCAGGTAGTTGCGCAGGCCCTCGTTCGGGAACTGCTCGACGATGTGCGTCATGCCCACGTTGCTGCTGTAGCGCAGTACCTGCTTGGTGGTCAGGACGGGCGGGTGGGCCACGGCGTCGTTGATGGTGCTGCCCCAGCGCCCACCCACGTAGCGGCGCATGGGCGTGTCGTACTGCGTGGTGGGCGTGGTGAGGCCCTCATTGATCGCGGCGGCCACCACCAGACCCTTGATGACGGAGCCGGGCTCGTACACGTCCAGGAAGGGGCGGTTGCGGATCGCCTCGCGGCTGTAGCTGCGCCAGTTGTTGGGGTCGAAGGGCGGGTAGCTCGCGGCGGCCAGCAGGCGCCCGGTGCGGGTTTCCATCACCACGACCGACCCGTACTCGGCGCGGTGTTTCACGACCGCCTTCCCGAGGGCCGACTCGGCGGCCGCCTGCGTGCGGGGTTCCAGGGTGAGTTTCAGGTCCTCGCCGCCCTCGAGCTGGCTGTTGTAGGAGTACTCCAGGCCCTCGAGGCCGGCGCTGGCGCCCATCATGCCCACGACCTGCCCGGCCAGCACGCCCTGCGGGTACACCCGCTTGCCGTCCACGCTGCGGGCGAGCACGGTGCCGTCCGAGGCCAGGATCGCGCCGCGGCCCTGCACGACACTCTGGCGCACCGTCTGCGGCACGCGCCATTCCAGCTGGGCGTACGCGCCGACCAGCAGCAGGAACAGGATCAGGGACAGCGCCTGCATCAGCCGGGAGCGTCGGTGGATTTTCACTTCCATGGGGGCCTCACTTCGGTCGCGGGGAGTCGGGCGGTGTTCAGGGCAGGCTGGTGGGGGGCAGGGCGGGGCGTCACTTCCATTCGGTCCTCACCTGCACGCGGCGTTCCGGCGGCGTGGGCGGCGGGCCCGCCTGGGCGGGCGGGGGAATGGGGGCGATGTTGGCGGTCGTCTTGCGCGCCTCGGCGAAGCGGCGCATGCCGTTGGCGAACGCCCACTCGCGGACCGCCTGGGGGGTGTGCAGGGCCTGCACGCTCAGCTGCAGCTGGTCGCGTTCGCTGATCAGGGCCGCTTCCCGATCCTGCATGGCGCGCAGGTCCGGGCGAATCTGCTGAGTGGCGTAGCGCGTGCCGACCAGCACGACGCTCAGCGCCAGGTAGATCAGCACGTACCGCACCGAGCGGCCCCGCCAGGTGTTGAAGGTCAGGTCCAGTTGCTCCAGCCGGGGCAGGGCGGGGGTGAAGCGGCGGGTCACGCATCACCGCCGGGGTGGGGGGCGCGTTCGGCGGTGCGGAGTTTCGCGCTGCGGGCGCGGGGGTTGGCGGCCTGCTCCTCGTCGCTGGCGATCAGGGGCCGCTTGGTGAGGGGCGTCAGAGCGGCGCTGCTCAGCAGGAAGCGCTTCACGATGCGGTCCTCCAGCGAGTGGAAGCTGATCACCGCGAGCCGCCCGCCGGGCGTAAGGAGCGTCTCGGCGGCGCTCAGGCCGTCCCGCAGCGCGCCGAGTTCGTCGTTCACGTGAATGCGCAGCGCCTGGAAGGTCCGCCGTGCGGGGTGGATGCCCTTGGAGAAGCCCGGGTAGGCGCGCTTGATGATCTCGGCGAGGCGGACGGTCGTCTCGATGGGGGCCTTCTCGCGTTCGGTCACGATGGCGCGGGCGATGCGGCGCGAGAGGCGGTCCTCGCCGTACTCGTAGATGATCGCGGCGAGGTCCTCGGCGTCGTAGGTGTTCACCACGTCGGCCGCGGATTCGCCCTGCTGGCTCATGCGCATGTCCAGGGGCGCTTCGGTGTGGTACGAGAAGCCGCGCTCGGCGTCGTCGAGCTGGAAGCTGCTCACGCCGATGTCCAGCAGGATGCCGTCCACCTGCGTCACGCCGATTCCGGCGAGCAGGCTCACCATGTCGCGGTAGTTGCCTTCCAGGGTGGTCAGGCCGGGCAGGTCGGCCTCGCGGGCGCGGGTCAGGGCGTAGGGGTCCTGGTCGATGCCGATCACGCGGGCGCCGCGGTCCAGCAGCAGGCGGGTGTGGCCGGCGCCGCCGAGGGTGCCGTCCACGATGACCTTGCCGGGCGCGGGTTGCAGGGCGTCCAGGACTTCCTGGGCCAGGACGGAGGTGTGGGTGAGGGTGGGGGGGGTGGGGTCAGGGTGGGTCATGTTGGTTACGCCACGAAGTTGGCGAGGAGGTCAGGTTTGGGTGGGGTGGCCTGCACGGCGCTGATCGCGTCGTCCCAGCGCTGCGGGTTCCATAGCTCCAGGCGGCCCGGGGCGCCGGCCACGATCACGTCCCCGCCGTCCAGGCCGGCGAAGGCGCGCAGCGTCTGGGGGATGGACACGCGGCTCTGGTTGTCCAGCCGCGCCTTGTTCGCCCCGGAGTAGAAGAAACGCACGAACGCGCGGGATTCGGCGTCCGTGAGGGGCAGGCCTTCGAGCTGCTCTTCCACGCGCTTCCAGCTGGCGAGCGGGAAGACGTACAGGCAGCCTTCCATGCCGCGCGTGAGAATCATCCCGTCCTCGACGAATTCCCGGAACGGCGGTGGGATGACCACACGGCCCTTGTCGTCGATGGTGTAGGGATACTCGCCGAACGGCAATGGTGCTCCTTTTCCCACGGGGTCCCACCACGCTGGATGGTCCGGCCCGGGTCAGGCAGCCCGAAATGAACGATGACGTGGGCTTTCAGGCTGCACAACGAGTGTAACAAGCCCTACCACGATTTACCACCGATTCCCACTTTTCCCCCCAATTCCCCCCACCGGCTTCCCACTTTCCCCACTCGTGTCCCCCGGGGCAGGGTCCAGACCGGCAGGTTCTCAGGGGGTGGGAACGGCCGTTCATGCCGTTCCTGACAGCAAATTACCACTTTTGGATGCCCAGGTGGGGCTGGTCCCGATGCGCCACGCTGTTCTCCCACCTCTCCCCCACCGGGACCCTTCTCCCCCACCGCACCCGTACCCTGACCGGCATGACTCGCCCCTCCCTGAACCTCACCGCCGCCGGCGCTCTGCTCGCCGCCCTGGGGGTCGCGCTGGGCGCCTTCGGAGCCCACGCCCTCAAAACCCGCCTGGACCCGGCCCTGCTCACCAATTTCGAGACCGCCGTGCGCTACCAGATGTACGCCGCGCTGGCGCTGCTGGCCTTGGGCACGCAGACCGGGCAGCGCCGCGCGGGCTGGCCGCTGCTGCTGGGCAGCGTGATCTTCAGCGGCAGCTTGTACCTGATGGCGCTGACCGGCGCGCGCTGGCTGGGGGCCGTCACGCCGGTCGGCGGGGCCCTGATGATCGCAGGGTTCGTGCTCGCGGCCCTGGACGCCCGGCGCCGCTGAGGCAGGTTCATCCAGACAGCAAGAACGCCGCCCTGGCCAATCAGCCAGGGCGGTGTCAGGTGGTGCGGGGGAACTGTAAGCCGGGTTCTGTCCGCCGCTTTCGCAGCTGCGCGGTCATCTCTCTGGGACGCGTGTCACCACGCGCCTCAAGCGACCATCCTGACGGTCATGACGGGCGGGCCACCCTGCCGTACTGTCGGGTCTTGCACCGGATGGGGTTTACCAGCACTCCCGGTCTCCCGGGAATCTGGTGCGCTCTTACCGCACCGTTTCACCCTGACCTGCCGCGCCCGGCACCACGGGCGTCACGCGGCAGGCGGTCTGGTTTCTGTGGCACTGTCCTTCGGCTTCGCCGCCTTCCCGCGCGCGTGGTGCGCGCGTGGGCGCTGGACTCGCCGACCAGCCGTTAGCTGGCATCCTGCCCTGCGGTGCCCGGACTTTCCTCACCCTGATTCACACCAGGGCGCGACCGAGCATTCCCCCGCAAAGAACCAGTATACCAGCCCAGGCCCGCTCAGCCCCAGCGGCGCTGAATGCGCTCCCACTGCCGCTGCCACACCTGCGGCGGCGTCTGCTCCGGGTGCAGCAGGTCCCGCAGGTCCCGGTCGTCCAGTTCGCGGTACTCGCCGACGTCCATGTCCGCCAGCCACAGGCCGCCCACGCGGTAGCGCATCAGGCGCGTCACCGGGTGGCCCACGGCGTCCAGCATGCGTCGCACCTGCCGCTTGCGGCCCTCGGCCAGCACGATGAACAGCCCGTCCCGCGCGGGGCTGACGCTCAGGGCCTTCGCGGGGCCGTCCTCCAGGTCCACGCCGTCCAGCAGGGCCTGCAGGGTCGCGTCGTCCGGTTCGCCCTCGGTCCAGGCGCGGTAGGCCTTCTCGTGCCCGTAGCGCGGGTGGGTGAGGGTCAGGGTGAGGTCACCGTCGGTGGTGAGCAGCAGCAGCCCCTCCGAGTCCCGGTCCAGCCGGCCCACCGGGTGCAGGCCGGGAATGGCGGGCATGGCGTCCAGCACGTTCCTGCGGCCGTACTCGTCAGCGGCGGTGGTGACGTACCCGCGCGGTTTGTACAGCGCGAAGGTGCGTTTCGGCGCGGCGTCCGTCTCGATCAGCTGGCCGTCCAGGCGGATGTCGTCGGCGTCCGTGACCGTCTGGCCCAGCCGGGCGGTCACGCCGTTCACGGTGACGCGCCCGGCCTCGATCATCGCCTCCGCCGCGCGGCGGGACGCCACGCCCGCCCGCGCCAGCCGCTTCTGCAGGCGCTCCCCGCTCACAGGCGGTACCGGCGGCTGGGGAACGCGAAGATCGCCACCACCGCCAGCAGGCCCAGCAGGCCGGTCAGGCCCAGCAGCGCCAGACGCAGCCCATCCGGCATCTGCTCCCCGGTGCGCAGCAGCGCCGGCAGCAGCGTGGCGACCGTGAGCAGGTTCGCGCCCACCAGGGCGCCGGTCTTCACCAGGTCGGGCGCGGCACTCGCCGCGAACAGGAACACGCCCCAGACGGTCAGGATGCCGCCCGCGACGCGCGCCAGCCACATGGGCGACACCCCCAGGGCCAGCTGGACGTCCACCGGCAGGAAGTACAGGAACAGGCCCACAGGCAGGAAGATCAGGGCGGTCAGCCAGAACGCGGCACGCAACACGCCCGACAGTGTAAGCCGCCGGCCCGGGGGAGGCGCCGGGTCAGGCTGACCGCCGCTCAGGGACGCAGCGCCAGGACGGTCGCCTGCAGGCCCCGCCGCAGGGTCGCGCGCAGGTCATTCAGCGGGTACAACCCGGCCAGCCAGCTCTGCAGCGTCAGCAGGTACAGGGCGAACACCGTCTGGCTGAACAGCAGGGGCTCCACGTCGGCCCGGGCGCGGCCGGCCTGCTGTTCCTGGGTCAGCCAGCCGGAGATCAGGCCCATCAGGGCGTCGATGCGGGCCAGTTCCTCCCCGCGTTCCTCGGGCGTGCGGTCCCCGTACAGGGTTTCGCGCATGAAGTGCCGCGCTAGGTCCGGCTGGGCCTCGTAAAAGCACAGGAAGAAGTTCAGGCAGTCGTAGAGGCGGTCCTCCAGTGGGGCCGCGGCGTCCACCCGAAACTCCCGGAGGCGGTCCTCGATGGCCGCCTGGAACAGGGAGATCAGCAGGCTGGCCTTGCTGCCGCCCAGGACGTTCACCGTGCCGACGGCCACGTCCGCCCGCTCGGAGATCTGGCGGATGGTGGTGTGTTCGTACCCCTGCGTGCGGAAGAGGTCCCAGGCGGCCGCGCGGATGCGGTCCAGGCGCTCCTGCTTGTGGCGGTCACGGCGCGTCACGGTGGCCGGAGCATAGCGCCCGGCAGGCAAGAAAATGAACGTGTTCAGAGCTGAGGGCGGCGGGGGCTGCGGAACGCCTGCGCCCCCCAAGCCAGAGGCCCGCGGCCGACTCTGCTAGCCTCCCGGCATGCCCGTGATCGCCGTGGACAAGCCCCTGCACCTCACCTCGCACGACGTCGTGAACCGGGCGCGGCGGGCCCGGGGCACCCGGCGGGTGGGGCACACCGGCACCCTGGACCCCCTGGCGACCGGGGTGCTGGTGCTGTGCGTGGACGACAGCACGAAGGTCGTGCAGTTCATGGAGCACGACAGCAAGGACTACCTCGCGTGGATCAGCCTGGGCGCCGGGACGCCCACCCTGGACGCCGAGGGCCCGGTGGACGCCACCGCGCCCGTGCCCCCGCTGGACCCGGAGCGGGTGCGGGAGGTGCTGGCGCCCTTCGTGGGCCCGCAGCAGCAGGTGCCGCCGCAGTACAGCGCGATCCAGGTGGGGGGGCAGCGGGCGTACGCGGTGGCCCGCTCGGGTGGGGCGCTGGAGTTGCCGGCGCGGAGCATCGTGATTCACGCCCTGGACCTGCTGGGCGTGTACGCCAGCGTGCAGGACGCTCCCCGCACCTTCGACCCGCACACCTGGACGCCGGTGGACGCCGGGGCCGCTGCGGGCCGGACGTTCACGCTGCCGGACCCGCTGGGCGCCTTCCCCACCCTGCTGGTGCGGGCGAGCGTGGGCAGCGGCACGTACCTGCGCTCGCTCGCGCGGGACGTGGGCGCGGCGCTGGGCGTGCCCGCGCACCTGGGCGGCCTGGTCCGCACGCGGGTGGGCCGCTACAGCCTGCGGGACGCCGTGAGCGTGGAGGACCTGCCCGGCGCCGCTGGGATTCCGGACCTCGCGGCCCTGGATTTCCCGGTGATCGAGGCGGACGAGCGGCTGGCCCGGGAACTGCGGCAGGGCAAACGCCCGGCGCACCCCGCCCAGGGCCGTCACGTGGTGACGCTGGCAGGTGCGCTGGTGGCCGTGGTGGACGGCGACGGCGCGCAGCTGAAGGTCGTGCGCGTCTGGAACGATCCCACCTGAATTGACTGACAGAACCTCAGTGCGCCTTCATGGGACCGGCACCCGGAACCGCGCCATGCCCGGCAGGCTGGGCCCCATGAGCGAGCACGAGAAGTCCACCCCGAAGGACCCGGCCAGCCGCCCCGAGCCCGCCCGCCAGGACGGGCCTGCCAGGCTCAGTGACCCGGCGCCCCTGAAGCCGGACGGCACCCCCCGGCAGGACAGCCCTGACCGGACCGCCGGGCCCGGAGAGCACGGCCGCCCCACCGACGATTCCGACCCGGGCCACTCGTAAACGGAGAAGGCCCACGCCCCTCTGGTGCAGGGCGTGGGCTCTCGTCTGTCGGGCGTTACTGCTTGATGATCTGGGCGTCTTTCGGCAGGGCCTTCAGGGCAGTGGCGGTCAGGCCGCTGTTCACCTTGTAATTGCTGATGCTCAGGTCCGCGACGACCTTGCCGGCCTCGTTCAGCATCTGCAGCTTGGTGGGGCGCCAGCCGGCCTCGGTGATCCAGACGCGGGCCTTCATGTCCGCGCCCTTCTTCGGCGTGGCTTCCAGCTGGTACAGGCGGCTGCCGGCCTGCCCGGTCGTGCCGACGAGTTTCACGGTGTAGTCGGCGAGCATGCTGGCCGTGTTGGAGATCTGCGTGAAGTCCAGGCCGGTGAAGCCGGCGTTCGCGGCGGCTTTCTTGGTGGGCGTCACGGTGATCTGGTTGGTCAGGAAGATGAACTGCCGGACCTCGTTCTTGTCGGCCACGATGACGTTGTCCGCCAGCGCGTCCGGCGCGGCGAACGCCACCCGGGCGAGGCTCTGGGCGGGAATGGCCTTCACGGTCATGTCGATCTTCTGCGAGGCGGATTCGAAGGTGGCGGTGCCGGTCACGCGGAAAGACAGGTCCTTCGCGGCCTTCTGCGCGGCGTCCACGCGGTTCACGATGTCCTGCGCGGTCTGCGCTCCGGCGGCGGAGAGCAGGGCGGCCAGGGTCAGGGCAAAGAGCTTCTTCATGACCTGCAGTATCCCGTTTCCGGGATGAGAAGACCAGGGCGGAACTGACGCCGTGTTCACCGTGCAGGACGGTCAGAATCGTGTCAGATGAACCGGGTTCAGGGTGTGCCGTCGCCCTCTTCCCCGGCCGGGTTCAGCAGGGCGTCCAGCGGCAGGCGGTACCCGACGCGGGCGCCGTACCCGGCAGCGCCCTGGGCATCCAGGCCGCCGCGCAGGTCCAGCGTCAGGGTGCCCGGCCCGGCCGGAAGGGCCGACTCCAGCCCGAACCGCACCGGCACGGCCGCCCAGCGCCAAGGTTCGTACGCGCCGTACAGGTTCAGGGTGCTGCCCTCGCCGAACAGGTCGGCCGCGCCCAGGGACGCCGTGAGGCCCAGGCTGTCCGGTCCGAGCAGGGCGTCCACGTTCACGCCGAACCCTGCGGGCGTGCTGTAGGACACGCCGGCCGTGGCGCCCAGCACACCCTGCCCGGCCCGCGCGCCCAAGCGCCACGTGACCGTGCCCACCGTTTCCGTCTCGGGTTCCGAATCGGGGACCTCCGGGTCGGCGGGGGCGACGACCTGCGTGAGGTCCTGGCGGCCTTCCACGCCCAGGAACCCGCTGGCCTGCGCGCCGAACTCCCCGCCGCCCACCGCGATCAGCGTGCGGCTTACGCGGTAGCGTACGGTCAGGTCCACGTTCCAGCCACTCGGGCGGGTGTCGGCCGGGGCGAGCGTCCAGGCGGCCAGCGGGTCGAAGGCCGTGACGGGCGCTGTGAAGTACGCGCCGCCCACGTTCAGCGCGACCGGGCCCAGGCCGCCGGTCACGCGGGATAACAGGCGCAGCCCGCCCTGCCAGGTGACGGCCAGATCGGTGCGGCTGGTGACCGCCCCGGCCGGCGGAATCGCCAGCGTGCGGGCGTAGGAGGCGTCCAGCGCGAGGTTCGACGCGTCCACCCCGAACTGACCGCCGAACAGCGGCACGTCCGCGACGCCCACGCGGCCCACCAGCAGGCCCGCCTGCGGCGATCCCAGCGGGGAGACGTAGGTCACGCCGAAGTCCAGGCTGGTCGCCGCGGCGTGCGCGGACAGGCACGCGCCGGTCAGGACCACCAGGGCCGCGCGGCGCAGGGAAGGCCGGAAGGAAACAGACATACCCCAGCGTAGTCCCTGCGGCCATGAGCTGTCCTCAAACTTCCGTCAGGGAAGGCGCGTACCCTGAAGCGCATGCGCCCGCTGCCTGCCGTGACCGCCGCCACCGCCCTGCTCCTGAGCGCCTGCACGCCCACCCAGCCCATCGTGCAGATCCCGAAAATCCAGGTGCAGGACGTGCAGCTCACCCGGCTGGACCTCCCGGGCGGCCTCGCATCGCTGGCCGCGGTCTTCAACGGCCTGCCGGGCGCGCCGGTGGCGCACATCCTGATGGACCTGCAGGTCACGAACCCCAACCCGCTGCCGCTGCGCATGACGAACATCGCCGCCGACCTGATCATCGACGGGCAGAACATGGGCCGCGTGGACCTGCCGAACGTGGACCTGCCCGCCAGGGGCGCCACGCAGCAGCTTGCCGAGATCGCCCTGCCCGTCAGCACACAGACTGCGCAGAACATCCTGAAAGTGGCCCGGGGACAGCTCGTCACCTACCGCCTGGACGGCACCTTCAGCGTGAACATGGGCCTGCTGGGCGTGCAGACCTTCGGGCCGTACACCCTGTCGCAGGGCCAGTGGAAGCAGAAGGCCGTCATCAACTTCTGACGGCCGGGGTGGTCACTCCAGGGCGCCCAACCCGGTGAGGTGGCGCCCGACGATCAGGGTGTGGATATCGAAGGTGCCCTCGTAGGTGTCCACGGTTTCCAGGTTCAGCATGTGCCGGATCACCGGGTACTCGGTGGTGATGCCGTTCCCGCCGTGCAGTTCCCGGGCCAGCCGGGCGCCCTGCAAGGCGACGCGGACGTTGTTGCGTTTGGCGTAGCTGACCTGCGCGAAGTTCATCTGCCCGGCGTCCTTGAGCTGCCCGAGGCGCCACGCGAGCAGCAGGCCGGTGGTATGGTCGGTCGCCATGCGCACGAGTTTGTCCTGCACGAGCTGCCGCGCCGCGATGGGCTTGCCGAAGGTGCTGCGCCCGGTGGTGTAGTCCAGGCTGGCCTGCAAGACGGCTTCCAGCGCGCCCAGGGCGCCCCAGGCGATGCCGAACCGGGCGGAGGTCAGGCACGACAGCGGGCTTTTCAGGCCGCCGCTGCCCGGAAGCAGGTTCTCCGCGGGAACGCGGCAGTCTTCCAGCACGATTTCGCCGGTGACGCTGGCGCGCAGGCTCATCTTGCGGTGAATGGCGGGCGCGCTGAAGCCGGGCGTGTCCGTGGGCACGAGGAAGCCGCGGACCACGCCGCCGTCGTCCTTCGCCCAGACCACCGCGACGTCCGCCACGGGGCTGTTCGTGATCCACATCTTGCTGCCGTTCAGGACGTACTCGTTTCCGTCCCGGCGGGCCCGGGCGCGCATCGCGCCGGGGTCCGAGCCGCCGTCCGGTTCGGTCAGGCCGAAACAGCCGATCAGTTCGCCCGACGCGAGGCCCGGCAGCCAGCGGGCCTTCTGCGCCTCGCTGCCGAACTCGTGGATGGGGAACATTACGAGGCTGCCCTGTACGCTCGCGGCGCTGCGCAGGCCGCTGTCCACCCGCTCCAGTTCGTACATCATCGCGCCGTACGCGCTGTAGCTCGCGCCGGCCCCGCCGTACGCCTCGGGCAGCGTGGGGCCGAGCAGGCCCATCCGGCCGAACTCCCTCATCACGTCCCGCACGGGCAGGTCACCGGCGTCCCACCAGCCCGCCACCTGCGGCAGGAGTTCCGCATCGCAGTAGGACCGGATCGTCTCGCGGATCAGGCGCTCGTCGGGCTGAAGCAGGTCATTCACTCTGAATTCGTCGAACATGGAAACTCCGCTGGGGGGTGGGTGTCACGGCCGGGCCGCCTGCCCCCACGATAAACGGCCCCGGCCGGACCGGGGCCGGGGCAACAGGGTCAGCGGCGGTAGGTGATGCGCCAGACGCGGCCCTCACCGTCGTCGGTCAGCAACATCTGCCCGTCGCGGGTGACGACCAGGTCCACCGGGCGGCCGGTCACGGTCTGGCCTTTCAGGAAGCCGGTCAGGAAGTCCCGGACCTGCCCGGTTCTGGGGTCCACGGTAATCACCTTGTACCCGCTTTTCCGGGTGCGGTTCCAGCTGCCGTGCAGGGCCACGAACATTTTGCCCTGGTACGCGGCGGGGAACGTCTTGCCGGTGTAGAAGGCCAGGCCCAGCGGCGCGGAGTGCGCGGTGGTCAGGGCGAAGGCGGGCGTGGCAGCCTTGCAGGTTTCGGCAGTCCGGCGGCCGTAGTCGCGGTCCCACACCTGCGGCTGGCCGGGTTTGACGGTGTAGCAGTACGGCCAGCCGTAGAAGCCGCCGGCCTTGACCTTGTAGAAGCCTTCCGGGGGCAGGTCGTCGCCGAGCTGGTCGCGGCCGTTGTTCGTGGCGTACAGCTGCCCGCCGTACCATTCGAGGCCCACGGCGTTGCGCAGGCCGGTGGCGTACGCGCGGCCGTTCTTCCCGTTGGCGTCGTACTGCCAGATCGCGGCGCGCTGCGGGTTGTCCTCCTCGCAGACGTTGCAGGTGCTGCCCACCGACACGTACATCTTCCCGTCCGGGCCGAACTCCACGGTGCGGGTGGAGTGCCCGCCGGTGGGGGTGCTCAGGAGGTTCTGCGGGGCGGCGGTGGCCTTGAGGTCCCCGGCCTTGTAGGGGAAGCGGACCACGCCGTCGGTGTTCGCGACGTACAGGAAGCCGCCGTGAAGGGCGAGCCCGTGCGGTTCGTTGAGGCCCTGGGCATACACCTGCCTGCCGTCCATTTTGCCGTCCGCGTTGCGGTCCGGCAGGACGTAGATGCGCCCGGCGCCGGTGTCGGAGAGCAGCACGTCGCCGCCAGCGGCCACGACCATGAAGCGGGGTTTCTCGAAGCCGCTGGCGTACTCGGTCATGCGGAAGCCGGCCGGGACGGTCAGGGCGGGCGTCTGGGCGCACGCGCCGGCCGCCAGGGCCAGCAGGCCGGGGAACAGGAGCTGTTTCATGCGTCCAGTCGAGCAGCCGCGGGTGAGAACCCCCGCCTGACGGCGTGAACCGGGCCTCACGCCCGCGTTCAGGGGTGCTCGGTGGGCCGGTACTCGAAGTGCGCGCCCAGGCTTTCCAGGTGACGGAAGAAGTCCGGGTAGCTCTTGCGGATGTGGTGCGCGCCGGTGATCCGCAGGGGCGCGTCGGCGCGCAGGCCCAGCAGGGTCAGGAGCATGATCATGCGGTGGTCGCCGTGCCCGTCGGCGGTGACGCCCCCGTCGATGCGCGGGGCGCCGCGCACGGTCAGACTGTCCGCGGTTTCGGTGGCGTGCAGGCCCAGGCGCTCCAGTTCGCGGCGGGTGTCGCTGATCCGGTCGCATTCCTTGAGCCGCAGCGTGGCGACGTTCTCCCAGCTGGTCTCCCCCACGGCCAGGGCCGCGGCGGCGGTCAGGGCCTGCACGGCGTCCGTGAAGCCGTCGCCGTCGCGGGTGACGGCGTGCAGGGGCCGGCCGCCGCGCACGGTCAGGGTGTGACCCTCGCGGCGGATGTCCGCGCCCATGTCCTGCAGGACGCTCACGGCCTCCCGCTCGCCCTGGAGGTCGTGCTCGCGCAGGTTCGTGACGCGCACCTCGCCGGGCAGCAGCGCCGCGGCCGCCAGCAGCGCGGCCGAACCGGGGTAGTCGCCGGGCACGGTGACCCGACCGGCGCGGTACGCCTGCCCGCCCGGAATGCGAATGCGGCTCAGGTCGTCACTGGCCTGCGCCTGCACCCCGAAGGCAGCCAGGGTGTCCAGCGTCTGCCTCAGGGGCGCGTGGCTCTTGATCTCGCCGGTCAGGCGCAGGTCCAGCCCGCCGGGCAGCAGCGGCGCGAGGAACATCAGGGCGCTGGCGTACTGGCTGCTGCGCTCCGCGCTGACCTCCACCAGCCCGCCGCGCACCGGGCCGGAGATCGTGACCGGCAGGCGGCCGTCCTGACTGTGCACGCGGGCGCCCAGGCGTTCTAGGGCGTCCAGCAGGTCGCCCTGCGGGCGGCGGCCCAACGAGTCCGGGTGGTCGGTGACCAGGATGGTGCCTTCCGTGAGGGCGGCCACGCCCATCAGGAACCGGGCGACGGCGCCGGCGTTCCCGGGGTTCAGGGTCACGCCGGGACGGGGGTGGGCGCCGAAGCCGCGGATCACGGCGTCGCCCTCCATGAGCTCCACGCCGGCCCCCCAGTCCCGCAGGCAGCGCAGCAGGGCCTGGGCGTCGTCGCTGGTCGCCACGCCGGTGATGCGGGTTTCGCCCTCGGCGAGCGCGGCGGCGAGCAGGTAGCGGGTGGTGTAGTTCTTGCTGGGCTGCGCCCGCACCTCGCCGCGCAGCTCCCGGACCGGGTGAACCAGGACGTCGAACTTCTCGGGCAGGGCCGCACTCATGCGCGGCAGGCTACCGCCCCCACCGGGCGGGCGGGGGCGGATGGTCTACGCAGTGCGGGCACCTATACGGGATTCATCTGGTTCCACGGCAGGGCAGAACAGCGCCGCCCTGCTATTCCATCTCCTGAACCCCGTATCTACTTCCACTCGCATCCGCTCGGATGATTTCAGCACTGCGCTGACATCATCTGAAGCCGGTATTACTTCTTCGGGGGCTGCGCGGGCCGGACCTCCACGCGGCTGGGCAGGGTGCGGGGGTGCATTTCCAGCAGGTCCAGCACGATCTGCGCGAGATCCTCAGGCTGGATCTTCCAGGCGTCGGCGTCGGTGGGCGTGTGGTCGTTGAAGTACGTGGCGACCGACCCGGGCATGATCTGGCTGACCTTGATGCCATGCGGGCGCAGGTCCAGCATCATGGCCTCAGTAAAGCCGTTCAGGCCGAACTTGCTGGCGTTGTACGCCGCGCCGCCCGCGAACGGGTTCTTGCCGGCCAGGCTGGAAAGCGTGATCACGTACCCGCCGGGCTTCTCCCCCTCGGCCTTCAGGTGGGGGAAGGCGGCCTTCACGCAGTGGAAGACGCCGGTGAGGTTGGTGTCGATCACGGCGTTCCAGTCGTCCAGGCTGAGGTCCTGCACGGGCGCGAAGCGGCCCACGCCGGCGTTGGCGAGCAGCACGTCCAGCCCGCCGAAGCGGTCCACGTGTGCCTGCACGGCGGCCTGCACGGCCTGCGCGTCCCGTACGTCGCAGGCGACGCCCAGCGCCTGTTCGCCCAGCCGTCGGGCGGCGTCCTGCACCTCGCTCTCGTTCCGGGCGGTGATGGTCACGCCGTAGCCTGCGCCGATCAGGGTCTGCGCGACCGCGTACCCGATGCCCTTGCTGCCCCCCGTGATGAATGCGCTCCTGCCGGCCGGTGTGGTCTTGCCTGTGGTCATGCGCCGAGCCTAACGGGAGCGGGTGAGTCCCGGGTCATGTTCGGCTTCAGGGACTCCTTGCGGTCCGCGCCCGCCCGCGCCCATGCGCTCCGCGTTGAAGGCGGCCGAGCCACCCCGCGGGATGCTCAGGGTCTGCCAGTCGGTGCCGCGCAGCGTCTTGGCGAGCAGCACCAGTTGATACACGTGGCCGCTGTAGTGCGCCATCTGCCGCTGCACGGCCTGCACCACGGTGTGCGTCTCCCCGCGGATCGTGAGGTTCCGGGTCAGGTCATCTGGTTCCAGGTGGTCCAGCGCGGCCAGGAAAACTGCCCAGCCGGCCTCCCAGTGGACGCGCAGCTCAGCTTCGGTGCGGCCGGCGTCCTCGAATTCTGCGTCGCGGTTCCGGCCGGGGTGTTCTCCCTCGGCGCCGGTGCGGTACCCGTGGCGCAGGGCGCCCCAGCGGGAGTGCATGTTGCCGCTCAGGTGCTGCACGAGCACGGCCGCCGAATTCCCGTCCGGGCCGAGGGGCGTGTGCCAGCCGCCCTCCGGCAGCTGCGCCAGCGCGCCGTCCCCGAGGCGTTTCACGCCGCGCATCCGCTCGCGCACGTCCGTCAGGTAGTGCGCGGCGAGGTCCGCCGGGGTCACCGCGGGCCTTCCTCGGCCAGCACCTTCCTCAGCAGGTCCGGGCGGTCGGTGATGATGCCGTCCACGCCCAGGCGGATCAGGCGGCGCATCTCGGCCTCGTCGTTGATGGTCCAGACCTGCACGGCCACGCCGCGCGCGTGCATGGCGCGCAGGAACGCCGGGGTGACCACCTCGATCCCCCCGGACCGCACGGGCACCTGCGCGACCCGCCCGGGCGTCGGGGCGAGGCCCGCGAGACCCACCTGGCTGAGCAGCACCAGGGGCCGCAGTTCAGACTCGGTCATGCTCGTCATGACTTCCGGGCAGGTGCGGCGGAAGTCGTTCAGGGCAGCGTCGCTGAAGCTCGCGGCGATCACGCGGGCGGTCATGTTCGTGTCGCGCAGCAGCTTGCAGAAGGGCGCGGCGATGCTGGGGCTGACCTGCTTGATCTCGATGATCATGGGCGTGTTCGGGAAGGCCGTGAGCACCTCGCGCAGCTGCGCGACCCGCACGCCCTGCCCGCGGAAGGGGAAGCCCGTGGTGTCCGGCGGGGTCAGGGTGTACCCGGCGTCGGCCTTCAGGACGTCCTCCAGGGTGAGGGTGGCGATGGCGCCTTTCGTGTCGGTCAGGCGGTCCAGCGTGGCGTCGTGCGACAGGACCAGCGCGCCGTCCTGCGTGGCGTGCATGTCCATTTCCAGCATGTCCACGCCCAGCTTCACGGCGTTGCCGTACGCGAGCATGGTGTTGCTGGGCCACAGCTGCTCGCCGCCCTGATGCGCGATGTTCAGCGTGCGGCCCGTGATGAACGGATTGGGGCTGGCCGGGCCGGACGAGCAGCCCGCGAGCAGCAGCGCGGAGGCCAGGGCCAGGGCGGGACGGGCCGCACGAACGGGTTGTGACATGCGCCTACTGTGCCGCGCGCCGTGTCAGCGGCACAAGCCCCCGGCAGACGACACCCCCGCCCCAAAGACAGGGACGGGGGCGGGCGGCGGATTACGCCTGGGGGCTCAGGCGGTTCCAGTAACGGTGCCGGGCGAGGGCCTGCGTGAAGGCGTCCGGGTTTCCGGTCACCACGCCCAGTGCCTCGTCTTTCGCGAAGGTCAGGGGCGCGGTGCGGCCGGCCACGGCATCCAGCAGCGCCCCGCCGTCCTGACCGTGCGCGCCGACCGGTTTGTAGTGCCGGTAGGCTTCCGCCACGAACATCTGCGCGTCCGGATGCTCGGCCAGCGGCAGCCCGCCCGCCGTGCCGCCCAGGGCGTACACGCCGTCGTACACCACGGGCGAGGCGGTGGAGAAGGTCTTGGTGGCCTGCGCGCCGCCCAGGTCGCCCAGGTGCGGGCCGACCACGTGGAACTTGGCCTCCTGCGATTTCAGCGCGGCCTGCACGGCCTCCACGGCAGCCGCGTCCACCCCGTCCCCGGCGAGGAGGGCCACCAGCCGCCCCCTGGGGGTGGGTTCGGCCTTGTGTTCGCTCGGCGCGCGCTGGCTCAGGGCGGGGTCGTGCTGCACGCCTCCGGCGGCGGTCACGTCGGCGTTCGCGGTGGCGAGCAGGGCCATCTCCTCGGCGGAGTCCTGGGTGCCGCCGGGTTTCGCGGTCTGCCCGGCGCGGGGCGGCTCGCCGAGCGCGATGGCGACCTGCGAGGCCAGGACCGGGTGCACGCGCTCGATCTGGTCCAGCATGGCGAGGCGCACGTGACGGGTCTCGACGTTGGCGAGTTCAAACTGGAAGGCGCGGCACAGGTGCTCGCGTTCGATGGGCGTGAGGCTGTTCCAGAACAGCCGCGCCTGCCCCACGTGGTCACTGAAGCTCTCGGGCCGTTCGCGGACCTTCACGCCGGACATCATGACCGGGTGGCTCCGGAAGCCCTCCTGCGGGTCGGGGGTGGGGCTGCCGGTGTCCAGCGAGTTCGGGTAGTACGACACGCGGCCGGGGTTGATGGTGCGGCGCATGTGCCCGTCGCGCTGGTTGTTCTGCGGGGGCGTGAGGGGGCGGTTGATGGGCAGTTCCTGCCAGTTGGGGCCACCCAGACGGGAGAACTGGGTGTCCAGGTACGAGAAGTTCCGGCCCTGCAGCAGGGGATCTTCGGTGAAGTCCATGCCAGGCACGATGTTGCTGGGCATGAACGCAACCTGTTCGGTCTCGCTGAAGAAGTTGTCCGGGTTGCGGTTCAGCACCAGCCGGCCCACGATCTCCACGGGCACCAGCGCCTCGGGCACGATCTTGGTGGGGTCGCGGAAGTCGAAATCCCATCCGGCCGCCTGTTCCTCGGTGAACAGCTGCACCCCGAACTGCCATTCCAGGGTGCCGCCCGCGTCGATGGTGTCCCACATCAGGCGGCGGTTGTAGTCCGGGTCCTTCCCGGCGATCTTCTGCGCCTCGTCCCACACCAGCGAGTGCAGGCCCAGCACGGGCTTCCAGTGGTACTTCACCAGCGTGACCTTGCCCTCGGCGTTGATCAGGCGGAAGGTGTGCACGCCGAAGCCCTCCATGGTGTCGAAGGAGCGCGGGATGGCCCGGTCGGACATCGCCCACATGATGGTGTGCAGCGATTCCGGCGTCAGCGAGATGAAGTCCCAGAAGGTATCGTGCGCGGCGCTGGCCTGCGGGATCTCGTTGTGCGGCTCGGGTTTGACCGAGTGCACCAGGTCCGGGAACTTGATGGCGTCCTGAATGAAGAAGACGGGCGCGTTGTTGCCCACCAGATCCCAGATGCCCTGCGGGGTGTAGAACTTCACCGCGAAGCCGCGGATGTCGCGCGGGGTGTCCGGGCTGCCGCGGAAGCCGGCGACGGTGGAGAAGCGCACGAAGGTGGGCGTCTGCGCGCCGACCTCGGTGAGCACCTGCGCGGTGGTGTACTCGGCCAGCGAGCGCGTGAGCTCGAAATACCCGTGCGCGCCGCTGCCGCGCGCGTGCACGACGCGCTCCGGGATGCGCTCGTGGTCGAAGTGATGCAGCTTCTCGCGCAGGAAGTGGTCTTCCAGCAGCGTGGGCCCGAGCGCGCCGGCCTTCAGGCTGTTCTGGTCGTCGCTGATGGCGTGGCCCATGTTGTCGGTCAGGGTGCCGCCGGGGTTCACGGTGTCGGCCTGCAGGTCCTGGCGTTTGGCGTTCGGCTGGGGGTCGGTCAGGGCCGGGGTCTTGGGGTCGGTCATGAGGGGGGACCTCCTGGGAACGGGAGTGAGTAGCGGGCGGGACAGGAACGGGCCCTCCCACCCTAGACCGGCCGTTCGTGACCGGCGTGAGCATGAGCGCCAGCTCAAGGTTTTCCCGGTTCAGTCCGCTCGGCGCTTCCCTACTTCAGCCGGTACTGCCGGTCGCCGCGCAGGTTCAGCACCACGGTCGGCTGGCCGCCGGCCGTTTCCACGGTGCACGTCAGGACATTCGGGGGCAGCGGGTCGTCCACGATCTCCGCGCAGGGCCGGTCGCCGGCCAGAGGGGCGGCCTGCGCGGCCTTCAACACGGTCTGCCCGTACTCCCGCACCACCCGGCCCTGCCAGGACATGGCGGCCAGCAGCACCCCGATCCCCGCCAGGAACGCCACCAGCACGCCGATGAACGTGCGGGTGGTGCGGCGGCGCATCTCGGGCGTGACCTCGCGCAGCGGCGTGTTCGGGTCGGGCTTGAGGCTCATACCGGCGCAGCCTAGCGTGAGCGGCCCGGGCAGGGCGCCCGGGGCGGGGGGCGGTACACTGCCGGTCATGAGCAAGGTCATCATCATCGGGGCGGGCGGCGTGGCGAACGTCGTCGCGAAGAAATGCGCGCAGAACGACAGCGTCTTCACGGACGTGCTGATCGCCACCCGCACCGTCAGCAAGGCCGACAAGATCGTCGCCGAAATCAAGCAGTACATGCCGGACAGCAAGACCACCTTCAGCACGGCCACCGTGGACGCCGACAACGTACCTGAACTGGTCGAACTGATCCGCGGGTTCGGGCCGGTCATGGTCATCAACGTGGCCCTGCCCTACCAGGACCTCACGATCATGGACGCCTGCCTGGAAACCGGCGTGCACTACCTGGACACCGCCAACTACGAACCCAAGGACGTGGCGAAGTTCGAGTACTCCTGGCAGTGGGCGTACCAGGACCGCTTCAGGGAAAAAGGCCTGATGGCGCTGCTCGGCTGCGGGTTCGACCCTGGCGCCACGCAGGCCTTCACCGCGTACCACGCCAAGCACCACTTCCAGGAAATTCACTACCTGGACATCGTGGACTGCAACAACGGCAACCACGGCAAGGCCTTCGCCACGAACTTCAACCCGGAAATCAACATCCGCGAGATCACCGCCAACGGCCGCTACTGGGAAAACGGCCAGTGGGTCGAAACCCAGCCGCTGGAGATCGCGCAGGACATCTACTACCCGAAAGTCGCCACCCGCAAGAGCTACGTGCTGTACCACGAGGAACTCGAATCCCTGGTCAAGCACTTCCCGACCATCAAACGCGCCCGCTTCTGGATGACCTTCGGGGAGGCGTACATCAAGCACCTGAACGTCCTTGAGGGCATCGGCATGACCAGCATCGAACCCATCGACTTCCGCGGGCAGAAGATCGCCCCGATCGAGTTCCTGAAGGCCGTGCTGCCCGCCCCCGAATCCCTGGCCGCCGGGTACACCGGGCAGACCTGCATCGGCGTGCAGGCCAAGGGCACCGGCAAGGACGGGCAGGAGAAGGTGCACTTCATCTACAACGTCAAGGACCACGCCGAGTGCTTCCGTGAGGTGCAGGCCCAGGGCGTGAGCTACACCACCGGCGTGCCCGCCATGATCGGCGCCATGCTGATGCTCCAGGGCAAGTGGATGCAGCCCGGCGTGTGGAACGTCGAGCAGCTCGACCCGGACCCCTTCATCGACGCCATGAACACCTGGGGCCTGCCGGTGGATGAACTGGCCGGCATCGAACTCGTCAAGGACTGAGACGAATAATGAAGAGCGGGCCGTCCGGAAAGGGGACGGCCCGCTCTTCGTTTAGGTCTCTTCCCTACTCCAGTTCCAGGGGGTTCTTCCCGGTGCGGTCCTCCAGGAACCGCTTCTGCGTCTCCCAGGCCTGCCTTGCGTGCTCGCTGCTCTGGCGGTCCGCTCCGGCAATCCGCCGCACCTGGTCCAGCGCCCGGGCGAGTTCCTGCGGGTCCCGCTGCTCCGGGGTCTGCTGCTTCCAGGCGTTCACGGTGTTCGGCAGGTAATCCCGCAGGCCCTGGCGGGCATCGAAGCCCAGGCGCGCGTCACCGCTGCGCGTGGCCTGCACTTCCACGGCCTCCAGGTGCTCCACGGTCGCCAGGACCTCGCCGGCCAGCGCGGGCGGCAGGCCCCGGCACAGTTCGCGGATGTCGATGGGCGTGACCACCTCGCCGGACGCCGTGGCCGGCAGGGCCGGCGTGGCCGCCGGGACCTGAATGTCCTCGGGCTGCGGGGAAGGGGCGGGCGCCGGGGGGAAGGCGTCCGGCGTGAGCAGGCGGCTGCCCTGCGTGCCGGCCAGGAACAGCCCCACCGCGGCCAGCATCAGCACCATCACCATCATGATGGGCCCGCCGAAAATGCCGCTCAGGAACATGGCCGGCACGATCATGGACGCCACGCCCTGCGCCTCGTTGTTGCCCAGCACGTTGCGCAGGTTCGTTCCGGTGCGAGGGTTCCACAGCAGGAACGCCGTGAACCCGGCCAGCGCCAGGGTCATCATCCCGGGGACGGGTTCGCCCCGGTCAAAGATCAGGGCGGCGACCAGCACCGGGATCATCAGGCCGAACAGCAGTCCCGGGACGTCCTTGCGGCGGCGTGCAGCGCGGCGGGCGCGACGGGCTGCGCGGTGCGCCTCGCGTTCTTCGACTTCCATGCCCCCAGTATGAGCCGTGGCGCGCTGGCGTTCCCGAGATTCGCCGGGGCAGGCCAGAAAGGAGGCAAAAAAGAAGGCGCCGCCCCCCGGGGCATCCGGGGTGGGCGGCGCGAAGCCGCGAGCCGTGGGTCAGTTGCGGGTGACCTGCGCGCCGAAGGTCAGGGCGCCGGCGTACTTCTTCACCCAGTTCCAGGGCAGGTACACGTACCCGCCGTCCCCGAAGCAGGAGCTCCAGGAGTTCTTCATGATGAAGTACCCGCCGCCCGCGCCGGCCGGCGCGCCGGGGCTGACCTTGGCGAGCTGTTCGTTGCCGATCCAGCCGACGAGCAGGGCCACGTGGTTCCAGTTCTGCACGTCCTTGTCGGTGTTCGGCACCCACTTCTTGCCGGTGGGGGTGTCCTCCTCGTGCGACACGGCGCTGTACGGCAGGTCGCCCACGTAGCCGCCGCTGTTCGTCAGGTAGCGGGCGTCGTGCGTCATCAGGACGGGCGTGCCGGTCACCACGGCCAGCACGGCCCAGCCCATGCCGCCCTCGGGCTGTTCGGGGTCCAGGAAGTTGCGCATGGCGCCCGTGTTCAGGCCGTACGGGGAGCGGGTGGCGGGCAGCTGGGCGCCGCACACGGTCTTGCCGTCGGCGAGGATGCAGCCGGTTTCCGCCTGCGACACGGAGTCCTCGCACTGGTTCTGGAAGGGGTAGTCGGTGCAGGACTTGGCGTACAGGAACTTCCCGGATTTGGCGGGGGTTTCGGTGGCGGTGCGTTTCAGGCTCTGGTTGTACTGCCAGGCGTTCTCGTAGGCGAAGCGGTAGCCCGTCTGGGCGCCCTTGGTCAGGGCGTCCTCGGTCCAGGCGCCGTCGCCGTCGGTGGGGCTGCCGTAGCGGAGTTTGTAGTTGGCGACGAAGTCCTCCTCGCTGAGGTCCACCTTGCGTCCGAAGGTGCGGCTGACCAGCGTCTCGGTCAGGCCGACGGACGCGAACGCCCAGCAGGTGCCGCGACCACCCTGGTTTTTCGCGGCGGGCAGGTGCTTCTTGATGGGGAAGTCGTAGCGGGTGAACAGCCCGCTGGCGCTGGCCGCGCAGCCGCTGGGCGCGGCGTCCAGGCCGTCGGCGGTGCCCTCGGGCTGGAGGGCGCGCACGTCGAGGCGGGTCAGGGCGCGCAGCAGGTCCGGCTGGATCTGCGTGACGACGTTCAGCCGCTGCTGCGGGGCGGCCTGGGCCACGCGGCCGATCAGGTCGGCGGGGAGGTTCAGGTCGCGGGCCACCTGGGCCCCCACGCTGCGGCCGACCTGTTCGAAGTCCTGGCCGAGGCGGCTGGCGGCGAGGCTGGCGCCGACGTCCGCGCCGAGCAGTGTCACGGTGAGGGGCCCGGAGCGGGTGGGCACGGTCAGCTGCGGCTCGCGCAGGCCCTGGGCCTGCACGGCCCGCAGCACGGCCTGCACCTGCGGCCGGGCCGCCTGGGGTTGCAGCCGGGCCAGGTTGGCATTGAGGGTCTGGGCGCGGGCGGCTTGGTTGGCCTGGAGGCCCTGGGCGGTCAGCCAGATGGTGTTGCCGTTCAGGAAGCGGGTGCTGGCCGTGGCGTCCAGCGTGCGGAAGATCGGCGCGGCCCCGAAGTTGGGCACGGCCTGCAGGCGCAGCTGCACGGCCGGGTTCAGGCGCAGGGGCGTGGTGAGGGGCACGGTGGTGCCCTGCGCGCCGGCCTGGGCAGCCAGGGCCGCTCCCAGGAGGGCGGCGGAGAGGGAGAAAAGAGGACGCTGGCGGATCGTGTGCAACATGCAAAAACCTCCCGGGGCGGCCGGCGGCGCGCAGGGGCGCGGCGCTGTCCGGCGGCCTGCGTCCAGGGTGCCACCCGGGGCGTTTCAGGGGCGTTAAAGGGGGGTCGGGCCCGGGGGTCAGTCCAGGGCGTCCAGCCGCTGCCAGCCGAGGCGCAGGCTGAGCCAGGTGCCCAGGGCCGTGGCCAGTCCCAGGCCCAGCAGGCCCAGCAGGCCCTCCGGGGTGGTCAGGGCGCTCAGGCCGGGGAACAGGTCGGGGCGCAGGACGCTGCCGGCGGCGGGCCGGGCGAGGAGCATCAGGCACAGCACCGAGTACGCCAGGCTCAGGCCCATGAAGGCCAGTCCGCCGGCACTCACGCCGATCTCGGCGGGGTTGTCCGCGTCGAAGCGGGGGGCGGCGGCGCCCAGGCCCACGCCCAGCGCGGTGATCACCAGGGCGTTGCTCACGCTGACCAGGGCGCTCAGGAGCAGCAGGACCGGCCCGAGGTCCAGGGCGCGGGCGCTGGCGAGGCCCATCACCAGCCCCAGCACCAGCGTGACCGGCAGCGCCCCCCAGAACTTGCTGAGCACGATCTGGCGCGGGCTGACTGGCGCGGTGCGCAGCAGCCAGTACGCGCGGCCCTCGGTGGACACGGCCGGGAACGCCAGGCGCACGGCTACGCCCGCGATGATGAATCCCTGGAAGGCCAGCTGGATGTAGCCCAGGATGCCCCGGAACTGCGGCACGGGGACGGGCACGGCCTTCACGCTGATCAGGTACACGCCGGCCAGGGCGGCGACGACCAGCAGCTGGCTCCACTGGGTGGGGTCGCGGAAGGTGACGCGGCTGTCCTTGCTGGCGAGCATCCCGCCCGGTCCCAGGCGGCCGAGGCGGCGTTCGGTCCAGCCGGCCCGTTTCGGGGTGGGGTCCAGGTTGGGCCGGCTGCTGTCCAGCGCCCGCGCCCAGCCTTCCTGGTAGGCGCGGGTGGCGAGCAGCGTGGCGCCCACCAGCAGCGCCGCCGTGAGGCCCGCCAGCGGGAGCAGGCTGGCGGAGAGTGCGCCGTGCGCGGCCTGCCACAGCGCCTGCGCGGCCCAGGCGGGCGGCAGGAGCGGGCTGGTGGGGGCGGCGAAATTCCGCAGGAGTTCCTCGAACCTCTCCGGGTCCTGCATGCGCTGCACGAGCACCTCGGGCCGCAGGGCGCGGATGGCGTACACCAGCCCGGCGCTGATCAGCACGCCCAGCGCGGTGCTCACCTCCCGCACCCGGCCGACCGGCGCGATCCGCATGAGCAGCACGGCCAGCAGGGCGCCCAGCCCGACCGGCGCGGAAAAGCTGAGCAGCACGGTGCCCAGCATCAGCGGGTACGCCCAGGCGGGCGCGTGGAAGTACGCAGCGACGGTCAGGATCAGCGGCAGCGTCAGGAAGGTGGGGACCAGAGCGGTGTTCAGGAACGTCTCGAAGACCTTCAGCCCGAACACGCGGCGGGTGGCGAGCGGCTGCGCCAGCAGGAAGTTCAGGTCGTCACTCAGGTACAGGGTCTGGATGGCGGCGGTGGTGGCGCTGAACGTCACGCCGCTGGTCAGGGTGATCAGGCCCACCTCCAGCACCCGCGCAAAGACGTTGGTGCCGATGTCCCCGAAGGTGCCCAGGAACGTCAGGGCACGCCACGTGCCGTACACCTCGGCCCACACCAGCAGCGCGGCCAGGGCGCCCACCAGCACGAAACCCCACTTCGGTGCGCGCTGCGCGGCGTGACACAGCGCGGTCCATTTCAGGCGCAGCAGGCTGGGCGGCGCGGGCGGGGCGGTCATGCGGGGTCCAGCGCTTCCCGGCGCCGGTCGGCCTCGGCCTGCTCCTCCTCCAGCAGGCGGAAGAAGATGCGCTCCAGGCTGTCGCCGTGCACCCCGCCGGCGGCCGTGCCGGTCCGGGCGCGCAGGTCGTCCATGGTGCCCTCGCCCAGCACGCGCCCGCGGTCCAGCACGACCAGCCGGTCGCACACCGCTTCGGCCAGCGGCAGGCTGTGCGTGGTGAGCAGCACCGTGCGGCCCCGGTCAGCGTGCCCGCGGAACAGTTCGCGCACCTGCCGGGCGGCGTGCGGGTCCAGGCCGACCATCGGTTCGTCCACGATCAGCACCGGCGGGTCGGGCAGCATCGCGGCGATGATGGCGACCTTCTGACGCATGCCGTGCGAGTACGTCTCCAGCAGCTCGTTCCCGAAGTCCGTGAGGCGGAACAGGTCCAGCCAGCGGCTGATCTGATCGTCCGTGCCGGGCACCCGGTACAGCTGCCCCACGAAGCGCAGCAGTTCCCGCGCGGTGAGTTTCCCGTACAGGTACGGGCGGTCCGGGATGTACCCGAAGGCTGCCTTGGCGCGCACGGGATCCTTCCAGACGTCGAAGCCCTGCACGCGCACCGTGCCGGCCGTGGGGCGGGTGAGGCCCACCAGCGCGCGGATGGTCGTGGTCTTGCCGGCGCCGTTGCTGCCCAGCAGCCCGAAGATCTCTCCCGGGTGCACGGTGAAGCTCAGGTCGTCCACGGCCGCGACCCGCCCGAAGCGCTTGGTGTAATGCTGGACCTCGATCATTCCCGCCAGCCTACGCGCGCCGCTCTGACAGGGACCCTTCTGGCCCGCCGGTCCGGCCCTGGGGCACGCGCTGGCGCTCGCCGTCCAGGTCGTGATACGTGAAGTCCCCGGTGACCCGCCGGGCCAGCGCCTCAAAGGCCGCCTGCCGCCGCGCGGGGTCGGGGACGGTCAGGCACGCGTGCAGCTCGGCGGCCACCGCCGGATCGCGGGCCTCCATGTCCGCCAGCCAGTGGCGGGGCGAGACATCCCACCAGCCGCGCAGGCGGTACAGCAGGGGCACCGCGTGGCGGGTCACGCCGAGCATCACGTACGCGGCGTGGGCGGGCGCATGCTGTTCCGCGCGGGCGTCCATCACGGTTTCCAGCAGCGCGAAACGGTCCCAGGCGTTCACGGGCTGCGGGACACGCCCGGCGTCCAGAAGGGCGCGGGCCTCGGCCTGCACAGCTTCCAGGTCCGGGTGCGGCAGCACCGGGCGGCCCCCGGCGTACATGGCGAGCGTGGCCGCGTCGCCCGCGGCGAACATGGCCCGGACCTTGCGCAGCGGGTTGTGAAAGACCTCCACCTGCACGCCACGCCCGTCCGGGCCGTGCATCGTGAAGCTGCTGCGCCAGCGTTCATCCCCGGTGACCAGCACGTGAAGGTCCAGGTCGCTGAGGTCGTTGCCTTCCCCGCGCGCCGCAGACCCGCACCACAGCGCGGCGTACACGGCGGGCGTCTGCCGGATGCGGTCGAGTGCGGCGGGCAGGGCGGCCTCCAGCCGGGCCTGTGGGGTGACGGGGGGAACCGTGGACATGCCGGACCCTACCGCGGCCCGCCGGGTCTGGAGGCCGCAGGTGAGCGCGGACCGGATGTCAGGCGGTCAGGCGCTGCGGGGCCGCCTGGGCGGGCGCCACCTGCCGGGGCGCGGGCAGCCAGTCGAGCTGCACGCCCTGCCCGGCCAGCCAGACCGGCAGGCGGTAGCGGGCGTGGTGCAGGCCGTCCAGCGTCACCAGTGCCCGAAGCTGCGCCTGGTACACGTCCTCGTCGCTGATGAAGCCGGCCGCGCAGGCGGCGTGCAGTTCGTCCTCGTCGAGCAGTTCGGCCGTGCGGCCGTCGTGGATCACGATGTCCAGGTAGTGGTCCTGCACGATCCAGACGGCCCCGTCCCGGTGGACGTGGGCGATGTCCAGGTAGTAGTCGTGTTCGCGCTGCACGTGGAAGTCGTACAGGCACACCACGAGGTGCAGGGCGGGCAGCAGGTGGGCCTGCCAGTGCCGGACGCGGGGGTGGTCCACGAAGTCCCGCGCGACGAACAGGCCGTGCGGCGTCTGGCGGTAGGTGTGCACCTCGCGTACGCCGGTGTTGGTGTGGTGCTGCATTCCGGCGGTGTCGTGGCGCTCCACCTTCACCGGGTGGGCCTGGGCAGGGGCTCGGGTGGGCGTCATGACCCAGCGTACGGGCGGCTCTTCCGCATCCAGATGAGCCGGCTTTCCGGCGACAGGAACCGGCCTGCCAGTGGGCCCCGGAAGGCATTTCGACGTTGAAGGGTCGTGTGCAGGACGGGGCTTCTGTGGCCGCCCAAATTGAGCGTTCCTTCACCATTCGCGGCCGGCCTGAAATCAACCCAGCAGAGGCAGGGCGTCCAGCAGCCCAAAGTCGTTCGGCACGAACAGGCTGCCCTCGGTGGTGCCCTGGTCGGCCAGGGTGTCCAGGCCCTCCTGCAGCTCCGCCAGGTCCAGCTCGCCCGCCAGGGCGGCGCGGTGCAGGCGGATCACCCCCCGGACCTGCTCCGGCGTCTCGTGCACGAACTCCAGGCGGAAATCCCGCAGGCCCGCCGTCAGCCAGTCTTCCAGGTGCAGGCCAGCCACCTGGGGGCGGCCCTCGAACACCGTGTTCCGGCAGCCGACGTCCGCCATCACCGGGTGCTGCACGCCGCGCTCGTCGCGCAGGGCCACGCGGTGCGACTCGCACGGGTGGCCGCAGTTCGTGTAGTCCGTGCCCTCCGACAGGAAGCGGCAGAACACGCAGTGCTCGGTGTGGAACACCGGCAGGTGCTGGTACGCGATCACTTCCAGCCGCTCGGGGCCGACCAGTCCGGCGAGTTCCGTGATCTGCCGGGCGTTCAGGTCGTGCGTGGGCGTGATCCGCGTGAGGCCCAGGTCCAGCAGGGCGCGGGTGGTCAGGACGTTCGCGGCGTTCAGGCTGAAGTCCCCAATCAGCACTGGGTGGTTCGGGGCGTCCTGCAGGCCCTCCAGCAGCCCCCCCGAACGCACCAGCAGTTCGGCGTCCAGCGACAGCAGGAACTTCTCCAGGTTCTGCTCGGTGGGTTTCAGGATGCGGGGGCTGGCGACCCGCACGGGAATGCCGGCAGCCTTCACGCGCTCCACGCTGGGTTTCAGGCCGTACAGCTCCAGGTAGTCCAGCGTGACCGAGTCCGCGCCCACCTCCAGCGCGGCGTCCAGCTGTTCCGGGGTGCGCACCAGCACATGCAGGCGCGGCCTGCCCGGCTCGGTGAGCGCCGCGGGCCCCAGCGCGGCCAGCGACTCCGCGAGTTTGGGGGTGGTCCGGCGGTCGGGGGCCTGCCCGCGCAGGGCGGTCAGGGCGGCCACGGCGTCGCGACGCAGGGCGTTCAGGGCGCTCACCGGCAGGAAGCCCGCACCGTGCAGGTCCACGTTCAGGGCGCTGAGGTGGTACGGCGTGCCGCCCAGCTTCCCCAGCTGCTCGCGCAGACCGGCCTCGTCCAGCGCGCGGTTGCGGGCCTCCTGCAGGGGCGCCTCACCGTGCACGGTCACGCTGCGGCCCCCCTCGTCGGTCAGGGTCAGGGCCGGCACCTCCCCGACCCGGCCCACGAACTGCGCCGTCACCGGGCGGGTGTGCACCGGGTCGGCCGCGTCCAGCAGGGGCTTGACCCGCGCGTTCAGGCCGGGGTCCTGGGTGCGCCACACCGGGTCACCCTCGCGGATCATGCGGGCGTCCACCGCGCCCCGCCCGAAACGCAGTTCGTACACCTGCCCCACGCTCGGCGCGCCCTCCAGCTGCCGGCCGCCCTGCCACAGGCCGTACAGGAACCCGCCTTCCTCGCGGCCCTGCGGGGAGCGCCAGTTCGCCGGGTCGAACACCAGCCCGTCGCCGGCGTGCACGACCTCGCTCAGTTCCACCAGCACGCCGCGCTCGGTGGCGCCGCGCACGGTGCCCACGCGCACGCCGCGGTGCCGGGGCGCGCGGCCCCGCACGACCGTCTGGTGGTTCGTGCCGGCCATGAAGTGCGGCCCCAGCCCACGCGAGTACACCTGCTCCAGGTCGCGTTCCTCCTGCGCGGTCACGGACAGCGGCCGGCCGGCCCAGGCCTCGTCTACCGCCCGGCGGTACGCGGCGGTGGTCAGGGCGACGAACTCGGCGTCCTTGTACCGGCCCTCGATCTTCAGGCAGTCCACGCCGATCCGCACGAGGTCCGGCACCTGATGCAGGGCGTACAGGTCGCCGGGCGAGAGCAGGTACCGCGCGTCGCCGAGGTCGCGTTCCAGGCCGTCCACGATCATCTCGTACGGCAGGCGGCAGGCCTGCGCGCACTGCCCGCGGTTCGCGCTGCGGCCCCCCCACGCCTCGCTGGAGAAGCACTGCCCGCTGTAACTCACGCACAGCGCGCCGTGCACGAAGGTCTCCAGCTCCACGTCAGTGGTATTCGCGATGCGCTCGATGTCCTTGAGACTCAGTTCGCGGCCCAGCACCACCCGGCTCGCCCCGAAGCGGCGGGCGAGTTCGGCGCCCTCGGCGGACGTGATGCTCATCTGCGTGCTGCCGTGAATGGGCAGATCCGGGCAGATCTCCCGCGCCAGGCGCACCATGCCGTGGTCCTGCACGATCAATGCGTCCACGCCCGACTCGGCGAGGTGAATCAGCTGCCGCTCGGCCTGCCGGAGCTCCCGGTCGAACACCAGGATGTTGAAGGTCACGAAGCCCATCACGCCCCGCTCGTGCAGGCCCTTCATCAGGTCCGGCAGTTCCTCGGCGCTGAACCCCACCTTCGCACGCGCGTGAAAGCCGCGCGACTCCCCGGCGGGAGCGTTCACGCCGAAGAACACGGCGTCGGCGCCGGCCTCCACGGCCGCACGCAGCTGGGCGTGCCCCCCCACCGGACTCATCACTTCAGGTTTCACACGCGCGCGGACCATAACGCGCCAGTGTACCGCGCCCCCGCGCCCCAATCGGGCCGCGCGCAACGATTCACGCGCGGCCCCCAGGCCGCCCGGCGGCCAGCACCAACCTCAAGGGCCATTCACGGGACTGAAGGACGGGCCGCAACTTGCCCCCTGCCCCCCTGAGGAGGCCTGTCATCCCGGCCCGCACCGCAAGGGCCACAGTGAGCAGGCCACCCGCCCAGCCCCAGTTCCGCGGGCCCGGTCCGGCCCGCCGCCCCCTCATACCCCCCGCCCGGAGACCGAATGTTCTACCACGACAGCAAACTCCAGTACCCCGTGACCGTGCAGACGCCCGCCCCCCGCTTCGCCCGCCTGCTGCAACAGGCCATCGGCGGCGTCGAGGGCGAGATCCGCGTGTGTCTCCAGTACCTCTTCCAGGCGTTCGGTGCGCGCGGCCCCGTGAAGTACCGCGACCTGCTCATGGAGACGGGCACGGAGGAGATCAGCCACATTCAGATGCTCGCGACCGCCGTCGCCCTGAATCTGGAAGGCGCGCCCGCCTCCGAGCAGGAAGCGGCCGCTGCACACAACCCGGTCGTCGCGGCCGTCATGGGCGGCATGGACCCCCGGCAGTACCTGTCGGCGGGCATGGCGGCCCTGCCCAGCGACGCCAACGGCGTGCCCTTCGACGCGTCGCACGTGTACGCTAGCGGGAACCTCGTGGCCGACATGTACGCCAACGTGACCGCCGAGGCCACCGGGCGCGTCCTGGCCTGCCGGCTGCTGGAACTCACCGACGACCCCGGCATGAAGGACATGCTGCGCTTCCTGATCGCCCGCGACACCATGCACCAGCAGCAGTGGCTGGCGGTGATCGAGGAACTCGGCGGTGCACAGGCCAACCTGCCCATCCCAAACTCCTTCGACGTCAGCGAGGAGATCCGCGAGGTCAGCTACGACTTCGTCAGCACCGGCCTGGACGGCGTGCCCATCCCCGAGGGCCGCTGGAGTTCCGGCCCATCCCTGGACGGCCTCGGCGAGTTCCGCGTGCGCAAGGCCAGCCCCCTGGGCGACAAACCCCAGCTCGCGCCGCCCATGCCGCAGGGCTACGCGCAGGTGCAGCAGATGGCCGGCGCAGACGGCACGCGGCAGGACCAGACCATCCGCACTGCCCCCGACAGCGACCAGTCCTGACCTGCCCGCCACACACCATCCTCCCTTCACCCTCAGGAGCCCCCATGAAGAACCTGACCCGCCTGACCTGGCCCTCCCTGCTGCTCGGCCTCACGCTCGGCACCGCCGCTCACGCCCTCGGCGGCGCTAGCGCTCCCCCGCCCGCCCACGCCGCTTCCCCGTGCGGCCTGCCGGCCCAGAGCACGCCCGCCGGCGCGGCTGGCGCCCGCCCCACGCCCAGTGACCTGTGCTTCGCGCAGCAGGCGGCCTCCGGAGACCTGTTCGAAATCCAGTCCTCGCAGCTCGCCCTGACCCGCGCCGCCAGCCCCGACGTCCGTGCCTACGCCCAGCAACTGATCGCGGACCACACCGCCGCCAGCCAGCGTCTGAAGGCCCTGGCCTCCGGGCTGCAGGTACCGCTACCCACCGCGCCGCAGAGACCGCACGCCGCCCTCCTGACCCAGCTGGGGACGTTGCAGGGCGCTGCCTTCGATCAGGCGTACATGGCCGCGCAGCTCACCGCGCACGAGCAGGCCGTCAACCTTCACGGCCTACAGTCGGGCCGGGCACCAGCCGCAGCTGCGCGCGCACGCCGTGCAGACCCTGCCCCACCTGAGAATGCACCTGGAGCGCGCCCGCACCCTGCAGGGGATAGTCACGCAGTAAGTAGGGCAAGCACGGCGCCCGGCCTCCAGGCGAGAATCGGGCGCCCTTCACTCGTGAATCGGACAGCTGAGGGCCGACAGGCGAAAAGGAAGCAGGCGTCCCGGGGGACGCCTTGATTTCTTTAATGTACACCCGTATTCACGTCCTGTCAATTGTATTCAGCGGGGCGTTGGGGGCGCAGACCGCCCTAAGTTCCGCTCTTCCTTCGTCATGGTGTGAAGGGCGAACCGGGGAGCAGCCAGAGCCAACGAAATGGCATTCAGATTCCGACATGGGTCCGTGAACTGTGCTGCGCTTTTCTGCCGTTGCAGGTGTAGGCAGATCAGTCGGCTCGTCTGGGGCCGCGCCGTGTGCTCCGATGCGATTCCATCTCAGGAGTGCAGGAGTTTCATGATCTGGTCGGTGCGTTTCTGTCCGTTCAGTTCGTCGAGCAGGGCTGTGGGGTACGTGGGAAAGGTTTCCCCCCACCATTCCTGCACGGGGGTGCTCCAGATGCGCCAGCCCTGACCGGGCACATCAATGGCGATGTATCTCACCTTCTTTAATCGATTAAGTTTCATGGGATACCACAGTTTACGCCGCCGGGTACATCGATTTGGCCGGCCCCAACAGACAACGTCCCGGATGGCTGGCCTACCAGGGGTTGCCCCTTCTTCTACTCACGCGAGAAGGGCCGGGGCAACGGGTCCGCCCTGCGGCCAGGCCTCGTTCAGCACCTCGTCGCGGCTGGCTGCAGCCCGCAGCCGGTCGAACACCTGCTGCTCGGCGGTGGAGAGCTGAACGTCCGCCAGACTAACGAGCACCGTTCCGCTCAGGAACAGCGGCGCCTGCGCCTGTGGGGACACGAACCGCACCTGCACCAGCGCGACCACGAACGTGCGGTCCCAGGCGCGGAACTGCACGAGGTGCATCGAACCCGGCACCCAGCCGAGCGAGACGGAGAAGGGAAAGGAAAGTGGGGCAGGCATACCGACCTCCGGAAGCAGAGAGGGGCACCGCAGAACATGCCGTGATTGCCTGCACCCTACCCCGGCGTCATGAGTGTCGACTACCAGAAGACCCCTGCGAAATGACGTATTCAGGCCCCTCCACCGAAAGAGGGACGTTTAGCTGACGGGCAGGCTCTAGCTTGATGGCACCCAACAACACATGCCGCCCGGGTGAAGGCGGCCGGGACGCCCCACCTCAGACGTGGGGCATTTTCATTGCCGCGCGCCCACGCAACCGGATGTCAGGGACCGTCCGGGCCCTCCCGTGCGCCGCCCGGAGCTTTGGCCGGCGCCGGGTCACGCGCCTGGATGCTCTGGCGGGTCATGGCGCCCCACTGCCCGCGCTTCTGCCCGAGTTTCAGGGTGGCCCGGAAGCGCACCCAGGCGTGCCACTGCCGGTACCCGAAGTTCTCCAGCAGCGCCGTGAGCAGCAGCATCAGCCGGTCCCGGGGCCGCTCGAACCGCACGCGCATGAACAGTTCGATGGACAGCGCCGCCACGCTCACCACCGTGCCGTACATCAGCGCCAGCAGCAGGAACAGCACCACGAACGTCCACTCCAGCTGCCCGGTCACCGCCAGGAACAGCATGAACGCATACCCGAACACCTCGACGACCGGGCTCAGCGCCTCGAACAGCAGGTAATACGGGAAGGCCACCAGCCCGATCCGGCCGTAGCGGGGGTTGAACCACAGGCGCCGGTGCCGCAGCAGGCCCTCCCACAGGCCGCGCTGCCAGCGGTCCCGCTGCCGGCCCAGCACCGCCCAGGTGTCGGGCGCCTGCGTCCAGCACACCGGGTCCAGGTCAAATTCCACGTCATAAGGCCGGCCGGCCTCGCGCATGCGGCGGTGCAGGCGCAGCACGAGTTCCATGTCCTCCCCCACCGTGCCTTCCAGGAAGCCCCCGATCTCGATGACCTCGCTGCGGCGGAACAGCCCGAACGCGCCGGAGATGATCAGCAGCACGCCCGCCGCGCTGAAGGTGGTGCGGCCCGCCAGGAACGCCCGGGCGTACTCCACGACCTGAAAGCGCTCCACCCAGCGGTCCGGAAGCCGGAGCTCCACCACGCGCCCGCTGTCCAGCCGCGCTCCATTCATGACGCGCACGCTGCCGCCGGCCGCAACCAGCTGCTCGTTTTCCACGAAACGCCGCGCCAGACGCAGCAGCGCCTCGGCCTCCAGCAGACTGTCGGCGTCCACGGCGCAGAACAGCGGGAAGGTGGCGTAGGTCAGGCCCACGTTCAGGGCGTCGGCCTTCCCCCCGTTCTCCTTGTCCACCACCGTCAGGTTGGGGTGCAGCGCGCTGCGGTACACCTGCCGCACCGGCTGGGTGTGCAGGGCGCGGGGCGCGTTGCGTTCGGTGGGCATCAGGTCGTACGCCTCGATCAGGCGCTCCAGGGTGGCGTCCTTGCTGCCGTCATTCACGACGACCACCTCGAACTCCGGGTAGTGCAGCGCCAGGAAGGAATCCACCGACGCGCGGATGGTTTCCTCCTCACCGTACGCCGGGACCAGGATGCTGACCGGTTTGTAGAACTCGCGGCTGAGGAGTTCGGACAGGCCCACGCTCTGCCGGCGGCTCATGTGGCGGCCCAGTTCCCGCGCGGAGACGTACACCGCCACGGCGTACAGCAGGTTCAGCAGCGTGAAGTACACCAGAATCAGAAGTTCGAGCGTGCGGATCACGGCCGCTCCGGAAGACCGACGAGGGCCTGTTCAGGGGGACGCAGCAGGGCGGCGGGGGTGGCGGGCGCGGGCAGCAGCGGACCGGGCACGCTGCCCGCCAGGGTGTCCCGCGCCATGTCACGGGCGTAACGGTCGGGGTGTCCGCTCTGCGCCTGCATCAGGCGGGTGCGGCCGTCCGGCTGGGCCAGCAGCACCCGCGCGGCGGCGCGGCGCACCCACCAGTCCGGCGCGCCCAGCAGCGTCCACAGGTCCTCCAGCGGCGGGGGGTTCAGGTGGGCGCTGGCGAGCACGGCATTGAGCTGCACGAACGGCGCCGGATCGCGCAGCAGCGCCCGGATGGCCTCCCCGGCGGCCAGCGGCACGAGCCCGCTGAGGTGCAGCACCTTCAGTGCCGCAGAGCGGACCTCCGCGTTGGGGCTGGACAGGAGCGGCACGACCTCGCCGTGCAGGTCCGCGGCGTGCCGGCGGGCCAGGACCTCCAGCGTGCACACCTTCAGGCGGTCGTTCTCACCGGCCAGCAGGTCCCGGCACAGCAACAGCCCGGCGTCGTCCAGCAGGCTCAGCGCCTCCTGCACCTGCCCGAAACTGAAGGAGCCGCGCGTGATCGCCTCGTGCAGCGCCAGGGACTGCACCAGCCCCTCCCGCCGCGACAGGGACAGCCGCCCCACGCTGCGCGACAGCGCCAGCAGCGCCAGGGCCCGGACCTCCGGGTGCGGATGCCCCAGTTCGCGGTCCAGGGCCTTCAGGGCCAGCGGGTGACGCAGCAGGGCCAGGCGCTCGATGGCCTGGGCGCGCGCCACGATCGGCAGGCGCGGCAGCGCCAGGCGCCGCAGGTCCTCCGTGAGCCAGCCGGTCTCGGCGTACAGGTCCCGCAGCCGGTCGGACACGCTGCCGCGCAGGCTGTCCCGCAGCTTCAGCAGCACCTCCGCGCCCACGCGGTTGAGCGGGCAGGGCAGCGGCACGTCCGCGTACGCCCAGGCGAGCAGGTCCTCCGTCCAGCGGGCCTCGGCCGCCGCGATGCGCCGCGCCGCCCTCAGGCTGGCGGCCAGCTGCACGAACTGCAACCCCGCCAGGACCACGCAGGCCAGCCCGGCCGCCAGCGCCGCGAAGGTCACGGCCGCCCACGCCCGGTCCCCCAGCGGTGTCCAGTGGTCCACCATCAGCACCACGCCCGTCACCACGATCAGGAGGGACAGCGTAACGCTCACGGTCAGGGACAGCACCCCGAACCGCAGCAGCGACCGCGTGGACGTCATGCCCGGCCCCTCACACCGGATCCGGCGCACCGGGGCCCGTGGGGCCGCCTCCGGCGGCCTGCACCAGTTGCAACACGAGGCGCGTGAACACCTCCGGGTCGAAAGGCTTGGCCAGGAACGCGTCGGCCTGCACTTCCATCTGCGCAGCCTTGTGCTGCTGGGTCATGGCGCTCATGATCAGCACCCGCGTCCGGGCCCGGTCCACCTCCGGCAGCAGGTCCAGACCACTGCCGCCCGGCAGGTTCAGGTCCAGCACCAGCACTGCCGGCGGTTCCGCCCGAAGCGCCGCCCACGCCGAAGCGAAATCCCCGCACTCGGTGACACGCAGGCCCGCGCGCGCCAGCAGGAAGCGTTGCATGACCCGCACGGCGTGGTTGTCCTCCACCAGCAGCACATGAGGGGCCGTCGCGAGCGGGTCGGCAGGCGCGGAGGAAGCCATGGGTCACTCTAGGCCGGCGACCCTGAGGCCACGCCCGCAGCGTTCTTAACAGAGGGTGAACGCTTCAGGCCGCTTGTGCCCGCCTCGCCGGGAGGGCTGGCCGGCATGCCGGGCCTGCCGACGATCACGTGGCTGTGCGATGACCGGGCACGCCCCTTCCTGACGGGTCATATTCCCGCTCTGGCTCCACCCGGCCGTTTCCGTTGATCTGCCGGGCATGCAGACGCTGCACCGCCAGCTCAGTCCGCACTCCCCCGAGCTGGAGGACGGCGTGGCCTGCGCGACCTTTCAGACCATGCCGGACGACCCCAGAATGCAGGTGCTGGTCGCGGAGTGCAGCGGGTTGCTGGGCACCGTCACGCTGGCTATCGTGCCCAACCTCACGCAGGGCGCCCGGCCCTGCGCCCGGATCGAGAACGTGGTCACGCGCGCAAACATACGCGGACAGTGGGTTGGCACCGCCCTGATGCGGGCGGCCGTCACCCACGCTCAGGCGCAGGGCGTGTACAAGGTCATGCTGATCACGGGCCGCACGGCCCCGGAAGTGCACCGCCGGTACAGAGGGCCAGGTTTTCAGGCCGACGCGACCGCCTACCGCCTGCGCCCCGGAAGTCCCTCGCTGGAAAGACAAAAAACCGCGCCTTAAGCGCGGTCTTTTCTGGTGGAGGCTTGGGGATTCGAACCCCAGACCCTCCGCTTGCAAAGCGGATGCTCTCCCGCTGAGCTAAGCCCCCTGGTGCTCTGTGACTCTCAGCCCGCGCACTGTAGCAGGTGGGGCGCACCCTGGCAAGGCGTGCGCCATGCGGCGCATGTGGTGGGCGGGCAGGCTGGGTAGCATGGCGGCATGTTTCGCCGCCGCCTAGCCCTACCGCCGTTCCCGCCCGGGGGGCTGCTAGTGGGCGGCGCGGCGCGCGACTGGCTGCGGGGGGTCACGCCGAAGGATTACGACTGGGCGGTGCCGGACCCGGCGGGTGCGGCCCGGGTGATGGCGGAGGTGCTGGGCGGCGCGGCGTTCCCACTGGACGAGGAGCGGGGGTACTGGCGGGTGTCGGCGGCGGGCGGGGTGCAGCATGATTTCGTGCCGTTGCCGGCGGACGTCGAAGCGGACCTGTGGCGGCGGGATTTCACGGTGAACGCGCTGGCGGTCCTGGAGGGCGGGCGGGTGCTGGACGTGGTGGGGGGCCGCGCGGACCTGCGGGCGCGGCGGGTGCGGATGGTGTCGGCCGGGAACCTGCGGGCGGATCCGCTGCGGGTGTGGCGGGCGGCGCGGTTCGAGGTGACGCTGGGGTTCCGGCTGGACCGCGCGACGGAGGAGGCGGTGCGGGCGGTGGTGGCGGACCTGGGGGCGGGCCGGCTGCCGTTTCCGGCGTGGGAGCGGGTGCGGGACGAGGTGCATGCGCTGTTGAACCACCCGGAGGCGGCGCGGGGGGTGTTGCGGCTGGAGGAGCTGGGGCTGCTGGCGCTGACGGTGCCAGAGTTGCGGGAGGGCCTGGGGGTGGAGCAGGGCGGTTTTCATCATCTGGACGTGTTCGGGCATGGGGTGGAGGCGCTGCACCAGCTGCTGGCGCGGGTGCCGGACGCGGGGCTAGCGCTGCGCTGGGCGGCGCTGCTGCACGATGTCGGCAAGCCGCGGGCGCGGGCGATGGACGGGGTGACGGGCCGGGTGAGTTTTCACGGGCATGACCGGGTGGGCCGGGAGTTGACGGCGGACATCCTGTCGCGGCTGAGGGTGCCGGCGGCGGACGTGCGGCACGCGGCGGCGCTGGTGGGGGCGCACATGCTGCCCCTGCCGGCCGGGGAGCGGGAGGCGCGGCGGTTCGTGCACCGCCGCCGGGCGCTGCTGCCGGACCTGCTGAGCGTGATGCTCGCGGACCGGGAGGCGGCGCGCGGGCCGATGAGTACGCCGGGCAGCCGGCACGCGTACGCGCTGGGCATGGAGCGGGTGCTCTCTGCCCTGGAGGTGCAGCCGGCCGAACCGCCTCCGCTGCTGGATGGGCGGGAGGTGATGGCCCTGCTGAACCTGCCGCCGGGGCCGGGGGTCGGGGCGGCGCTGCGGGTGCTGGCGGAGGCGGCGGCGCTGGGTGAGGTCCGGGACGCGCCGGGCGCGCGGGCGTTCCTGAGGGCGTGGGCGGCGGAGCGGGCCGGGGGGCCGGGGTAGGCAGGTGAGGCGGCGAAAGTCTGCCGTCAGGGTCCATCCGCTATGCTTCCGCGCGAGATGTCCGACGTTCAGCCTTACCCCTCCGAGCCCCTGTCCTCGTTTCAGCCGCATCCGGTCACGCCGGAGTGGGTGAAGGACGCGGTCTTCTACCAGATCTTCCCGGACCGCTTCGCGCGCAGCGGGCGCATTCAGGGCCTGAACCTGCAGCCGTGGGGGGACGCGCCGCACTTTCACCGGTACATGGGCGGGGACCTGTGGGGCGTGATCGAGAAACTGGATTACCTGCGGGACCTGGGCGTCACGGCGCTGTACTTCTGCCCGGTGTTCCAGTCGGCAAGCAACCACCGTTACCACACGCACGACTACTACCGCGTGGATCCCATGCTGGGCGGCAACGAGGCGCTGCGCGCGCTGGTGGACGAGGCGCACGCGCGCGGCATCCGCGTGGTGCTGGACGGCGTGTTCAACCACGCCAGCCGGGGCTTTTTCCAGTTCAACGACCTGCTGGAGCAGGGCGAGAGCAGCGCGTACCGCGACTGGTTCCACGTGGAGGGCTGGCCGCTGCAGCCGTACGACGACACCCGCCCTGCGAACTACGCGGCGTGGTGGGGCAACCGGGCGCTGCCGAAGTTCAACACGGACAACGAGCAGGTGCGGGAGTTCCTGTGGAGCGTGGCGGAGTACTGGATCCGCTTCGGCATTGACGGCTGGCGTCTGGACGTGCCGAACGAGATCGACGACGACAGCTTCTGGCAGGAGTTCCGGCGGCGGGTGAAGGCCATCAACCCGGACGCGTACATCGTCGGGGAGATCTGGGGGGACGCGCACCGCTGGCTGGCCGGCGACCAGTTCGACGCCGTGATGAACTACCACTTCACGCGGCCCTGCCTGGGCTTCTTCGGCGCGCGCACCCTGGCGAACGAGATGAACGAGGCGAGCGGCACGGGGCAGGTGCTGCCGCTGGACGCCGGGGCGTTCGCGGCACGCATGGACGCCGTGACCCGCATGTACCACCCGGAAATCGTGAAGGCGCAGCTGAACCTGCTGGACTCGCACGACACCGCCCGGTACCTCTCGGCGGTGGGTGGGGACGTCACGGCGCACCACCTGGCGCTGGTGTTCCAGTTCACGTACGTGGGCGTGCCGTGCCTGTACTACGGCGACGAGATCGGCCTGCCGGGCGGCCCGGACCCGGACTGCCGCCGCGCGTTCCCCTGGGACGAGGCCGCGTGGAACCAGGGCACGCTGACCCTGGTGCGGCGCCTCGCGGCCGCCCGGCAGCAGAGCCGGGCGCTGCAACGGGGCGATTTCCAGATCGTGCACGCGCACGGTGACGGGCTGGTGTTCAGCCGCACGCACGGCGACGAGCGGGCCGTGATCGCCATGAACGCCGGGCGGGAGCCGTGCGACCTGCCGCTGGGCCTGCGTGCGGCCACGCCAGGGCAGACGGCGGCCTTCGTCGACGTCCTGACCGGGCGGCGCCACCAGCTGGGCGCGGACGCGCAGGTGTCCGTCCCAGCGCGCGGCGCGGTGCTGCTCGTGCCGGACGGCGTGGCCAGCGGGCCCGGCACCGCCGCGGCCCTGGCGACCAGCGCCGGCTGACCCGAGCTTCCCCGCGGGCCGCCTGTTCCGGACCATGCCGGGGCCGGCGGCCCCGCTCAGTGTTCGGGCTGATCCGGGGTGCCGGTGGCCCGGTAGCGTTTGGTGGGGCGGCCCGCCTGCCCGTACTGGTGTTCCAGCGCGGCCCGGCCGGTCCGGGTGAGGTGCTCCAGGTACCGCCAGGCGGTCACGCGGCTCAGGCCGACGGCCTCGCCGGTCTCCTCGGCGGTCAGGGCACGGCCTGCGCCGTTCAGGACGGTGTGCACGCGTTCCAGTGTGTGGGGGTCCACGCCGCGCGGGAGTGGCTCGGCGGCGCTGCCCTGCACGCCCAGCAGCCGGTCCACGCTGCCCTGGTCGCGGCGCGGGCCGCTGGGAAGGCGCCGGGCGCGGTGCCGGGCGAGCAGGTCCGCGAGGCGGGCGCCGGTAAACGGCTTGATCAGGTAGTCGAAGGCGCCGTGCGCCAGTGCGATACGGATGCTGGGTTCGTCGTCCGCGGCGGTGATCAGGGCGACGTCGGTGGTCCGGCCCTGCGCGCGCCAGTGCCGCAGCAGGCCCAGGCCGCTGCCGTCCGGGAGGTGCACGTCCAGCAGGATCAGGTCCGGGTCGAGCGCCTGCGCCAGCGCGTCGCCCTGCTGGCAGCTTCCGGCGCTGCCGACCACGTGCACGTCCGGGTCGCGTTCGAGAAGGTCGCGGTTGATGCGCGCGACCCGCAGGTCGTCCTCGACCAGCAGGACCCGCACGGGCAGCGCGGCCGGCGGGGCGTTCACGCGCTGCTCCCGGCGGGCAGGGGCGCGGCACCGTGCGGGGCAGGCAGGCTCACCTGGAACACGGTGCGCTCCCCGCGGCGGGCGTGGTGCAGGGTGCCGCCCAGCGCCTGCACGCGGGCGTGCACGCCGGCCAGACCGTACCCGCGGCCGTCGCCCTTGCTGCTCGCCCCGCGGGTGTAGAGCCGCGTCACGACCTCGGGCGGCACGCCGGGGCCGCTGTCCTCCACCTCGACCTGCATGCCCTCGGGGTCCTCGCCGATCAGGACGGTGACCTGCCCCGGCTGGCCGCGCAGGGCCTCGAAGGCGTTCTCGGTCAGGTTCCCGACCGCGGTCACCAGGGTGTCGGCGTGCCGCTCCCACACCGGGGAGAGGTTGCTGCCCTCCGCGACCTGAAATTCGATGCCGAGTTCCTGCGCCCGCTCGCGTTTCCCGGCGAGGAGCGCCACCAGCCGCGGCACCTGCACGTCGCGCAGCAGCTGCCGGAAGTCGCTGTCGGCGCGGATCTCGGCGTTCAGGACGCGCAGCGCCTCGTCGCTGCGGCCCAGCTGCAGCAGGCCGGACAGGACGTGCAGGCGGTTCTGGTACTCGTGCGTCTGGGCGCGCAGCACGTCCACGAAGCCGCGGGCGTGCGTGAGTTCCTCCGCCAGCGCCACCGCCTGCGCCCGGTCCCGGAAGCCCGCGATGAACCCGCCGCCCTCCAAGGGCTCCAGGTTCACGAGGTACGGTTCGCCGCGCAGGGTAAGTTCCAGGTTCTGCTGCCGGGTGGGGCGGCGCCCGGCGGTGAGTGCGGCGAGTTCCGGCCAGGCGTCCGCCAGGGGGTACGGGGTGGGCCGGGCGCCCAGGGCCTCCGCGGCGCGTTCGGAGGCGAGCGTCACCATGTCCGGGTCGCCGCTGTTCCCGACGGCCAGCACGCCCTCGCGCAGGGCGGCCAGCACGGCCCGCTGCTGCCGGACCAGCGCGGCGATCTGTTCGGGTTCCAGGTTCAGGATCTCGGCCCGCAACCTCCGCGCGGCCCAGGTGGCGCCCAGCGTGCCCAGGCCGAGGGCCAGCAGGAACCACGGCGCGAGGCTCAGGAGACTCTGGCGCACGAGGTGCCAGGCCTGCGGCATCAGGTACCCGGTGCTGACCACGCCCACCACCCGCGAGCCCTTCACGCCGCCCGCCCAGACCGGCACCTTGCCGCGCACGCTCAGGCCCAGGCTGCCGCGCGCCACGCTGACCACCTCGCGCCCCGCGAACGGCAGGACGTTGTCGCCGCCCTCCATGGGCCGCCCCAGCCGCGCGGCGACCGGGTGGGCCAGCCGGATGCCCTGGCGGTTCCCCACCACGATGAAGTCCGCGCCGGTCTCGTCCAGCAGGTCGTTCACCTGGGCGTTCAGGGCCGGGCTCTGCGTGCCGGCCTCCGCGCCGCGGTACACCACGGGCAGCTGCGCCACGATGCGGCTGGTGGTCAGGGCGCGCTCGCCGATGCGTTCCCGCGCCGCGCCGTAGAACTGCACGGTCTGCACCAGCACCAGCAGGGCCGTCATGGTGCACAGCACCAGCAGGTGCAGCCGCACCAGCCGGCCCTGCAGGCCCCGGCCGGGCGCGCCGAGCAGCAGGCGGCCCAGACGCGAGCGGCGGGGGGGGGCGGGGGCCAGGGCGGTCATGGGGTACGGGCATTGTAGGCACGGACCCCGGGCGGCTTCAGTGGTTGCGTGCATTGCGTTCACGGTTGTGCATAAAGCAAACGAAAAATGCGTCCTGGACGTTGCTTCATGGGGAACAGGGGGATACGCTGGGCCGCAACACAAGACCTCAATTCACCCGCGCCGGCCCCCGCCTTCCCCTTAACTGGCTGCCCGGCTCCGGCCCCGCCCCCTGACCCACCCTGGCCCGCCGTCCGGCGCCCCCGCCGCGCCCGGCCACCCCACCCGGAGGAACCCCATGAAGCACCCCGTGAAGACTGCCCTGCTCGCCGCCCTGGCCCTCTCCCTGCCCGCCGCGCAGGCCCAGACCCTGAACAACCTGCGCATCATGGCGCCCGCCAGCCCCGGCGGCGGCTGGGACCAGACCAGCCGCGCCATCCAGACCGTGCTGCAGAACCAGGGCATCGCCAAGCCCGTGCAGGTCTTCAACGTGCCCGGCGCGGGCGGCACCATCGGCCTGGCGCAGCTGTACAACGCCAAGGGCGACGGCAGCCAGATGATGACCATGGGCCTCGTGATGGTCGGCGCGATCCTCACGAACGGCAGCAAGGTGGACCTCAGCCGCGTCACGCCCATCGCCCGCCTCACCGGCGAGTACGAGGTGATGGTCGTGCCCGCCAGCAGCCCCTACAAGACCTTCAAGGACCTCGCCGCCGCCTGGAAGACCAACAACGGCCTGGCCATCGCCGGCGGCAGCGCGGGCGGCACCGACCACATCCTGGTGGGCCTGCTCGCCAAGAGCGCCGGCGTGGACTCCCGCAAGATGAACTACGTGCCCTTCAGCGGCGGCGGTGAGACGCTCGCGGCGGTGCTGGGCAACCAGGTGGCGGCGGCCGTCGCCGGGTACGGCGAGTTCGAGGCGCAGATCAAGGCCGGCAAACTCCGCGCCATTGGGATCAGCTCCGCCAAGCGTCAGGCGGGCATCGACGCGCCCACCTTCAAGGAGCAGGGCTTCAACGTGGAGCTCTCCAACTGGCGCGGCATCGTGGCCCCTCCCGGCATCAGCTCGACCGAGAAGGCCAACCTGGTCGCCGCGATGGACAAGCTGCACGCCAGCAAGGAATGGAAGGACCTGCTCAAGACCCGCGGCTGGATCGACCTGTACATGAGCGGCAGCAAGTACGACGTCTTCCTGAAGACCGAGTCCGCCCGCATCAAGGGCGTCCTGAAAGACATCGGCCTGGTGAAGTAAGGCCTCCCGGCGCACACCGGGGTGAGGGGCGGAGCGCAGAGGGCACCTTCCAGGCCCGGGCCTCCGCCCCCAACCGTTTTCCCTGACCAGCACCGTCTTTCCGGGCCAGCCCCGGTTTCCTGCAAGGAGTTCCGCATGACCGACCGTTCCTCTCCCCCACCGCCTTCCCTGGCGGGCCGCCGCCCGGTGAGCCTGCCGGACCTGCTGCTGGCCCTGGGCGTGACCCTGGCGGGCGTGGTCCTGCTGCTGGGCACCCTGAAGATTCCCTTCGGGATCAATGCGGTGGTCGGGCCGCGGGTGTTTCCGCTGATCGTGAGCGTGGGCCTGACCGTGCTGGGCGCGGTGATGACCTTCGGCGCGCTGCGCGGTGACCGGGCCGAACCGGCCGCCGAGGAGGACACCGACCCGGACGCCCCGATCAGCCACCTGAACCCGGCGGTGATCCTGGGCGGGTTCCTGCTGGGCGCCGCGGCGCTGCAACCCCTGGGCTTCGTGATCGGCACGGCCATCATGTACCTGAGCGTGACCTTCGCGTTCGGGGAGCGCCACTACCCGCGCATGGTGGGGGTGGCGCTGCTGCTGTCGCTGCTCACCTACCTGCTGTTCACCCGCGGCCTGGGCCTGACCCTCCCGGCGGGCCTGCTCAAGGGGGTGCTGTGATGGACGCCCTGAACTCCCTGATGGCGGGCTTCGGGACGGCCATGACGCCCATGAACCTGCTGTACTCCCTGATCGGCGTGACGCTGGGCACCCTGGTGGGCGTGCTGCCCGGCATCGGGCCGGCGCTCACGGTGGCGCTGCTGCTGCCGGTCACCGCGCAGCTGGAACCGGTGAGTGCGTTCATCATGTTCGCCGGGATCTACTACGGTGGAATGTTCGGCGGCAGCACCACCAGCATCCTGCTGAACACTCCGGGCGAGTCCGCCAGCATCATCACGGCGCTGGAAGGCAACAAGATGGCCCGGCGCGGGCGCGCCGCCGCGGCCCTGGCGACCGCGGCCATCGGGTCATTCATCGCGGGGACCATCGGCACGGTGCTGCTGACCTTCTTCGCGCCGGCCATCGCGGACGTCGCCGTGCAGATTCCGCCCAGCGCGAAGTTCGCGATGATCCTGCTGGCCTTCGTGACCATCAGCGCCACCTTCGGCAACAGCCCCCTGCGCGGCCTGATCAGCCTGTTCTTCGGCCTGGCGATCGGGCTGGTCGGCACGGACCTGCAGAGCGGACAGGCGCGCTTCACGCTGGGCCGCCCGGAACTGCTGGACGGCATCGAGTTCATCACGGTCGTGATCGGCCTGTTCGCCATCGGGGAGACGCTGTACGTCGCGTCCCGGTACCGCAAGACGCAGGACGTCATCAAGCTGCAGGGGGGTGCCAGCATGAAACCCGAGGACTGGCGCCGCAGCTGGAAGCCCTGGCTGCGCGGCACCGTGCTGGGCTTCCCGTTCGGCGCGCTGCCCGCCGGTGGCGCCGAGATTCCCACCTTCCTGAGCTACACCCTGGAGAAGAAGCTCAGCAAGCATCCTGAGGAGTTCGGCAAGGGCGCCATCGAGGGCGTGGCCGGGCCGGAAGCGGCGAACAACGCCTCGGCCGCCGGGGTGCTGGTGCCGCTGCTCACGCTGGGCCTGCCCACCAGCGCCACCGCCGCGATCCTGCTGGCCGCCTTCCAGCAGTACGGCCTGCAGCCCGGGCCGCTGCTGTTCGTGACCAGCAGCGACCTCGTGTGGGGCCTGATCGCTTCGCTGTACATCGGCAACGTCATGCTGCTGCTGCTGAACCTGCCGCTGGCTCCTGTGTGGGCGCGCCTGCTGCTGATTCCCCGCCCGTACCTGTACGCCGCGATCCTGGTGTTCAGCACGGTCGGCGTGTACAGCCTGAACAACAGCGTGTTCGACCTGGTGCTGCTCGCCCTGTTCGGTGTGATCGGCTACGGCATGCGCCGCTTCGACTTCCCGGTCACGCCCGCGATCATCGGCGTGGTGCTGGGGCCGACCGCCGAGTCGTTCTTCCGCACCGCCCTGCAGCAGAGCAACGGGGACTTCAGCATCTTCGTGCGCCAGCCGCTGACGGCGTTCATCCTGTTCGTGGTGCTGCTCGCGCTGATCGTGCCGATGGTGCTCAAGCGCCGCCCGCCGCCCGAACCCTACGACGTGGCGTGAGGTGAAAAAAAGCGTCCCCGGGTCCGTGAGGCCCGGGGATTTTGCTATGCCGGCGCGGTCCGCTCCAGGCCGATTCCGCCGTTCAGCGGGCCGTGTCGTCCAGGCTCGCCAGGCCGTGCCGCAGGGCATACAGGGCGGCCTGCGTGCGGCTGTCCAGGCCCAGTTTGCCCAGCAGGCGGCTCACGTGCGTCTTCACGGTCGCCTCGCTCACGCCCTGCTCCGCGGCGATGTCGCGGTTGCTGTGCCCCCGGGCGATCAGTTGCAGCACGATCGTCTCCTTGGGCGTCAGGGTCTCGCGCATGTCCGGCCCGCGGAAGTCCCGCACCAGCCGCCGCGCCGCTTCCGGGTGCAGCCGCACCTCGCCGCGCGCCGCGGCATGAATCGCGTCGGCCAGCGTGTCCGACGAGGCGTCTTTCAGCATGTAGCTGATGGCGCCGGCCTCGATCGCGCCGTTCACCTTGTGTTCTTCCAGGGTGCTGGTCAGGGCGATCACCTCGGTGTCGGGCAGCAGGCGGCGCAGCGTGCGGGTGGCGGTGATGCCGTCCATCACGGGCATCATCAGGTCCATCACGACCACGTCCGGGTGCAGCGCCTGCGCCTGCGTGACGGCCTCCTCGCCGTTGGCGGCCTCGCCGATCACCTCGATGTCCGGGTCCAGGCCCAGGAAGAGTTTCAGGCCCTGGCGGACGACGGCGTGGTCGTCCACCAGCAGCACGCGTACGGTGCGGGCCGGATCGGGGGTGTGGGCATCAGGGGTAGGGTCAGTTGAGGTCATGGGGAAGCTCCTGTCGGGGGGCTGGAGTCCGGGAGGGTCTCCAGGGTGAAGTTGCGGGCGGGGCAGTCCACGAACAGGTCCAGTTGCGGTTCCTGGCCCTCGTCCGCGCCGGCGGGCAGGGTGATCGTCTCGCGTTCCGGGAAGCGCACCCGCACCCGCAGGCGAGCTGGGACGCGCACGGTCACGTCGCCGGTCACGGTGCGCAGGTCCAGCCGGCCCGTGGTGCCGGGCGTGGCGGTCACGGTCATGTCGCTCATGGCGGTCTGCACGCTGCCGCGGCCGGTGCGGGCCGGCAGCGTGAGGCGCACCTCGCCGCTGGTGGTGTTTACGCTGAGTCCGCCCATCGCGGCGCTGCGGAGGTTCAGGGTGAGGTCCCCGGTGCGGTTCGTGACCGTCAGGACCTCCGGCGCGGACGCCCGGGCGGCCGTGACGCGGATGTCCCCGGTGAGGCTGCTCAGCGTGAGCGGCCCGGACGGCCGGGCGGGCAGCGTCACGTCCAGCGGCCCGGTGTTCGAGCGGACGTTCAGGGACCGCAGCCGCAGGGTGCTCAGGTCCAGCGCCTGCGTGCCGCCGCTCGTGATGGTCGAGAGCGTCAGGGGAATGCGCGGCGTGACCTTCAAGGCGATGTCGTGCTGGAAGGGCTCGGGGCCCACGCCGATGCCCTGGTCACGGTCCAGGGCCTGCACGTTCATGGTGAGGGTGGCGCGCACGTCCCCGCCGGTGCGGCCGGTCTGCACGTGCAGCGGGTTGCGTTCCCGGTGCGTGCCCTGCCCGCGCAGGACGTCGCCGTCCGTCTGCGCCAGCGGGCCCAGCGTCAGGTTCGCGCGGTCCCCGGACACCCGCACGGCGGCCGTACGGGCCATGTCCAGCGGCAGCGGCCCGTCCAGCGGCACGCGCACGGGTGTGGTCACGCTGCCCAGGCCCGGGCGGGGCACCAGCGTGCGGTCCTCCCAGATCAGCAGCAGGCCCGCGCCTGCCAGTCCCAGACCCAGCAGCATCCGGCGCAGCGCCGGACCCACCGGGCGGGACGCCGGGCGGCGCGTCAGCCGGCGCGTCACGCGGACTCCCGGTGCCCGGCCACGGGCTCGGCCGCGCGGTCCGGCACCCCGCCCGGGGCGGTGGGCAGCCGCAGGGTCACGATGGTGCCCTCGCCCGGCGCGCTCTGCACGTCCAGGGTGCCGCCCGCGCCCTCGGCCCGTTCCCGCATGCTGCGCTGGCCCAGCGTGCCCCGCCCCTGCGCGTGCGGGTCGAAACCGCGCCCGTCGTCCCGCACGGTCACCGTGACCCGCCCGGCGTCCTGGCGTACCCCCAGCCACACCTGCGTGGCGCGGGCGTGCTTCACCACGTTGTGAAGCGCCTCCTGCGTCACGCGGTACGCCGCCGCCTGCCCGTCCGGTGTGAGGTGCGGTTCGGCCGGCATGTCCGCGTGCACCTTCAGGCCATGCCGGGCCTCCATGGCGTGCGCGTGCTGGCTCAGCGCCGCGATCAGCCCGCCTTCCTCCAGCGCGTCCGGCCGCAGGCTGAACAGCAGGGCCTTCATCTCGGACACGCCGCCCTCCGCGAGGCTGATGGTGTACTCCAGACTGGCCCGCGCCTTGGCCGGATCGCGGTCCAGGGTGGCGCGCGCCGTCTTGGCGCCCAGGGTGATGCCGTACAGCGCCTGCGCCACGCTGTCGTGCAGCTCACGGGCCAGCCGGGCGCGTTCCTGCTCCCCGGCGCGCTCCCCGGCCCGCTGGATCAGCTGCGAGGCGTGCAGCGCCGTCCCCGCATGGTCGGCGATGCTGAGCAGGAAGGCGAGTTCCTGCTCAGCCGGCCGCGTGCCGGCCGCGTACACCGCGCGCAGGGTGCCGCCGTCCTCCCGCGCGGCCGTGGGCGGCAGCGTGACCGGCAGCGTCACCAGCGTGCGGCCGCTGGCGGCCAGCCGGACATCCGCCTCCCCGGACACCGGCGGGCGCTCCACCGGGCCGGTCAGTGCCGGATCGAGGAGGCCCGCCTGCGCCAGCGCCCCGCCGTCCCCACCCACCAGGGCGATGCCGTGCGCGGTGCTGGCCGCCAGCGCCTGCGCCGTCAGGTCCGCCAGCGTGCCGGGCAGGTCGTCCCCCAGCGCCACCCGGCCCGCCGCGCGGCGCAGCGCCACGACCTCCCGCTGCGCGGCCTCCGCGCCCAGGTCCGGCGCCAGCAGCGCCACCACCAGGCGCGCCCACACCCGCCCCAGCAGGTTCAGCAGCCCGCCCGTGAGCAGCAGGCTGCCCAGGCCCAGCAGCATCATCCCCAGCACGCTCCACTCGTGCAGCTGCACGGTGTACTCCTGCCACACGAACGCCAGGCCCGGCGCGTTCACCCACAGCGGCGCCCCCAGCCCCGCGGCCGCCAGAGCCAGCAGGTTCAGCAGCGCCACCCAGCACGCCAGCGACAGCGGCAGCTGAATCACATGAAACAGCAGCGCCCGGTACGTCTCCCCGTCGGCCAGCACGGCGCGCAACCACGGCAGCACCCCACTGTACGCCCGCGGCAGCCGCGGCTCGAAGCGCACGCCCACCAGCGCCGCCATCCAGCGCTGCAGGTCCGCCAGCCCCCGCACCAGCCACAGCGACGCCAGCAAGAACCCTGCCCCGACCACCAGCGGCAGCGTCACCACGCCCAGCAGCACCCCGCACAGCAGCACCCCGAAACACACCACGCCCACCGGGAAGGCCAGCAGCACGTACAGCGCGGCGCGGTACGTGCGGGCGTCCAGCAGGTCCGCCATCACCCCGCCCCGCTCCGGCCGGGCGGCGCCCACACCGTCCTGCCCGCCGAACTCCGCCCTCATGCCCCGCAGCGTACACCGCACGCGCCCACCCCACGTCCGCCGAAAGGACGACAGGCGGAGCCAGCCAGGGTGGTAACGAAAGAGAGCCGCGCGGGGCGGCTCTTTCCTTCACGTTCCGGGGTTCAGCCGGGGATCTTGATCTTCTGGCCGGGCTGGATCAGGTCGGGGTTGCTGATGTTGTTGTAGTGGGCGATTTTCTTGTATTCCATGGCGTCGCCGTAGTACTTCTGCGCGATGGCGCTCAGGCTGTCGCCGGCCTTGACGGTGTACACGGTGTCGCCACTGTCCTGGTCTTTCTCCTTCGCGAGTTCCTTGGCGCCGGCGGCGACCTTCAGGCCGCTGACGTCCACGCCGGCCACACCCTCCACGCCGCGGGCGATCTTCTCGGCAAGGCGGAGTTCGTGGTCGTTGTCCACGACGCCGCGCAGGATCACGCTCTTGCCGCTCTGCAGCACGTCGATGGGGTCGTCGGCCAGTTCACCGTTGTTGCGGATGGCCTGGTGCACGGCCTTGGCGACGCGGCTGGAGTCCTCGATTTCCTGGAGGATCTCGTCGTTCTGCGCCTGCGGGTCGGCCATGCTGACCTGCGGGGTTTCCATGGTCTGCGGGGTGGCGGGCACGGACTGGGCGGTGGGGCTGGCCGGGGTGGGCGCAGCCGCCTCCTGGGCGACGAGGCCGCTCACGTCCACGCTCTTGACGCCGTTGATGCCCTCAGCGACCACGCGCACGAGGTTGTTGTACCGGCTGTTGGGAACCATGCCGGTCACGGTGACGTTGCCGCCGCGTTCCTGCACCTGCAGGCCGAGGCCTTGCAGGCGGGGCTGGGCGTCGAGGGCTTCCTTGACTCGGTCAGCGGTGCTCTTTCCAAATGGCCACATGCCTGGAAGGTACACGGCAGCGGCCTGAACGGTGGGGTGAGTGAAGGGTCGCTCTCGGTGGGTTCTCATGGGCCCAGCCGTCGTGGCGGGACTACCGCTGCGGGCGGTGAAAGGGGGATGTGAGAACGCTCAGGTTCCGCCCGGCTCAGATCGGGTAGTAGGTGCGGGCCTCGCCGGCAAGGTAATCGCGGGTGGGCAGCCAGATCAGGGGGTTGCGTTCCTCGCATTCGGGCGGGGGGCCGTAGCGGACCAGGCCTTCCACCTGGTCGAACGGCACCCATTTCACGCCCACGACCTCGGGGTCGGTGGGGGCGATCTCGCCCTGTGCGGTGGCGGTGAAGCGGGCGAACATGGCGTAGCACTCGTTTTTCGTGCCGGTCAGCAGTTCGCCTTCGAGCAGGCTCACGAAGGTCAGGTCGGACACCTGCAAGCCGGTTTCCTCCTGCACCTGCCGGGCGGCGGCGTCGGCGAGGGTCTCGCCGGGCTGGGCCTTGCCGCCGGGCAGGCCGTAGAAGATGCTGCCGTCGTCCATGCGTTCCTCGACCAGCAGGAGCTTCCCGTCCCGGACGAGGTACACGTGCGCGGCGCGTTTCAGGGGCAGGGTGCGGGTCTGGCGGGTCATGCGTCCGGCAGTGTAGCGTCCGGCCCGCCCGCCGCGGCGCTGAACAGGTGCAGGACGTCCTGGGGCAGCCGGGCGGGGCGGTACTGGCGGTCGGTGGCGATGTGCCGGGTTTCGCCGGTGGCGAGGAGTTCCGTGCCGCGGTGCAGCTCGTACTGGAAGGTCATGGTGCGGCTGCGCAGCTGCGCGAGGCGGGTGGTGAGGGTCAGGGTGTCGCCGTAGCGGGCGGCGCGGCGGTACTCGACGTTCAGGCCGGAGAGCATCAGGTAGTACCCGCGGGCCTCGACCTCGGTGTAGGGCAGGCCGAGCTGCTCCATCAGTTCGGTGCGGCCCACCTCGAACCACACGGGGTACGTGGCGTGGTGCACGACGCCCATCATGTCGGTCTCGGCGTAGCGGACCGTGAGGGTGGAGGCGTGCTGCACGGGGGTCACAGGCGGTTGTCGGCCGCGTCCCGGAATTCGAGGGTGGGGGTGCGGCGCATCTTGACCTGGGCGGCCACCACGCGCTGCAGGTGGCCGCGGGCGTGGCTGAGGGCTTCGAGGAGGCCGTCCATGTCGCCGGTGATGGCGCTGACGTACACGCGGGCCAGGGTGTAGTCGGGGGTGACCTGGATGCGGTCCACGGTGACGATCATGGGCACGCGGGGGTCGCGGAGTTCGCTGATGGCCTCGCTGAGCACGCGGGTGAGCTGGGCCTGCACCTGTTCGGGTTTCACGGCTGGCCTCCCGGGGTGGTGTGGGGGGTGGGGCGGTGGGTCATCCCGGCATCCTAGTGCACGGGCCTTAACGCTGGTAGCGGCGCCCGGTGTAGGAGGCGAACACGCCGATGCCGTAACTGACGCGCCGAACGCTGTCCTGCACGGCGCGGCCCTTCCAGGCGAGGCCGGTGCTGCTGCCGCCGTCGAGCAGCAGGGCGTCTTTCACGCCGAGGCGGCGCATGACCTTGCCCATCTCGGTGGTGGTGAGGCGCGACCGGGTGCTGACCAGGATCAGGTCGCGGTTGCTGCTCAGGCCGATGGCGCTGCGGGCCGCCCGGCCGAACAGCGCGGGGTCACGGAAGGCGGTGCTGTAGCGGGTGGTCACCTGCCCGCCGGCCAGGATGCGGGGGCCGGTGGCGATCACGGTTTCCATGCCGGCCCAGGTGGCGTCCAGCGGCCGGGCGAGGACGGGGGTGGTGGTGGCGCGGATGGTGGCGCGGTTGTCGGGGGTGATGGCCAGGGCCATGGGGATGCGGCCCCAGGTGAGCAGCCGGCCCTGCATGACGATGTCGCCGGCCGGGGCGTAGCTCTGCGGGTGGAAGTAACTGCCGTTGATGACGGCCATGGCGCCGCTGCGCCGGGCGAGTTCGGAGACGGTCGCCGCGGCGCCGTACTGGAAGCCCCGGCCGGGCAGGACCGGGGCGACCAGCACGTCGCGGTGCCTGAGGTCCACCTGCACGATGTCGACGGGGATGTTCAGGGCGCGGGCCTTGCGGTACGTGACCGCCTCGCGGCGGGGGGCCGGCGGGACCGGCACGGGCACGCGCGAGGGCACGAGCAGTTTCTTGCCGGGCACGATGTGCGACCGGCTGCCCAGGGCGTTCAGGCGCCGCAGGGCGTCCACGCTGAGGCGGTGGCGGGCGGCGAGCGCTTCGGGGGTGTCCTTGAGGGCCATGCGCACGTAGCGGTACACGGTGCGGACCTCGGTGCCGGGCGGGAGGGGCGCGGCGCCGCGGGTGCCGCGGGCCGGGACGCGCAGTTTCTGCCCGGGGCGAATCACCGTGCCGGTGAGGCGGTTGGCGAGTTGCAGGGCGCCCACGGTCACGCCGGCGCGCCCGGCGATGGCGCCGAGGGTGTCGCCGCGTTTCACGGTGTACCAGCCCTGCATGCCCGCTCCGGCGGAGGCGGGGGCTTTTGCGGGAGCGCCGCCGAGGCGCAGGACCTGACCCACGCGGATCACGTCGCTCTTCAGGTTGTTCAGGGTCTTGAGCCGGGCCACGCTGAGGCCAGTGCGTTTGGCGACACCGCTGAGGGTGTCGCCGGGTTTCACGGTGAGGGTGGCGGCCGCCGGTGGGCCCAGGGCGGCCCGGGCGGGGCCGGCCACGTTCGCCATCAGGAGCAGGATCAGGGTGAGACGGCGGAACATGGCCCCAGGACAGCAGCTACGCGCCGCCGGTGAGTGAGCGGGGGCTGACCCGGTCTTAGGGAACCGGGCGGGGCGCGCGGGTGGCGTACGCCTTTCGACGGATGCCCGTGCCCCGGCCGGCCGGGCAGACTGGGGGCACTTCGGGAGGGGCCTCCGCACGGGAAGCATCGACAACCCGCCTGAAGCTCCCCCGCCCGCACCGTGGCGGGGTTTTTCGTGGTGCTGGAGGTTTACAGTCGGCCGACGAGCTGCACGTCCCCGGCGCTGATGGTGTGCAGGTCGCCGTCCCGGGCGCGCAGCAGCAGGTTGCCCTGGGCGTCCAGGTCCTCGGCGCGGCCGCTGAGCAGCCCGCGGGCGGTCTGGACCTGCACGTCGCGGCCCAGGGTCAGGCTGGCGGCCTTCCAGGCGTCCAGCACCGCTTCCCGGGGCTGCGCCAGCCAGCGGTCCAGCGCGTCCAGCGCCGCTTTCAGGAACGCGGCGCGGGTCAGCCCGGGGCGGAATTCGTTCAGGTGCGCCGCACCCTCCGGGGCCTCGCTGACGTTCACGCCGATGCCCAGCACGGCCCGGCGGGCCTCCTCGCCGCGCAGGTCGGCTTCCAGCAGGATGCCGGCGAGTTTACGGCCGTCCGGGGTGAGCAGGTCGTTCGGCCATTTCAGGCCGCACGCGCCGCCCTGCCCGGCGCTGGCGGCCTCGTGCAGGGCGACGCCGGCGGTCAGCGGCATCAGGCCCAGCTCGGGCAGGGTCAGGGGGTGGCCGTCCGGGGCGCTTTGCAGCAGCACGCTGAACACCAGCGTGCCGCCGCTGCTGCTCCAGACCCGGCCCCGGCGGCCGCGGCCGCTGAGTTGCCGTTCGGCGACCAGAGTGGCGCCGTGCGGGGCGGGGGCGGCGGGGTCGTCGGCCCAGGCGCGCAGGGCGTCCTGGGTGCTCTGCACGGTGCCCTGGTAGCGCAGGGCCTGGCCGATCACGCCGCCCGGGTGGACCAGCGTGGCGGCGGGCGTGCCGGGGGCCAGCGCGTAGCCCTGGCGGGTGGTGGTGACGGGAACGCCGTCGTCGAGCAGTTTGCGGGCCAGGGTGTTCACGGTGACGCGGTTCACGCCCAGCCGGGCGCCGAGCTGGTCGCCGGTCTGCGGCTGGTCGGTCAGGACGTTCAGGAGGCGGTCGGGCACGGGGATGTTGTACGCCGGTCCGGGCGGGCGGGGCAAGGGGCGCGGGGGAGGGTGTCAGGGGCTTATCAGGAAGGCTTGCTAGTATCGGGGCATGACGATGGTCCGGCAGACGAAACAACGTGCGGCGGTGCTGGACGTCCTGCGGGACGCGCGCACGCACCCGGACGCCGCGTGGATTCACGCGCAGGTCCGCGAACTGCTGCCCAGCGTGAGCTTGGGAACCGTGTACCGCACCCTGGACGCCCTGGTGCGCGACGGCGTGGTGCTCACCATCGAGCGGGCCGGGCAGGCCACCCGCTACGACTTCCGGCACCAGGGGCAGGACCACCACCACGCCGTGTGCCGCGCGTGCGGCGCGATCTTCGACGTGCCGGCCACGCCGGTGCCGGAACTGCCGGCCGGCGCGCTGCCGCCCGGATTCACGGTGACCGACGTGCGGCTGGAATTCCTGGGCGTGTGCCCGGCCTGCCGGCCCGAAAGTCAGGCCTGAAGGGCTGCGGGGCGGGCTGTCCCGGGGCGGCTGGGGTACCCTGGCGGGCGTGACTGAACGCCCGAGTGCTTCCCTGACCACGCCCACCGCCCCCGGCGGCCTGCCGGAGTCCGGTGGGGGGCCGGTGCGCCCGCAGGTGTTCCTGCCGACCCTGCTGCTGGGCTGGGGGTTGGGCGTGCTGGCGCTGCTGCTGGTCCGCACCGTGGGCGGGGCGCTGCTGACCGAGCCCTGCGAGGGCCGCACGTTGCTGGCCCTGGTGGTGCCGCTGCTGCTGGGTCCGGGGGGCCTGGCCTTCGCGGCGGTGAATGCCCGCCGGCCGCGCCGGGCGACGCTGGGGCTGGGCTTCATGGTGGCGTCGCTGCTGCCGGGTCTGCTGCTGGGCGTGCAGGACATCGGGAAGCTGCGCGGCAGCGGCTGCGCGGGCGGGTACGTGGTGTTCGCCCCGCAGGGCGGCAAGTCGCTGACGGCTGTGAACGTGCCGGCAGGCGGGCGGGTCACCTTCACGGGCCGGCTGGGCGGGTACCGCCGTGAGGAGTACCGGGCGCCGTTCACGCTGCGGGCGGAATCGTCCGCGCCGGGCGTGCAGGTGGTGCTGCCGAAAACGCAGGTGTACGCCGGGGAGGTCTTCCCTGTCGAGGTGATCGCCGGGAAGAACGTGGGCGTGAACGCATACACGCTGGGCCTGGAGGCCAAGCAAGTGAAGGACGGCCGCCCCGTAGGTGTGACGAGCACCCTGACCGTGAACGTGCAGCTGCCCCGCTGAGCCGCTCGGAGCTGGACGAGGGTGCCGCCGGGTGGGTGCGGGGTGCTACGGTGAGCGGGTGCCGGACTGGACGGGACTGCTCACGATCATGAACAAGACCTTCCTGACCATGCTGGTGGTCATGGACCCGGTCGGCCTGGCGCCCATCTTCCTGGGCCTGGCGGGCGGGCGGCCCAGTTTCGAGCGGCGGCGCGTGGCGCGCAAGGCGACGGTGGTGGCCGGGCTGATCATCCTGGCGTTCGGGCTGTTCGGGCGGGCGCTGCTGGAGCACCTGGGCATCAGCCTGAGTGCCTTCCGCATCGCGGGAGGGCTGCTGCTGTTCATGATCGCGCTGGACATGGTGTTCGCGCGCACCAGCGGCAGCAAGGAAACGCCGGAAGAGGAACAGGAGGCGCACGAGCGGCAGGACATCAGCGTGTTCCCGCTGGCGATTCCGCTGATCGCGGGGCCGGGCACGCTGGCGAGCATCATGATTCTCGCCAGCGACGCGCACGGGGAGCCCATCACCCTCACGGCGGTGTTCCTGGTGACGTTCGGGGTGCTGCTGCTGTGTTACGCGGCGCTGCGGCTGGCCGGGCAGATCGGGAAGGTGATCGGCGTGACCGGCGTGCACGTGGTCACGCGCGTGCTGGGAGTGCTGCTGGGCGCGCTGGCCGTTCAGTACGTCGCCGACGGCGCACTGGAACTGCTGCGCGGCGGCCTGAAGATCACCTGAGGCCAGAGGGGCCTGTACGCCATCTGACGCAGCGTTCATTGAGCGCTGCTAAGCGCGTCTGCGGAACATTCGCCTGACGGCCGGGCACTAGAATGCCGCCATGACTGTCAGGACGAACGGAGGCGAAGAGAACCGAATACCCCTGCACGCGCGGCGTGTCGCGGCGGACCTGAACGCCCCGCGCGTCCTGGTGCTGAACGCCTCGTACGAGCCGCTGCAGGTCACCAGCGTCAAGCGGGCCATCACCCTGCTGCAGTACGGCGTGGCCGAGGTGCTGGCCGACAGCCAGGAGATCGTCCGGTCGCCCAGCACGGTCCTCAGCGTGCCCAGCGTGATCCGCCTGCGCCGGTACGTGCGCCGCCCGCGGGTGCATCCGGTGCCGTTCAACCGCCGGAACGTGCTGCGGCGCGACACCTTCGAATGCCAGTACTGCGGCGCGAGCACCGAGCTCACCATGGACCACGTGATGCCGCGTTCCCGCGGCGGGCGGCATCACTGGGAGAACGTGGTGACGGCCTGCCGCCCCTGCAATCAGCGCAAGGGCAACCAGACGCCGGACGAGGCGGGGATGCCGCTGCGGTCACGGCCCCGCGCCCCGACGTTCGGGGTGTACGCGCACGGGCAGTTCGCGCACTGGCAGCCGGAGTGGGCCCAGTACCTGCGCTGAGCACGGCGGCGTCACACTCGGGGAGGGCTCAAGGCTCTCCCCTTTTCATGTGCCTGGGCCGGTGCAGACCAGCGGTTTGCGGGCGCGGCGGACCGGGCGGTATACCCGGGCATGGACCGTGAACAGGCGCACGCGCTGATGCTGGAGCACACCCCCTCGGAGTCGCTGCGGCGGCACATGCTGAACGTGGAGACCGCCATGCGCGCCTACGCCCGCCACTGGGCCGCGCAGGGCGAGGCGGCCGACGAGGAAACCTACGCCTTGGCCGGTCTGCTGCACGACTTCGATTACGAACAGCATCCGGACGAGCACCCGGCCTGGGGCGTGGCCTACCTGCGCGAGCACACCGACACCCCACCTGAAGTGCTGGACGCGATCCTGGGGCACGCGGCGTTCACGGGCACGCCGCGCACCACCCTGCTCTCGAAGACGCTGTTCGCTGTGGACGAACTGACCGGGCTGGTGCAGGCCGCCGCCCTTGTGCGCCCCGACCGGGACGTGCGGGGCGTGGAGCTGAGCAGCCTGAAAAAGCGCTTCAAGAACCGCGCCTTCGCGGCGGGCGTGAACCGCGACGAGGTGGTGCAGGGTGCCGAGGAACTGGGCGTGGACCTGGACGAGCACTTCCAGCGGGTGCTGACGGCCCTGCAGGGCACAGTCGCCTGAGCGGGCGCGGCGGGAATGCCGTGCGGGCCGGCAGAAACGCGGCGCAGGGAGTCAAGTTTCCATAGGCATCTCATAAAGGCCTGGTGGGCGCGTTCTCAGAGACCGAAGCGGGGGAGGCGCCACAATCACGTCAGTTGAATCCGCACCGCCGCGTTCGTGGTGCGGCCTGCTCAAAGGAGACCTGACATGAACAAGACCCTGCTCGCGCTGTCCCTGATGCTTGCTGCCCCCGCCGCCCTCGCCACCGCGCCCAGCCCGGTGTACATGCAGGTCCAGGACACCAACGGTGACGACACCGCCACCACCGACGCCACCAGCGGCGACACCAACACCGACAGCACCGACGGCGCCGTCGAGAGCATCGGCGAGAACGTGGACGAGGCCGTCTCCGAGACCGGTGACGCCGTGGAAGCCGCCGGGGATGAAGTCGCCGAGGAAACCGCCCAGGCCGGCGAGGCCGTGGACAACGCCGTGGACCCCAACGGTGACGGCGTGGTGGACAGCAACAACGACGGCGTGGCCGACACCCGTCAGTTCCCCTGGGGCCTGCTCGGCCTGCTGGGTCTGGCCGGTCTGATGGGCCGCAGCCGCCCCGCGCCCGTGGTCACCAGCACCACCGGCACCTACACCGACCGCCGCTAAACCCAACCAGGAAAGCGCCCCCCAGACTTCGGGGGGCGCTCCTCTTTGGCCGTCAGGGGGTCAGGAGGTGCGGGGCGGGAATTTCACGAAGGTCATCCAGAAGCCCTCGAAGGCCTTCATGGCGCTGAGGAAGTTCTCGAAGCCCACGGGCTTGACCACGTACCCGCTGGCGTGCCGCATGTAGGAGCTGCGGATGTCGTCCTCGGCCTGGCTGGTGGTCAGCATCACGACCGGAATGGTGCTCAGGGCCGGGTCGGCCTTGATCTCGTCCAGGACTTCCAGGCCGTTCTTGCGGGGCATGTTGATGTCCATCAGGATCACGTCGGGGCGGGGCGCGTCGGCGTGCTCGGCTTCGCGGCGCAGGAAGCGCAGGGCCTCGACCCCGTCACGGGCGACGTGCAGGTGGTTGGGGACGCTGGCTTCCTCGAAGGCTTCCAGGGTCAGCAGCACGTCCGGCTCGTTGTCCTCGACGAGCAGAATGTGAATGGGTGTGGGGTCTTGTTCGCTCATGCGGTCTCTCGGGGGGTGGGGGCGGGGGATTCCGGGGCGGCAGGCAGGGTGAGGTGAAAGGTGCTGCCCTGGCCGGAACTGGACTCGACCCGGAGCGTGCCGCCGTGGTACTCGGCGATCTTGCGTCCGATGGCCAGCCCGATGCCGTTGCCTTCGTACTCGGCGCGGCCGTGAAGCCGCTGGAAGATATCAAAGATCCGTTCATGATACTCGGAAGAAATTCCTATCCCGTTATCCCGCACGGTGACATGCACCGTCCGCCTGTTGCCCTCGGACCGCACGGTCACGACCGGCGGCTGACCCTCCTGGTAGAATTTCAGGGCGTTGCCGACCAGGTTCGTGAGCAGCTGCAGCAGCAGGGATGGCCGGCCCAGCACGGCGTGCGGCGTCTCCCAGGTGAGCCGCCCGCCGGTGCCCTCCAGCGAGGCGCGCACGTTCGACTGCACCTGTTCCATCAGGGCGTCCAGGGTGACGGTTTCGTGCGGCTGGTCGTCGCGACCCAGCCGCGAAAAGTGCAGCAGGTCCTGGATGAGGCTCTGCATGCGCGTCACGGCCTCGCGCAGGAAGGCAAGGTAGCGGTCGGCGCGGTCGTCGAGCTGGCCCTGGTAGCGGCGGCTGAGCAGGTCGGCGTAATTGCCGATGGTCCGCAGGGGCTCCTGCAGGTCGTGACTGGCGATGGACGCGAAGCGGCTGAGGTCCTCATTGCTGCGCCGCAGCTCGCGCAGGGTGTGCTCCAGCTGCTCCTCGGCGCGGCGGCGTTCGGTGACGTCCCGGAACATGGTGACGGCCCCGGTGATCTGCCCGGCGTGGTCGCGGGTGGGCGTGACCACGTACGACACGGGAATCGCCCGGCCGTCCGCGTGCCAGAACGTGTCGGCCTCCACGCGGCGGGTCTCGCCGTCCCGGAGGGTGAGGTAGATCGGGCACTCGTGTTTCGGGTGGGGTTCGCCGCTCTCGTGGTGGTGGTGAATCAGGTCGTGAAGGTCCGCACCGATCAGGCGTTCCACGCCGTAGCCCAGGCTGCGCGCGGCAGCCGGGTTGGCGAACGCCGCACGGCCCTGCAGGGTCAGGCCGAAGATGCCCTCGCCAGCCGCGTTGAGCAGCAGGCTGGAAAAGCGGGTGGCCTCGGCCATCTCACGGGTGCGCTCCGCGACGCGCTGTTCCAGGCTGGCGTTGCTGGCCCGCAGCTGCGCCTCGGCGGCCTGCACGGCGCTCACATCGGTGTGCGTGCCGATCCACTCGCGCACGCTGCCGTCGGCGTGACACACCGGCACCGCGCGGGCCTGCATGGGCACGTACGCCCCGTCGGCACGGCGGATGCGGTGCAGGGTGGTGTACATGCCCGCCTGCGCCACCGCGGCCGTCCAGGCGGCCAGGGTGCCGGCGCGGTCCTCCGGGTGAATGGCGTCCAGCCAGCCCTGGCGCAGGTACTCCTGCTCGGTCTGGCCGGTGAAGGCCTGCCAGTTCGGCTGCGGGGCGCGGAATTCCCCGTCAGGTGCGGCGGTCCAGACCATCTGCGAGGTGGCCTGCACCAGCGTCCGGAATCGGGCCTCGCTGTCCTGCAATCTCTGGAGCAGCCGGTGGCGCTCGGTCACGTCGCGCAGCACGCTGAGCACCTGGTCCGGCTGCGCCTGCCCGGCGGTCCAGCGCGGCAGGGCGGTCACGTTCAGCCACCGCCAGTCGCCCCGGCGGGGGTTGAACACGCGGTACAGCACGTCGCGCTGCGCCTCGCCAGTCTGCAGGGCGCGCATGACCGGGCGCTCCTCCGGGCGGAACGGCTCGCCTTCGGCCGTCAGCGTCTGCCAGCGGGGGTCCACCGACGTGCGGCCGGTGAGTTCGTCCAGGCTCAGGCCCAGGATCTCCAGCGCGGCGGCGTTGGCGTCCAGGATGCGGGTCTCGCGGTCCTGCACGACCACGCCCAGGCCCAGGTCGTCCAGCAGGGTCTGGGCGACCTCCGGTGTCTCCTCGGGGAGGCGCAGATGCAGCAGCGCCCCGCCCGCCCCGGCCGGAGTGACGGTCACCAGCGCCGGGAGCGTGCGGGAGGGCAGGGACAGGCGCAGCTGTGACGGTTCCCCCCGGCCGGCCGCGTCCACTGCGGCGTGCAGCTGGGGCGCGGCGGCCGGGGGGAACAGGGCCGTCCAGGTGGAGGCGTGACCAGGGGGGCCCAGCAGGGCCTGCGCGGCGGCGTTCAGCTCGGCGTGGCCGTCCGGGCCGATCAGCAGCACCGGGTCCGGCAGCGCCTGCAGAAAGTCGGCGGCGTCGGCCTGCGCGAACGCCTGGCGTGTGCGGGTCATCGGCTGCTCAGTCTAGGGCATCGCTCCAGGCGGGCTTCCGGCGGTCATCCAAGCGGGACAGCCGGGGAGGACAGCTCAGCCGCGCAGGGCGTAGCCGACGCCGCGCACCGTGCGCAGCAGGCCGTAACCATCCAGGTCGCGGAGTTTCGCGCGCAGGTTGGCCATGTGCACATCCACGACGTTGCTGCCTTCCGGCAGGCGGCCCTGCCAGATCTCCTGCCCGATCTCCTGACGGGAGTACACACGGCCCGGCTGGCGGATCAGCAGGGCCAGGATGTCGAACTCCTTCGGGGACAGGCGCAGTTCCTCGTCCTTGTACATCACCAGGCGCTTCTGGGGATCCAGGGTGAGGTCGCCCATGGTGAGGCTCTCGGTGATGCGCTGGCGCAGCTGCACCTTGATGCGGGCGAGCAGTTCGTCCGGGTGGAAGGGCTTGATCAGGTAGTCGTCGGCGCCCAGACCCAGCAGGCGGACCTTCTCGTCCACGGTGTCCCGGGCGGTGAGCACGATGATCGGCACGGCGCTGTTCTTGCGCAGGCGCTGCACGACGTCGCCGCCGTCGAAGTCCGGGAGGCCCAGGTCCAGCAGGATCAGGTCGGGGTGGTCCTCGCGGGCCTTGATCAGCCCGTTCATGGCGGAGTCCGCGTGTTCCACGGTAAAACCGGCGTCTCCGAGGTCCATTTTCAGGACGTTGGCAATGTCGAGGTCGTCCTCGATGACCAGGATGCGTTGGGCAGTCACCGGACGATGATACCGCCTTCATGAAGCCCGCCACAACACGTTCCGGGCGGGTGCACACCCGAAAACCGCGTCCTGGAAGCTCAGAAATCCTTCAGGTTTCCCGGTCCGGACAGGGCCGCTCGGGTGGTCCCGGACGGCCGGGGTCATGTGGTACGCTGCCTCTCAACGCGTTCAGGGACGCCCGCCCGCTTCACCGTGACCGGTTTTCCGGGCACCCGGGCGAACCTCCGGACGACACAACCGCGACACTGGCCTCCCGGCCGCACGCCTCATTCATCACGTCATTGCGCCTGGCCCCGCGGGGCTGCGTTCCCCAGAGTCCAGCACGGCCGTCAGGTGGCCCCAGAACAGCCCCGCCCGACGCCCACAGGCGCGAAACGCAGGAGCATCCATGAGCAAGAAACAGCCGCAAGGCGCCCCGGACCAGACGGACCAGCCGGCCGCCCCCCACCTGGAAGTCATTCCGCTGGGCGGGATGGGCGAGATCGGGAAGAACATCACCGCCTACCGCTACGGCGACGAGATCATGGTCGTGGACGGTGGGCTGGCCTTCCCCGACAGCCACCAGATGGGCATCGACCTGATCATCCCCCGCATCGACTACCTGCAGCAGCACGCGGGGCTGATCAAGGGCTGGATCCTCACCCACGGGCACGAGGACCACATCGGCGGCCTGCCCTACATCCTGCCCCGCCTGCCGCGCGTGCCCGTGTACGGCGCGCCGCTGACCCTGGGCCTGGTGCGCGAGAAACTCGCCGAGTTCGGCCTGCGCGAGGGCGAGATCGACCTGCGCGACGTGGACATCGACACGAACGAGAAAGTCCGCATCGGCACGCACTTCCACGTGGAATTCATCCGGATGACGCACAGCATCCCGGACAACGCCGGGTACATCCTGAGCACCCCGGCCGGCAAGATCGTGCACACCGGCGACTTCAAACTGGACGAGGAACCCAGCGACGGAAAACTCAGCGACCTGCACCGCATCGAGGCCGCCGGCAAGGAAGGCGTGCTGCTGCTGATCAGCGACAGCACCAACGCCGAACGCCCCGGCCGGACCGTCAGCGAGGCCGAAGTCGCCCGCAACCTGGAAGAAGTCATCAGGAACTGCCGCGGCCGGGTGTTCATGACCACCTTCGCCAGCAACGTGCACCGCGTGCAGAACGTCATCAACATCGCCCACCGCCTCAGCCGCCGGGTGGTGATGGAAGGGCGCAGCATGATCAAGTACGCCCAGGTCGCCCAGAGCCTCGGGTACATGGAACTGCCCGAACCCTTCCTCGCCAACGACGAGGTCGGCAGCCTCCAGGACCAGCAGGTGCTGTACGTCTGCACCGGCTCGCAGGGCCAGCCCATGAGCGTGCTCTCCCGCCTCGCGTTCGGCAACCACGCCAAGATCGCCCTGCGGCGCGGCGACACGGTCATCCTGAGCAGCAACCCCATCCCCGGCAACGAGGAAGCCGTGAACCTCGTCATCAACCGCCTGTACGAGATCGGCGTGGACGTCGTGTACCCGCCCGCCTACCGCGTGCACGCCTCCGGGCACGGCTCCCAGGAGGAGCTGGCGACCGTACTGAACCTCGCGCGGCCCAAGTACTTCCTGCCGTGGCACGGCGAGCCCCGCCACCAGATCAACCACGCCCGCCTCGCGCAGACGCTGCCCCGCCCGCCCAAACGCACCCTGATCGCCAAGAACGGCGACATCGTCCGCGTCAGCGAGGACGACTTCAAGGTGACCGGCACCGTGCCGGCCGGCGCGGTGTACGTGGACGGCCTGGGCGTCGGGGACGTCGGAGACGACGTGCTGCTCGATCGCGTGAACATGAGCCAGGAGGGCGTGATGATCATGACCGCGATCCTGCACCCCACCCCGCACGTGGAGATCGTGTCGCGCGGCTTCGTGCGCAGCAACCGCGAACTGGACGCCCAGATCCGCAAGGTCGCCCTGGAAGCCGTCGAGCAGGGCATGCGCGAGAAAAAGCGCCTGGAGGACGTCCGGGACGACATGTACGGCAGCGTCCGGCGCTTCGTGCGCAAGGTGACGGGCCGCAACCCCGTCCTGATCCCCATGATCGTGGACTGAGGTGAGGTAAACGAGGAACGCGCCCCGAGTGGAGGCGCGTTTCTTCTTTGCGTTTAAGGGGCGTCACTTCAGGTCGCGCAGCAGCGTGGCGGCCATCTGGAACCACTCGCGCTCCTGCCGGCGGTACAGCGCGGACGCGCGGGACTCGCTTTTCAGGATGGTGTCCAGCAGCGCGCGGGCCTCGTCCGTGCGGCCCGATTTGATCAGGTACGCGGCGTAACGGGTGCGGGGCTCCTCGGTGTTCGCGCCCTGCATCGCCTCGCGGTACGTGGCGTCCGCCTCGGGTTTGCCCTGCGCCTCCTGCGTCTGCGCCAGCAGCGTCAGCGCCCGCGTGCGGGTCGCACTGCCCCGCAGGGTGTCGCCGCTGAGTTTCGCCTCGGCCGCCGCGTAGTCGTTCCGGGCGAGGTCCAGTTCCGCGGCCGTGAGCAGCACCACCGGGTCGTCGCGGTAGATGCCGCTCAGCAGCGGCGTCAGGGTCTCCTGCGCCTCCTCCGGCCGGCCGGCGCGGGCCTGCAGGGCCGCCACGTCCGCGCGGTTCTGCAATGTGTCACTTTCCGCCAGCCGCTCCCGCGCTTCCCGGATGCGCACGTCCAGGGGCTTCATCGCCTCCACGCCGCGCGCCACGGCCGCGCCCGCCGCCTTGCCGCCGCCGCGCAGGCTGGGAATCAGCACCTGGAAGGTGTAGACCAGCGCGGCCAGCGTGCTGAAAATCCCGCCGAAAAAGGTACCCAGCGCCAGGATCAGGATCCAGTACAGGTCCTTGCGGGTGATCAGGGCATGCAGGAAGCAGATGCCCGCCAGGATGCGCACACCCCAGTACAGCAGCTGCAAGAGTTCAGCGTTCGAGCCGGCCATCATGCCTGCCACTGTACGGGACGCGGGCGGCGGGCACTGCCCGGAATCCGGCGGGTGGGGTCACTCCTCCGCGGCCCAGAGGTCCTGCGGGGTCTCGCGGCGGCGGATCAGCTGCCACGCCTGGCCGTCCCACAGCGCCTCAGCGGGTCGGGAGCGGGTCAGGTAGGGGCTGCTCATGGAGGCACCGTACGCGCCGGCCTCCCCCACCGCGATCAGGTCGCCGCGCTGCGGGTCCGCGAGGGGCTGGTTGCGGGCGAGGATGTCGCCGCTCTCGCAGGCGGGCCCGGCGACGTCCCAGGTCTCCCCTTCCCCGGCAGGGCGGTCCCAGAGGGCCGTGACGGGGTGTTCGGCGCCGTACATCATGGGGCGGATCAGTTCGGTCATGCCGGCGTCCACCAGGCAGAAATTGCGGCCGGTGCGTTTCGTGCCGATGACGCGGGTGAGCAGCGTGCCGGAGAGCGCCACCAGATAACGGCCCGGTTCCACCCACAGTTCGGCGCCGAACACGTCCGCGGCCTTGCGGGCCTCGCGGGCGATGCCGGGCAGGTCCGCGCCGAGGCCCCAGCCGCCGCCGGCGTCCAGCACGGCCAGTGGGCCGGTGTGGGGCCGCAGGGCTTCCAGGCGGGCGTACGCGGCGGTGAAGTCCTGCGCGTCACGTATGGCGCTGCCGATGTGCACGTGCAGGCCCAGGGCCACGTGCCCGGCGTCCCGCAGGGCCTGGAGGACGCGGGGGGCCTGTTCCAGCGTCACGCCGAACTTGCTGGCGGTGCTGCCGGTGGCGAGGTGGTCGTGGGTGCTGATGTCCAGCGCGGGGTTCACGCGCACCAGGGCGCGGGCGCCGGCGGGCAGCAGCGCGACTTCCTCCTCGCGGTCCACGATGAAGGTGGCGCCGAGGCGGGCGCCGGCCTCGTACTCGCCGGCGCTCTTGGCGGGACCGTTGATGACGATGTGCTCGCCGCGCGCCCCGACGTGCTCGGCGCGGCTGACCTCGCCGAGACTCACGCAGTCGAAGCCCACGCCGCGGGCGTGAAGGTGGCGCAGCAGGGTCAGGTTCGGGTTGGCTTTCATGGCGTAGTACACGCGGGCGTCCCCGAATGCGGCGCGCACGCGGCCCAGCGCGGCATCCAGTTCGGCGAGGTCGTAGGTGTACAGCGGCGTGCCGTACGTGTCGGCGGCGGCCTGAAGCAGGGAGGCGGGCAGCATCCCGACAGAGTAAGCCGCGCGGCGCGCCACGCGGTTGCGCGTGATCTAGGATGCCTGACATGCAAATGCGAACGCTGGGGCAGGGCGGCCCGCTGGTGTCGGTGGTGGGGCTGGGGTGCAACAACTTCGGGCAGCGGCTGGATCAGGCGCAGACGACGGCGGTGGTGCGCCGCGCGCTGGACGCCGGCATCACGCTGTTCGACACGGCCGACATCTACGGCGGCCGGGGCGGGTCGGAGGTCATGCTGGGCCGCGCGCTGGGCGCCGAGCGGGCCGGGATCGTGCTGGCCAGCAAGTTCGGGCACAGCATGGGCATGGACGAGTCCGGTGAGCTGAAGGGCGCGCGGCCCGAGTACGTCCGCTCGGCGCTGGAAGCCAGCCTGAGCCGCCTGGGCACCGATTACCTGGACCTGTACCAGCTGCACCAGCCGGACCCGGAGACGCCCATCGCCGAGACGCTGGAGGCGCTGAACGAGGCCGTCCAGGCGGGGCTGGTGAGGTATATCGGCGTGTCGAACATGCCGGCCGCGGACGTGCGCGCCGCCGACGCGCTGGCCCGCGAGAAGGGCTGGGCGCATTTCGTGTCCTGCCAGGACGAGTACAGCCTGCTGGTCCGCGGCGCAGAAACGGACCTGATTCCCGCCATGCGGGACCTGGGGCTGGGCCTGCTGCCGTACTTTCCGCTGGCGAGCGGCCTGCTGACCGGGAAGTACCGCGCCGGGGAGGCGCTGCCGGAAGGCGCCCGGATCACGGGCTCCGCCGGCGCGCAGGACCGGTACCTGACCGAGGAGAACTGGGGGGTCGTGGAGGCCCTGCGCGCGTTCGCGGGAGCGAGAAACCGGACGCTGCTGGACCTGGCGTTCGCGTGGCTGCTGGCCGAACCGGTCACGAGCAGCGTGATCGCTGGGGCGACGAAACCGGAGCAGGTGGACGCGAACGTGGCCGCGGCCGGGTGGGTGCTCAGCGCGGAGGAGCGCGCGGAGGTGAACCGGCTCAGCGGCAAGGGCGGCTGAGGTTCACCGGGGGGAGGCCGTCATCAGGGCGGCGACGGCCTCCTCCTTGCCCTTGGCCTCCACCTCGATCCAGGGCACGTCCGCGTAGGCGCTGGGCAGGTGTGTGATCAGCCGGCTGTGCCGGCGGTCCTGGGGGCCCTCGATGCCGTTGCTGAGGTGCACGACCTGCCACTCCGGCGGGGTCCAGGTGCGCCGGGCCGCCAGCACGATCTCCCGGACGCTGGGGTGTTCCTGGTCGGGCAGTTTCTCCCGGACGACGTGGTGGTGCGCGTCGAACACGAAGGGCGTGCCGGTCGCCTCGCACACCGGGAGCAGGTCGGCGGGGCCGTAGGCGCGCTCGTCGTTCTCCAGGCCCAGGCGCGACCTCACCGCGTCCGGCAGGTCCGGGATGACGGCCTGCAGTTCCGCCGCCCGGCCGCCCTTGCCGCCGTGCAGCAGCAGCAGGTTCCAGGCGCTGCGGTCCAGGCCCAGGCCGTCCATCACCCGGGCGTGCGAGGCCAGGGCGTGCCGGCTGCTCTCGCGGACCTCGGGGCGGTCGCTGTTCAGCACGATGAACTGCTCCGGGTGCATCAGCACGCGGATGCCGGCGGCGCGGAAGGCGTCCCCGGCGGCGCGCAGCTCGGCCGCCAGGGAGCCGAGCACGGCCTCGCCGGTGTCGTCGCCCTTCAGGTCCAGCATGGGGAACAGGCTGGAACTCATGCGGTACAGCCGGATGCCGCGCGCGGCGCAGTACCCGGCGGCGGCGTGCAGCCGGGCGATGTTGTCGGTGTACAGGTCCCGCAGCTTCGCCTCCCGCTCGGCGGGCGTGAGTGCTCGGTAGCGGCTGAGGGTGACGGTCCGGAAGCGGATTTCCGGGCCGGCGGTGAGGCACACCAGACCGAACGCGGGCGCGGTCATGCGTCCGCTCCGGGGGCCAGGGCGCGCCGGGCGCGGCAGCGGTCCGAGCAGTAGCGCACCTGCGCCCAGTCGCGCGCCCACTTGCGCCGCCACGTGAAGGGCAGGCCGCACACCGGGCAGGTCTTGGTGGGACGGTCGGCCGGGGGGCGGCCTCCGCCCATGGCGGGCCGGGCGGGGGAGCGGCGGGGCATGCCGGGCAGTCTGCCGCGCGCCGGGGCGCCGGACCGTACGCGGCGCAACTTTGGAGGGACGCCGCCCCCAGGGGACGCCCCGCATGCTGCGGGCATGCCCCGGCCGCTCTCCCTGCTGCTTTCCTTTGCCCGCACGCAGGCGCTGAGCTGCCTGTTCGCGTTCACGGTGGTGGGCCTGCTGGCCGTGGCCCGGGTGCTGCCGCTGGGCGAGTGGGGCGTGGCCCGCTACGACTTCCTGCTGGTGGGCTGCGTGGCGGCGCAGCTGGTGCTGATCGCGGTGCGGTTCGAGTCGTGGCGGGAGGCGGGCGTGATCCTGGCCTTTCACGCGCTGGGGTTCGCGCTGGAGGCGTTCAAGGTCGCGCACGGCAGCTGGGCGTACCCGGACGCGGCGCTCAGCAAGGTGCTGGGCGTGCCGCTGTACGCCGGGTTCATGTACGCCGGCGTGGGCAGCTACATGGCGCAGGCCTGGAGACGCCACGGGCTGCGGCTGGCCGGGGCGCCGCCCGTCCCGGTGCAGGTGGGGCTCGCGGCGGCCGCGTACCTGAATTTCTTCGGGCATCATTTCGGGCCGGACCTGCGCTGGGCGGTCACGGCGGGCCTGATCCTGGCCTTCCGCCGGACCTGGGTGGTGTTCCGCGTCGCGGACCGCACGGTCCGGCTGCCGCTGCTGCTGGCGTTCGCCTTGATCGGGCTGTTCGTGTTCCTGGCGGAGAACGTCGCCACGTTCCTGGGCGCCTGGGTGTACCCGGACCAGCACGCGGGCTGGCGGGTGGTGAGCGCGTCCAAGTGGCTGGCCTGGACGCTGATGGTGGTCGTGGCGTTCCTGATCGTGAGCGTCCTGAAAGGCTGGGAGGCGCGGCTCGCGGCCGGCACCAGAGCGCCGGCGGTCAGAGCAGCAGCACGTCCACGTCCGCTCCGGCCGGCACCTCCGCGCCTTCCGGCACGATCACCAGAACGTCCGAGTCGCTGAGGGACCGCAGCACCCCGCTGCTCTGCTGCCGGTACGCGTGCACCTCCGCGCCGCGCAGCACGCCGCGGGCGTACACGGTCTTGTCCGGCACGCCCCGGAACTCCGTGCCGGCCCGCAGGCGCACGGGACGCAGCGGCTGCCCGGTCAGGGCGGGGCGCACGATCAGCCCGAACACCACCAGGCTGCTCACCGGGTTGCCCGGCAGCCCGAACACCGGCAGGCCCGCCCAGCGACCCAGCAGGGCGGGGCCGCCGGGCCGCATGCGGACCTTCCAGAAGGTCACGGTGCCGCGTTCGATCAGCAGATCGCGCATGAAGTCGTAGCGGCCCATGCTGACGCCGCCACTGGTGAGCAGCAGGTCCGCGCCGCCCGCCGCGTCCAGCGCCGCGTGCAGGGCGTCCACGCTGTCCGGCGCGTGCCCCAGGTCCAGCACCTCGCAGCCGCACTCGCGCAGCAGGGCACCCAGGCCCACGCGGTTGCTGTCGTACACCTGCCCGGGCCGCAGCGGCTGCCCAGGGGCCACGACCTCGTCCCCGGTGGAGAGCAGCGCCACCCGGTACGGGCGGCGGACGGTGACCTCCGCGTGGCCCAGCGCGGCGGCCAGTGCCAGCCGGGCGGGCGTGAGCGGCACGCCCTCGGGCAGCACCACGTCCCCGGCGCGGAAGTCCTGCCCTTCGGGGCGCACGTCGCCGGGCCGGGCCGGGCGGCGCAGCAGGACGTGGTCCGGGCCCTGATCGGTGAGCTGTTCCACCGGGCAGATGGCGTCCGTGCCGGGGGGCAGGGGCGCGCCGGTGTAGATGCGCACGCACTCGCCCTCCCCCACCGTGCCCGCGAAGGGCTGCCCGGCGCGGCTCTCGCCCACCACCCGGAGCGGCACGGGCTGGTCGGCGGTGGCGGTCAGCGTGTCGGCCTCCCGGCAGGCGATGCCGTCCAGGGCGCTCTCGGTGGCGCTGGGGTGGCTGACCCGCGCGGCCAGCGCCTCGGCCAGCGTGCGGCCCAGCGCGCCGGAGAGCGGCACGCGGTCCACGCCCGGGTCGGGCAGCAGGGCGCGCAGGTGCGCGGTGGCCTCGGGAACGCTCACGAACATCGGAAAAGCGGGCGCGGCGGTCATGAAGGCAGCATAGAGGGCCGGGTCATGTGCCGGCCGGGCCGGGCGCCCTAGCATGACCGGCACCATGCCCGGACCCCACCGCCCCCCTGCGGTTCCCGCCCCTCCCCGCAGGGGCCGGCGGCTTGCGGCGGCCGTGCTGGGCACCGCCCTGGGCGCGGCCGGGCTGGGGGGACTGGCGCAGACCGGACGCCCGGTCCCGGCCGGGCCGGCCCTGGAGTCGCTGGGCGTGAACGCCGTGCGGCGCCTCGCCGGGGTGCCCACGGTCCGGCTGCGCACGGACTGGGTGGCGGAGTGCACGGCGCACGCCACCTACCTGGTGCGCGCGGACCGCGCCGAGCACCGCCAGGACCCGCAGAGCCCGCACCGGTCGGCGCTGGGGGAACGCTGCGCGCCCGGGCATTACTACGTGACGTCCCGCCCGGACGCCGGGTCGGCACGGGCGATGGCGTACTGGGCGACCGGCGCCTTTCACCTCCCGCAGCTGATCGACCCGCGCCTGAAGGCGGTGGCGCTGGGCGTGGCGCACGACGCGGCGGGCGGCGTGCAGTCGGCGGTGGTGCTGGATGTCCGGCGCGGCCTGAGCGGCGCGGGCCGGTACCCGGTGCGCTTCCCGGCACCGAACCTGACCTCGCCGTTCGTGCAGGCCGCGCAGTTCGAGTGGCCGGACCCGGTGGCCGGCTGCCCCGGGTACGCCGCGCCGGTGGGGGCGCCGGTGGCGCTGCTGCTGGGCCCGGGCCGGGAGGCGCGCTGGGCGGCCATCAAGGTGAACGGCCGGGCGGTCGCGGCGTGCCTGCTCACGGCCGGGCGCTACCGGGGGGTCAGTGACGCGGACTCGCGGGTGGGCCGGAACGTGCTCGCGGCGCAGGGCGGCGCGGTGCTGCTGCCGCGCGTTCCGCTGCCGGCGGGCGCGGCGGTGCGGGTGAGTTTCGGCACGAAACAGGGCCGGGTGTCGTGGGCCTTCCGGGTCGCGGGCGGCGGCCGCGACTGAGCAGGGGCCGGGCAGGTGCGGGATGACGTGCGCCGGGCGGCGTGCGGGGTACACTCCTTGGGCAGACAAGCCCGCGCCCAAGTTTTCACCCCGGCCCCGGGTCGGGAGCGCGAGACGGAGAACGCATGAACATCACCCAGGACAAGGTTGCCGAGATCGAGTACAAGCTCACCGTGAACGGCGAGGTCATCGACCAGAACGAACCCGGCGAGCCCCTCACGTATCTGCACGGGCACAGCAACATCATTCCCGGCCTGGAACGCGCGCTGGAAGGCAAGACCGTGGGTGACGCGCTGCAGGTGACCGTGCAGCCCGAGGACGGCTACGGCGAGCGTGACGAGTCGAACACCGACGAACTGGACCGCGCGGACTTCGACGACGAGATCGAGGTGGGCGCCACGTACTACGCGCAGTCCGAGGACGGCAGCGTGATTCCCTTCACCGTGACCGCCATGAACGGCGAGAAGGTCATGGTGGACTTCAACCCCCCGCTGGCGGGCGAGGTGCTGCACTTCGACGTGAAGGTCGTCACCGTGCGTGACGCGACCGAGGAAGAACTCGAGCACGGGCACGCGCACACGCCCGAAATGCACGACCACTGAATTCAGTACTCAGGGAGCAGCGCGCCGTCCGGTAATCGGACGGCGCGCTGCTTCTGTCTTTATTCGAGGTCGTCGTAGCGGTGGATCAGCATGGCGTCCGGGTCGCCGATGGGGGCGTGGTGCCGGGCGACCAGCCGGGCCACGCGGGGGCGGGCGCCGGCGTGCGCGAGGAGTTTCGCGCCGAGTTCCGGGTGGTTGGCGCGGATGCCCAGCGCGCCGCGCGGGGGGAGCAGCCGGGTGAGGCGGTACGGGAGCAGGCCCACGAACACGCGTTCGAACACGTAGTAGGTGCGCACGCTCTTGCCGCAGTCGTGGAGGAGGGTGGCGGCGAGCACTTCCTGGTCCACGTCGGGGTGGTCGCGCAGGAGGTGCTGGGTGACGCGGCAGGCGTGCTCGCGGTCGCGGGCGTCCATGCCGTTGTAGATGAGGGTCTCGGCGGGGGTGAGGAACTGTCGGGCCCAGGTGTCGTCGGGGTGGGCGTCGCTTTCGCGGAAGGAGCGCAGGAAGCGCCGCACTTTGCCTACCAGACCACTGCCCGGGGTGGGGACCAGCGTGGTCGCGGGCGTGTTCATACGCTTCAGGATAGAAGAGCGGCGCTGACGGCGGCATGACGCGGGACGGAGTCTGAAGGAACGCTCAGGGTCCCGCCGGGACGGCGGAAAAGGAGGCCGACGCCGGAGCGGTGAGGCTCTGCGGCGCCGGCCCGGGAGTGCCCGGGGTCAGGCGGGCTGGGGTTCGGCCTCGACTTCCAGGGCCGCGAGCTGGCGTTCGACGGACATGGCGGCGCGGGTGCCGGCGCCGACGCTGGTGGCCAGCTGGCGGTACACGTAGTCGCTGACGTCCCCGGCGGCGAACAGCATGGGCACGTTGGTGTAGATCTCGTCGCGCACGTCCACGTACCCGTCGTCGCGCAGGGTGACGAGGTCCTTCACGAAGCCGGTGTTGGGCACGTGCCCGATGAAGATGAACACGCCGTCGGTGGGCATGACGCTCTCCTCGCCGGTCTTGAGGTTCCGGAGTTTCACGCCGGTGACGCTGTCCTGGCCCTGGATTTCCTCCACGGCGGTGTCCCAGATGAACTTCATCTTGGGGTTCGCGAACGCCCGGGCCTGGGCGACCTTGTTGGCGCGCAGGGTGTCGCGGCGGTGAATCAGGGTGACCTCGTCGGCGAACTTGGTGAGGAACAGGCCCTCTTCCACGGCGGCGTCCCCGCCGCCGACCACAACGACCTTCTTGCCGCGGTAGAAGAAACCGTCGCAGGTGGCGCAGGTGCTCACGCCCTTGCCCCAGAAGTGCTCCTCACCGGGCACGCCCAGGGTCTTGGGGTTGGCGCCGGTGGCGAGAATCACGGCCTTGGCGCGGTACTCTCCGCCGTAGCCCTGCACGGTGAAGGGGTGGTGGAGGTCGGTGTCGGTGCGGGTGATGGCCTGGACTTCTTCCATCTCGATTTTCGCGCCGAACTTCTCGGCCTGCTGCTGCATGCGCTGGGCGAGTTCCATGCCGGGGATGGGGTCGGGGAAGCCGGGGTAGTTCTCGACTTCCTCGGTCTGGGCGATCTGGCCGCCGGGAAGGCCTTTTTCGAGGATCAGGGTGCTGAGGCTGGCGCGGCCGGTGTAGATCGCGGCGGTGAGGCCGGCGGGGCCGCCCCCGATGATCACGACGTCGTAGGTGGGCGCTTCGGACATGGGTTCAGCCTACCACATTTGCTTTACTTTTTAAAGCATCAGTGGGCGTGGGCGGCGGTCCTCGCCGGCCCGGGCGCTCCGGCCGGCCCCACCCCGAACACCGCGTCCAGCGCGGCCCGCGACAGTCCCGCACTGGCCTCGTCCAGGCTCACCTGCCCGTCCCGCAGGGCCACCACCCGCTCACCCAGGCTCAGGGCCTCGTCCAGGTGGTGCGTCACGAACACCACCGTGATCCGCTGCCGCTCCCAGATGCCGCGCAGCTCCCGGCCCAGCGCGGCGCGGGTCTGCACGTCCAGGGCGCTGAAGGGCTCGTCCAGCAGCAGCAGCCCCGGCCGCACCGCCAGCGCCCGGGCCAGGCTGACGCGCTGACGCTGACCGCCGGACAGCTCGTGCACGCGCCGCGCGCCGTACCCGTCCAGGCCCACCAGGCCCAGCGCCTCCTGCACGCGGGCGTCCCGTTCGGGCCGGCGCAGGCCGCGCAGCCCGAAGGCCACGTTGCCGGCCACCGTCAGCCACGGGAACAGGGCGGGTTCCTGCTGCACCAGGGTCAGCTGCCGGTGCGGACCCCTGAGCGGCACGCCGCCCACGCGGATCTCGCCGCGCTGCGGGGTGAGGAACCCCGAGAGCAGGTTCAGCAGGGTGCTCTTGCCGCTGCCGCTGGGGCCCACGATGCACAGGAACTCCCCGGGCGTCACGTGCAGGTCCAGCGGGCCGACGCCGGCGGCGGGCAGGGCGCCGGCCGGGGCGGCGCGGCCATGAAAGCGGAAGGTCACGCCGTCCAGGTCCAGGCTGGCGGCGGCGCCCGACGCGGGCGTGGGGTCAGGGATGGGGCGGGTCATTCGAGCACCTCCAGGCCGTAGTCGCGGCGCACCCGGCCTTCCAGGGCGCGCAGCAGCGCGTCGAACAGGCCGCCGATCACGCCGATGATCAGGATGGTGGAGAGCACCAGCGCCACGTTCGCGGTGTTGCGGCCGACCTCCAGCTGCTCACCCAGGCTGCTCGCGCCGCTGATCAGCAGTTCCCCGCCCACCAGGGCGCGCCACGCGAAGCTCCAGGCGGTGCGCAGGCCGGTCAGGACGCTGGGGACCGAGGCGGGCAGCAGCACGCGCAGCATCAGCCCGGCGCCCTGGGCGCCCAGGGTGCGGCCCGCGACGCGCAGGGCCGGGGGCACGTTCAGCAGGGCCCCGGACACGGCCAGCGCCACCGGAATGAAGCCTTCCAGGATCACCACGAACAGCACGGCGCGTTCGTTCAGGCCCAGGAACAGGATCGCGAACGGCACGAACGCGATGCTGGGCACGCTCTGGATGCCGGTCAGGTAGGCGCCCAGGGTGGTGCGCAGCGGCCGCCACGCGCCCATCAGCAGCCCGACCGCGCTGCCCAGCGCCACCGCGATCAGGTACCCGGTCAGCACGCGGCGCAGGCTCCCGGCGATCGCGGCGAGCAGCTTCCCGTCCTGCGGGCCGGTACCCCACAGGCCGTAGCGGATCTCGGTCCACACGGCGCCCGGGCTCGGGAACACGTAGGGCGGGTACAGCCGCAGCACGTCGGTGACCAGCCACCACAGGGCCACGAGCAGCAGCAGGCCGGCGAGCTGCCAGCTCAGGCTGCGCAGGCGTCCGGGCCGCGTGCGCGGGGCGGGGGTGAGTTCGGCGGTCGTCATGGGGCGCGGTAGATGAAGCTGGCGAGGTTCGGCACGCTGCGGGCGTAGCCGGCTTCCACGTTCAGGTCGGCGTACTCGTTCAGCGCGGCGAGGTTCAGGGTGGTGGTGAAGGCGGTGCGGTTCAGGGCGCGCTGCAGCACACGCAGGTTCAGGGGCGCGCCGGTCAGCTTGTCGAGCTGGCGATTGATCAGGGTCTGCGCGGCGGCCGGGGAGCGGTTCAGGTAGGTCACGGCGTCGTTGTGCGCGGCGAGGAACGCGGTGATCAGTTTGGGGTTCTGCTGCACGAAGCGGGTGCTGGCGACCAGCAGGGTGGTGGGGTACTTGCCGTCCCGCCAGATGGTCTTCTCACTGCCGATCACCTTGTGCCCCTGCGCTTCCAGGGCGGCGCCCCAGGGTTCGGGGACCAGGGCGGCGTCGGCGCGCTTCCCGGCGAAGGCCGTGACGATGTCGGCCGGGGGGATACTGGCGATGGTGACGGTCCCACCGTCCGCGCGGGGTTTCAGGCCCGCGGTTTTCAGGAGGTGGCGCAGGCTGATGTCCTGGGTGTTCCCGAGGCTGGGCACAGCGACAATCTTGCCGGCCAGGTCGCGTTCGGACTTGATGCCGCTGTCCTTGCGGGCGACCAGCACCGCGCCCGCCTCGCTGGCGCCGGCCAGGAAGGTGATGGGCAGGCCGCGGGTGGCGGCGCTGATGGCGGGGCCGGGGCCGACGTAGGCGATGTCGATCTGCCCGGCGGCGAAGGCTTCCATCAGGGTGGTGCCGGACACGAAGCTGCGCGCGTCCCGTTTGGCGTTGCCGAGCGCTTTCTGGAAGGTGCCGCGTTCCAGGCCGATCAGGGCCGGGGCGTGCGTGAGGTTCGGGAAGTATCCGAGGCGCACGGTGCTCTGCGCGTGGGCAGCGGAGCCGATCAGGGCGGCGGTCAGGGTGAGGGCAGTGAGCCCGGGGTGGAGCCGGCGGGGGAAGGGTGCGCGCATGTCAGATCCTCCTGTGGGGGCATGGGGTGCCAGGATGGTGGGGTGGGTGGGCGCCGGGGTCGGCCTGGACGGGTGGGGGCTCGGGTGGAGATTCTTGAGTGGGACGGGCCGGCAGGGATGACGGCTGTCTATAAGTTTACAAAGTCGGTCAACTGATTGGGGTAGCTTGACCCTATGCTCCGACACCGGCTCGCGCCCGCCCTTATCCTTCCCCTCACACTTGGCGCCCTCACCCTCGGCGCCGCTCAGGCCCAGAGCGGCACGCAACCCACCGAACTGCGCCTGGGCGTGTTTCCCAACGTCACCCACGCCGCCGGACTGGTCGGGGTGCAGCGCGGCATCTTCCAGAAAGAACTCGGCGGCGTGAAACTGGTCGTCAAGGAATTCGCCAACGGCTCCCAGATCAACGAGGCGTTCGCCGCCGGCGCCATCGACGCCGCCTACGTCGGCCCGGGCCCTGCCATGAACGCCTTCATGCGCGGCGTGCCCATCAAGGTGTACGCCGGGGCCGCCAACGCCGGCGCGGTACTGGTCGCCCGCAAGGACAGCGGGGTGCGCAACGTCAAGGCGCTTTCCGGGAAGAAGGTGGCCGTGCCCACCCGCGGCAGCACCCAGGACATCAGCCTGCGCCACCTGCTGCACGAGAACGGCCTGAAGGCCACCGACGAGGGCGGCACCGTGAGCATCGTGCCGATCGACCCCGCCAACATGCCCGCCGCCTTCGCTGCCAGGCAGGTGGACGCCGCACTCGTGCAGGAACCCTGGGGCGCCGTGATGGAAAGCCAGGGTGCCAAGCTGATCGTGAACGAGAAAGGCATCTGGGCGAACGGGAACTACACCACCACCGTACTCGTCGTGAACACCACCTACGCCAGCAAGTACCCCACCGCGCTGCGCGGGCTGCTGCGCGGGCACCTGACGGCCATCGACTTCATCAAGCGCAGCAACGCCGGCGCCCAGAAGGCCGTGGCCGAACAGATCTACAGCTTCACCGGCAAGCGCCCCAACACCAACGAACTGTTCCGGGCCCTGGCGCGCACCAAGGTCACCTGGGACATCAACCTGAGCACCCTCGGCGAATACGCCCAGCTGAACAAGGAAGCGGGCTTCGCGCGGGACGTCCCGGACCTGGGCCGCTTCGTGGACCTCAGCGTGATCCGCGGCCTCGCGAAGTAAATCCCGAATCAAGAACCGGGCGCCCCACCGTTGACCGCGGGGCGCCCGGTCGCCGTCTGTCAGGCCATGAATCCAGGCACAAAAAAACCTCCCGCGTTGCTGCGGGAGGAGGTTGGCTGGGGCACTAGGACTCGAACCTAGATCGACAGTGTCAGAGACTGTTGTCCTGCCATTAGACGATGCCCCAACGGTGAAGCCTGACGTGCGCACCCGGAGGGGTGAGCGACAGGGAGTATAGGGGGCTGTTGCGCGGGCGTCAACCACCCCCACCCCCTGGCCCGTGTGGGGCAGGAGCAAGAGATATTCAGTGGACTGCGTTCACATCGTGCTTGCCCGTGCTTGCCGGCAGGTGCTACACTGAGGTGTTGCCGCCACGTTCTTGCGCCATGCAGGGCGCTGGCAGGTATCAGGACAGGTGAACGCGGGCCAGCAGGAGCACCCCTGGTGCATCCAGGACCGCGCGCCAGGAGGAACAGGAGTTCATGGAAGACAACACCCAGACCCCCGCCGAGCAGGGCGGGACTCAGCCCACGACGGGCACCGACACCACCAGCAGCCAGCCGGTCGTGACCCCCGCCCCCGCCGCCAGCACGAGCACCGAGCGCGAATACCCCGAGATGACCATGGAGGACATCCTCGCCACTGAGGCGCAGGATGCCACCGCCGTCTCCCGCGGCGACATCGTGGACGGCACCATCGTGTTCATCGGCCAAGAAGGCATCGCGGTCGACATCGGCGCCAAGGTCGAGGGCATCATCCCCCTGAACCAGCTCGGCGAGGAAGCCGTCACGCTGGAGCAGGCCCAGGAGATGTACAAGGCCGGCGAGACCATCGAAGCGTACGTCGTGCGCGTCGACCTGCCCAACAGCCAGATCGTGCTCAGCAAGAAGCGCGCCGATCAGGACAAGGGCTGGCGCGTCCTGGAGAAGATGCAGGAAGCCGACGAGGCCTTCGAAGTCGAAGTGCTGGAGAAGGTGCGCGGCGGTCTGGTCGCCCAGGTCGAAGGCATCCGCGCGTTCCTGCCTGCCAGCCAGGTGGACACCCGCCGCGTGAACGACCTTGACCCCTACGTGGGCAAGCCCCTGATGGTCAAGCTCATCGAGCTCAACCGCAAGCGCAACCGCGTGATCATCAGCCACCGCGCCATCATGGAAGCGCAGAAGGCCAAGGCCCGCGAGGCCACCGTCGGCCAGCTGACCTCCGGCGCGCAGTTCGAAGGTGAAGTCGTCGAGATCACCGACTTCGGCGTGTTCGTGAACCTGGGCGGCATCGACGGCCTCGTTCACCGCAGCGAACTCACCTACGGCCGCTTCAACCACCCCCGCGACGTGGTCAAGGTGGGCGACAAGGTCCAGGTCCAGGTTATCGACGTGGACGAGGGCCGCGAGCGCATCAACCTGAGCATGAAGGCCCTGACCCAGGACCCCTGGGAAGGTGCCACCGAGCGCTACAGCATCGGCCAGCACGTCAAGGGCAAGGTCACGAACCTCACCAACTTCGGTGCGTTCGTCGAACTGGAACCCGGCCTGGAAGGCCTGGTGCACGTCAGCGAGATGAGCTGGACCAAGCGCGTGCGTCACCCCAACGAAGTGCTCAAGGAAGGCGACGAGGTCGAAGCCGTCATCCTGCGCATCGATCCGAAGGACCGCCGCATCAGCCTCGGGATTCGTCAGACCACGGACGATCCCTGGAGCGCGCTGCCTGACCGCTACCCGCCCGGCACCCCCGTGAAGGGCAAGATCACCGGCATGACCGACTTCGGCGTGTTCATGGAGATCGAGGAAGGCATCGAGGGCCTGATCCACATCAGCGAACTCGACCTGAACCGCGTGAACAACCCTGCCGACCTGTTCAAGAAGGGCGACGAGATCGAAGCCATGATCCTGAACATCGACCCCGTGGAGCAGCGCGCCAGCCTCAGCCGTCGCCGCTTCCTGGGCGGCGGCGCGGCCCCCACGCAGGGCGGCGGCAGCCGTGACTTCGTCAGCCAGGGCGGCGGCAGCCGCAGCGACCGGTACAGCGCCGGTGGCGGGCGTGGCGGTGGCCGTGGCGGCCGTGGCGGCGCGGACTACGCGTACAACGCCAAGGACGCCCAGCAGGGCGGCAAGATCAGCACCAAGCTCGGCGACGTGTACGCCGACCTGTTCGCCCAGTTCGGCCTCGGCAACGACAAGAAGGACGATGCCAAGACCGAAGACGGCGGCGAGAGCACCCAGAGCGAGTAACCCCCGCTTCTGACCCCGGCCCGGCGGCACCTGCCCCGGGCCGGGGCTCTTTTCTTTTTCACGCGTACAGTGGGGCATGACGGCCCTGCCCCCGCCCGCCGACCGCGCCGTGCGTGAGCACCTGCGCGCCCTGCTGACCACCGCCCAGGCCCACCAGACGCTGGAGGACGTCCTGCGGGACTTTCCGCTGGCCCGGGTGACGGAGCGCGTACATGGTCTCCCCTACTCCGCGTGGGAGGTGCTGTGGCACCTGCGCTTCACGCAGCGCGACATCCTGAACTTCGTGCGTGATGACACGTACCAGGAGGTGCCCTGGCCGGACGCGTACTGGCCTGCGCCGGGCACCGCCGCCGACTGGGCCGCGCAGGTCCAGGCGTACCGGGACGACCTTGCGGCGCTGCTGAACCTGCTGGACGACCCCGCCACCGACCTGCTCGCCCCCGTGCCGAACGGCAGCGGGCAGACGTGGCTGCGGGAGTTCCTGCTGGTGGCCGACCACACCGCGTACCACGCCGGGCAGCTTCTGCTGCTGCGGCGCCTGCTGGCGTGACGCGGCGGCCCTAGCCGCTGTGGCGGGCCTGGGCGAAGGTCTGCTGGGCGCTGAGTTCCCCGGCGCACTTCACGTACACGCCGTCCGGCCCGAGTTCCCACGAGCCGCGCTGGTCGGTCCACTCGGTGTCCATCAGGCCCAGCAGGGCGTCGCGGTGCGCGTCGTCCAGCATGGGGGCCACGACCTCCACCCGGCGGTCGAGGTTGCGGCTCATCCAGTCCGCGCTGCCGAAGTACACCTCCGGCGTCCCCGCGTTCCCGAAGGCATACACGCGGGCGTGCTCCAGGTAGCGGCCCAGCAGGCTGTGCACCCGGATGGTCTCCGACAGGCCCGGCACGCCGGGACGCAGGCAGCACACGCCCCGGATCACCAGGTCCACCCGCACGCCCGCCTGTGACGCGCGGTACAGCGCCTCGATCAGGCCCGGGTCGGTCAGGGAGTTCACCTTGATGCGTGCCCAGGCGTCCAGGCCCGCGGCGGCGTGCTCGGCCTCGCGTTCCAGCAGCGCCTCGAATCCCGAGCGGGCCGAGTCCGGCGCGACGAGCAGCCGGGCGTACTCGGCCTCGGCGTACCCGGTCAGGTGGTTGAACAGTTCCGCCACGTCCGCGCCCAGGTCCGGGTCGGCGCTCAGCAGGCTCAGGTCGGTGTACAGCCGCGCGGTTTTCGGGTTGTAGTTCCCGGTGCCGACATGCACGTACCGCCGGAGACCGCCGGGTTCGCGGCGCACCACCAGGGTCACCTTCGCGTGCGTCTTGAGGCCCGGCACGCCGTACACCACGTGCGCCCCCGCGCGCTCCAGTTTGCGGGCCACGCTGATGTTGCGCTGCTCGTCGAAGCGGGCCTTGAGTTCGATCAGGGCGACCACCTGCTTGCCCTCCTCCGCGGCGGTGCGCAGGGAGGTGAGGAGGCGCGGGTCGTCGCCGGTGCGGTACAGCGTCTGCTTGATCGCCAGGACGTCCGGGTCGTGCGCGGCCTGCTCCAGGAAATCCAGGACGTTCACGAACGAGTCGTACGGGTGGTGCAGCACCACGTCCCCGCGTTTCAGCACGTCGAACACGCACTCGTCGTCGCCTTCCAGGTCGCTCAGGGCCGGCGTGAAAGGCGGGAAGGCCAGATCCGGGCGGTCCACCGGGAAACCCATCAGGTCGGCGGTGCCCAGCGGGCCCTGCAGCGTGAAGATGTCCTCCGGCGCGAGGTGCAGCTTCTCCTGCAGGAAACGCGTGACCGGTCGGGGCATGTCGTGGTTGATCTCCAGGCGTACGGCCGCGCCGAACCGCCGGCGGCGCAGGCCGTCCTCGATGGTGGCGAGCAGGTCCTCAGCCTCCTCTTCCTCGAACTCGTAGTCGGTGTTGCGGGTCACGCGGAACACGTGCGTGGACAGCACCCGCCGGCCCTTGAACAGCTCCGCGATGTGCGCGGCGATCACGTCTTCGAGCAGCAGCAGCGTGCCGTCCAGGTTCACGATGCGCGGCAGCACGCCCACCGGCACCTTGACCCGCGCGAAGTCCGGCGTTTCGTCCTTCCCGGCGTGCAGCAGTACCGCGAGGTTCAGGCTGAGGTTGCTGAGGTACGGGAAGGGGTGGCTGGGGTCCACGATCAGCGGCGTGAGCACCGGCTGGATTTCCGACAGGTAGTGCTCGCGCAGGTGCGCGCGGGCCTTCTTGCCCAGGTCCGCGACGCTGGTCAGGGCCACGCCGTGCTCCGCGAGCACGCCCAGCGCCGTGCGGGCGGCGTGCTCGATCTCCTGCAGCATCTCGTGCGTGCGGGCGCGCACCAGGGCCAGCGTCTCGCGCGGCAGCAGGCCGTCCGGGCTGGGAATGCCGACGCGGGCGGCGATCTGGCGGTGCACGCCCGCCACGCGCACCATGAAGAACTCGTCCAGGTTGCTGCCGCAGATCGCGGAGAACTTCAGGCGTTCCAGCGGCGGGTTGCGCGGGTCGCGGGCCTCGGCCAGCACCCGCTCGTTGAACGCCAGCCACGACAGTTCGCGGTTCAGGAAGCGGCTTTCCGGCCGGGCCACGGTGCTGTGCGACCGCACCGGCAGCTCCTCCGGGAGTTCCGGTGGCACCCTGGGCTTGCGGGGCGCGCGGCGGGCCCGGTTCTTCGGGGTGTCGGCGGTCTGACCGGACCCACCCTTCCTCCGCGGGCGGGCGGCGCCGTCCTGGCCCGCACTGGGGTCGGGGGCCGGCGGGTCGGACGGGGTGGGCTCGGGCTTCACGGTCATGACTCCTGACGAGGAAAGGCGAGAAACGTCAACGGAAGGTCAGGTCATTCAAGCAGAGGGCCGCCTCAGCCGGACACGGACGTCTTGACGGTCCCCTGAGACTCCGCCCCCCGGCGTCAGCGGACGCGCTCCGGAATCCGGGCGCGCACGGGCAGGCGGTCGGCGTACAGCGCGTGCGGCGCCCCGGTCTGGGGAAGGCCCAGGGCGGCCGTGAGGGTGTTCAGCGGGAGTTCGCAGCGGGCCGGCTGGAGCGGCCACGGGCCGTGCTCCACCCGCCCCCGGTACAGGCGGCCGCGGGCGTCGGCGCTGTAGAAGCACAGCCGGTCGGTCAGCCAGTGGTCCAGCGTACCGGGCGCCGCGTGGAACACCTCGCCCGCCGGGCGGTACGCGGCGGCAAAAGTGGCGCCGGGCTCGCCGGGGTGGGTGCGGGTGCTCGCGAAGCGGTGCACGTCCCCATCCCGGTCGTGCCACATGCGGGCGTGCCGGTACGGCAGGAAGAGCAGGCGGCGGGCCGCGCGGACGGTCAGGGCATGGTCGGCGTCCAGGCTGTAGAACCACACGCCGGGCACGCCGTTCACCGTGACATAGGTCCGCAGGTTCAGCTCGGTGAAGCTCACGCCCCGCGAGACATGGCCCAGGCCGCGGGGCACGACGTGCTCCATCCGGAACGGCACGACGCTCAGCCACGCCTGCCCGCCGAAGGTGTCCAGCTGCACGCCGGGCGGCAGGGTCGCCTGGAGGGCCCGGGCGTCGGCGGGCCAGTTCAGGAACGCCAGGTCGGTCCAGTTCATGCTGAGCACCCACGGCCGCGCCATGCCCGCAGCATAGGTCAGCGCCGGCCCAAGCAAAACCGCCGGGCCCAGGGGGCGGCCGGCGGCTTCTCGGGGCGTACGTCGGGCGGGTCAGACTTTCTTGAACACCAGGGCGGCGTTCTGCCCGCCGAACGCGAAGGAGTTGCTCAGGGCGTACTCCACCTGCTGCTCGCGCGCACCTTCGGGGATGTAGTCCAGGTCCAGGTCCGGGTCCGGGTCGGTGAGGTTGATGGTGGGGGGCAGCACGCCGTCCTTGAGGGCCTGCGCCACGGCGATCGCCTCGATGGCGCCGGCCGCGCCGAGCAGGTGCCCGGTCATGCTCTTGGTGCTGCTCACCGCCAGGTTCTTCGCGTGGTCGCCGAACACGTGCTTGATGCCCTGCGTTTCGTGCAGGTCGTTGAAGTGCGTGCTGGTGCCGTGCGCGTTGATGTACCCCACCTGATCGGGATTGATCCCGGCGGTACTCAGGGCCATACGCATGGCGACCTGCGCGCCGGCGCCCTGCGGGGCGGGCATGGTGATGTGGTGCGCGTCGGCGCTGGTGCCGTACCCGACGATCTCGGCGTAGATCTTCGCGCCGCGCCTGACTGCGTGCTCGTACTCTTCCAGGACCAGCACGCCCGCGCCCTCGCCGAGCACGAAGCCGTCCCGGCTGGCGGAGAAGGGCCGGCTGGCCGTTTCGGGCTCGTCGTTGCGGGTGGACAGGGCCTTCATGTTCGCGAAGCCGCCCATGGCGAGTTCGGTCACGGCCGCCTCGGTGCCGCCGGCGATCATGACGTCCGCGAGGCCCAGCTGGATGTAGCGGGCGGCGTCGCCCACGGCGCCGGTGCCGGTGGCGCAGGCGGTCACGACGGTGCTGCTCGGGCCGGTCGCGCCGAACTTCATGGCGACGTGCCCGGTCGCCATGTTCGCGATCATCATGGGTACGAACATGGGGCTCACGCGGCTGGCGTCGCGTTCGAACATCACGCGGGACTGGTCCTCGAAGGTCTTGATCCCGCCGATGCCGCTGCCGATCACCGTGCCGGTGCGCTCGCCGCGCAGTTCCTCCTCGCTCAGGCCGCTGTCCTCCACGGCCAGCTGCGCGGCGGCCAGGGCCAGCTGCACGTAGCGGTCGAGTTTGCGGGCCTCGCGGGCGTCCACCCACTGCGCGAGGTCCTCCTTGACTTCCCCGGCGATCTTGCTGGCGACATTCACCGGGTCGTAGCGCGTGGTGCGGGTGATGCCGCTTTTCCCGGCGCGCTGGGCGTCGGCGTACGCCTGGGCGCCGGTGCCGATGGGCGTGACCGGGCCGAGGCCGGTGATCACCACCCGTTTCAAACCTGTCATCGTCATGCGCTTTCCCCTCCCGTGAGTCAATGGGAAATGGGCCCGGCGTGAACCGCGCCCACCTCGTTCACCCTTGCCCGCTGGGGGCGTCAGGCGCGAAACAGCGTTTACTGCCGGCTTTCGATGTAATCGATGGCGGCCTGCACGGTGCGGATGCCTTCGGCGTCCTCGTCGCTGATGGTCACGCCGAACTTGTCTTCCAGACCCATGATCAGTTCCACGGTCTCCAGGCTGTCGGCGCCCAGGTCCTCCACGAAACGGGCCTCGGGCACCACCTTGTCCGCATCAACGCCGAGCTTCTCGACGATCACATCTTTCACGTCATCAAAAGTAGCCATGTTTGAATACCTCCTTACTTCCTGAAGTCTGCGCCAGTCTACACGCCGCGGGGCACGCGGGGAGCAATCCTGAACAGGGTGCAAAGCGCGGCCGGCGGCCCGGGCTGCGCGAGGGTCAGGCGGGGTTCATCCCGCCGTCCACGCCGATGGTCTGCCCGGTCACATACGCTGCGGCGTCCGATGCGAGGAAGCTCACCACGGCCGCCACCTCCTCCGGCTGCCCGAACCGGCCGAGCGGAATGTTCGCGAGGTAGGTCTTCTGCGTCTCGCCGTTCAGTTCGGCCGTCATGTCGCTGGCGATGAAGCCGGGCGCCAGGGCGTTCACGGTGATGCCGCGCCCGCCGTACTCCTTGGCCAGGGCCTTGGTCAGGCCGATCAGGCCGGCCTTGCTGGCCACGTAGTTCGCCTGCCCGGGGTTCCCGGTGAGGCCCACCACGGACGCAATGTTGATGATCCGGCCGGTGCGGGCGCGCATCATGTGTTTGATGGCCGCGCGGCTGGCGGTGAAGGCGCTGCTGAGGTTCGTCTGGAGGACGGCGTCCCAGTCCTCGTCCTTCATGCGAATGGCGAGAGTGTCGCGGGTGATGCCGGCGTTGTTCACGAGCACGTCCAGGCGGCCCATCTGCGCGATCACGTCCTCCACAAGTTTCGTGGCGTTGGCAGGCACGGTGAGGTCGGCGCCGAACACCTCGGCAGCGCCGCCGGCCTGCGCGATCTCCTGCGCGACCTTCTGCGCCTCGGCCTCGTTGCGGCCGTAATGCACGGCCACGGCAAAGCCGTCCTGCGCGAGTTTCAGGGCCATGGCGCGGCCCAGGCCGCGGCTGCTGCCGGTCACCAGGGCGACTTTCTTCGGGGAGGAAACAGGGTCAGTCATGAGGGCTCCAGGGCGGCCTGCACGCCGCGCAGATGGTGAAGGTCGTGGTAGAGGGTGAAGTAGGCCAGTTCCCGCACGCTCAGGCGGCCCAGCAGGTCATGTGGAAGGGCGTGGGTGTCCAGCGCGGCGTCCGGCCAGCGGGCCAGGGCGGCGCGCAGGGCTTCGGCACCGCGCGCGTACCCATCCAGCACGGCGGTGCGGGTGGCCTCGGTGGCCTCGGTGGGGTCGGTGTCGGGGGCGGGCACGTACCGGTCGGGGGCGGTGCCGCCCGCCGCGAGGGCCGCCCGGTAGGCGGTCACCACCTCCGGGTAGGGGCGGTGGGTGGAGGGCGCGCCGAACATCACGCGCAGCGCGGGGCGGGGCATCCCGAGGCCCTGCGTGACGCGGCGGTGCGTGAGGGTGAGGTGGCGCAGGTGGCCGGCCGGTGCCCAGCGGCCCGGGGCGGGCGCGCGGAAGAACGCGTCCAGCGGCAGAGCGGCGGCGTACGCCGTCCAGTCGGCCTGGGCGCCGGCAAGGCCGCGCAGCACGTCGTCGCGGCCGTGGGGGGTCACAGGCTGAAGTCCTCGATGTGCTCGGCGGTGCCGACGTTCAGGGTCCGGGCGTCCGGGAGGATGCGCTTGACGAGCCCGGTGAGGACCGTGCCGGGCCCGAACTCGATGAACACGGTGGCGCCCGCGGCGTGCAGCGCCTGAATGGTCTCCACCCAGCGCACGCTGCCGGTGATCTGCCGGGCGAGCAGGTCCGGGAGCGCAGCGGGGTCGGTGGCGGGCTGCGCGGTGACGTTGGCGTACACCGGGAACTGCGGCGCGTGGAAGGCGGTGGCGTTCAGGTCGGGGCTCAGGCCGTCCTGCGCGGGCTGCATCAGCGCGCAGTGGAAGGGCGCGCTGACCTTCAGCGGAATGGCCTTGAGGCCCCGGGCCTTCAGTTCGGCGCCGGCGGCGGCCACGGCGGCGGCCTCGCCGCTGATCACGGTCTGGGTGGGGGCGTTGAAGTTGGCGGGCTGCACCACGCCGGGCGTGGCGGCGCAGACGTCCTGCACGACCTGAGGATCACCCATGATGGCGCTCATGGCGCCGACGCCCACCGGCACGGCTTCCTGCATCAGCTGCCCGCGGCGGCGGGTGAGGCGCAGCGCGTCGGCGAGGTCCAGTGCGCCGGAGGCGACCAGGGCGCTGTACTCCCCGAGGCTGTGCCCGGCCGCGAAGGCCGGCGTGAGGCCGCGGTGCTGCACCCAGGCACGGTACGCGGCGACGCTCGCGGCGACCAGGGCCGGCTGCTGGTTGGCGGTCAGGGTGAGTTCGTCGAAGGGACCGGCCTCCACGAGTTCCCGCAGGCCGGGCAGGGTGTCTTCCTTGATGGCGTACACCTGCTCGGCCGCCGTGAAGCGGCCCGCGATGTCCACGCCCATGCCGACGGCGTGCGACCCCTGTCCGGGAAAGAGCGCGGCGATCTTCATGCCTGGGCCTCCGCAGCGGGTTTCAGGCTGGGCGCGCCCGCCCACCATTTCATGGTGCAGGCCGCCCAGCTGAGCCCGCCGCCGAACGCGACGAACAGCAACTGCTGGCCGTCTTTCACGCGGCCGTCGTTCACGGCCTCGTGCAGCGCGAGGGGCACGGTGGCGGCGCTGGTGTTGCCGTACTTCGCGAGGTTCACGACCGTCTTCTCCATGGGAATCCCGAAGCGTTCGGCGGCCGCCTGGATGATGCGCACGTTCGCCTGGTGGGGAATCAGCCAGTCCACGTCGTTGTTGCTCAGGCCGGTCTTTTCCAGCACCTCGGTGCCGCTGTCACCGAGGACGCGTACGGCGAACTTGAAGACCTCGCGGCCGTTCATGCTGGCGCCGGCGGGCAGCGGCAGGCCGTTCGGGAACTGCGTGGCGACGTGCCCGATGGACAGCGCGGGGCCGCCGGCGCTGTCGGCGCCGAGCACGAAGTCCTGCATGCCGTAGCCGTCCGGCACCTCGCCCACGACCGCGCAGCCGGCGCCGTCACCGAACAGGATGGCGGTGTCGCGGGCGTCCTGGTCGATTGCCTTGCTGAGCACCTCCCCGCCGATCACGAGCACCTTGCGGGCCACGCCGCCCAGCACCTGCCCGCGGGCCATGCTCAGGCCGTACACGAAGCCGCTGCACGCGGTGGACAGGTCGAAGGCGCCGGCGCCGGTGAGGCCCACCTGTCCGGCGACGAGCGCGGCGGTGGAGGGGAAGATCGCGTCGGGGGTGCAGGTGGCGTAGATGACCTGGTCCACGCCGTCGAGCGCCTGGGGGTCGCGGGCCAGCATGTCCTGCACGGCCTTCACGCCCAGGTCGCTGGCGAATTCCTGCGGGGCGGAGAAGCGGCGTTCGCGCATGCCGGTGCGGGCCTCGATCCAGCCGGGTTCGATGCCCATGCGGCCCTCGAAGTCCTCGTTGCGAACGACTCGCTCCGGCACGTACATGCCCAGGGCGGTGATACCGATGTTCTTCACGGCGTCCAAACTAGCATTCCCTGAACAGCCGTTCAGTCAATACTGGACGCGGTTCAAGCGCCCGCGCCGGCCGCCGGGCCGCTCCAGCGCAACGCCGCCGCCCCCCAGCTGAGCCCCCCGCCGAAGCCCGCCAGCAGCAGCTGCTGCCCCGGCTGGATCCGCCCGTCCCGCACCGCCTCGGCCAGCGCCAGCGGAATGCTCGCGGCACTTGTGTTGCCGTACCGGTCCAGGTTCGTCACCGCGCGCTCCAGCGGCAGCCCGAAGCGTTCACAGGCCGCCTGGATGATCCGTACGTTCGCCTGATGCGGGATAAGCCAGTCGATGTCCTGTACGCGGCCCCCGGCGCGGCGCATGGCCTCCTCGGCGCTGTCGCCCAGGATGCGCACGGCGAACTTGAACACCTCCCGGCCGTTCTGTTCCAGGTAGGGGCCCATCGGCGTGCCGTCCGGCAGGGCGCCGCACACCCCGCGCAGGAACAGGCTGGGGCCGCCGGCACTGTCGGCGCCCAGCACGAAGGACTGGAACCCGGTCCCGGCCGGCACCGGCCCGACCACCACGGCGCCCGCGCCGTCCCCGAACAGGATGGCGGTGTTGCGGTCCTGCTGGTCCACCACGCGGCTCATCACCTCCGCGCCGATCACCAGGGCCCGGCGGGCGGTGCCGGCCGCGACCATGGCCTGCGCGACGCTCAGGGCGTACAGGAAGCCGCTGCACGCCACGCTGAGGTCCATGGCGGCCGCGCCCTTCAGGCCCACCTGGCCGGCGATCAGGGCGGCGGTGCTGGGGAACATGGCGTCCGGGCTGCTGGTGGCGCACAGCACCAGGTCCACGCCGTCCAAGGCGCCGGGATACCGGTCCATCAGGTCGCGCACGGCCTGCACGCCCAGGTGGCTGGTGGTCTCGCCTTCCGTGGCGTGCCGGCGCTCGCAGATGCCGCTGCGCGACACGATCCACTCGTCGGTGGTGTCCAGGTAGGCGGCGTAGTGCGCGTTGGGGATCACCTGGGCCGGGGCGTACGCGCCGACGGCGGTGATGCCGATGGCGGGCTGGGGGCCGGTGGGGGTGGGCAGGGCGGTCACGCGGCGACCCTAGCATTCATTGAACGGTCGTTCAATGAATTGAGTTCAGACTTCGGGAAGAGGCCAATAAAAAAGGAGAAGGGGCAGCCCGTGCGGGCCACCCCCTCCCCTGCTCACCGTCCGAAGACGGAAAGACTTTACTCCTCGGCGTCCGCAGCAGCGGTTTCGGTTTCGGCCGTCTCGGCGTCGGCGTCCTGCGCCTTCTTGGCACGGGACTTCTTCGCAGGCTTGGCCTCGGCGGCTTCGCCAGCCTCGGCGCCCTCGGCCTTCTCGCCGCTCAGCTGACCCAGCGCCAGCTGCAGGGCGCGTTCACGCACCATGCTGGCGTAGTAGGACTGGATGCCGTCCGGCCCGAGCTGCTTGCTCAGCTGCTGCGGGGTCATGCCGTTGGACTGCGCCAGCATGTTCATGGTCTGGTTGAACTCGGCCTCGCTCAGCTGGACCTTCAGGTCCTGCGCCAGACGCTCCAGGGCCAGGTCGCGCTTCACGCGGGTCTCGGCGTTCTTGCCGAGGTCCGCCATGAATTCCTCCAGCTTGCCCTGCTCCTGCATGAAGGACTCGTACTCGGCCCACTTCACGCCCTGACGGCCCAGGTCGTCCTGGATCTCGTTCATCATCAGTTCGCGGCGGCGGGCCAGCAGCGCCTCGGGGATGTCGGCCTGCATGTTCTCCGTCAGGTGCGTGACGAACTCCTCGCGGCGGGCGTTGTCGCCCTCCTGCGCGGCGCGGCGCTCCAGTTCGGTCTTCAGGTCGGCCTTCAGGCGGTCCAGGCTGTCGAAGTTCAGGCTCTTGGCGAACTCGTCGTCCAGGTCCTGCAGCTTCTTGGTCTTCACGTCCAGGATCTTCACGCTGACGGTGTGGGCGGGGTGCTCGTGGTCGCCGTGCTGGTGGGCAGGAACGTTGATCTCCACGGTGTCGCCGGCGTTCTTGCCGAGCAGCGCGTCACGCACGTGCGCTTCGGCGACGTCCAGGTAGATGGGGTACGTGCCGCCGTCCTCGCCCTGCTCCTCCACGGTCACCTGGTCGCCGGCCTCGATGGCGCGTTCGGCGCTCTCGAAGCTGGCGTTGCGCTCCTGCAGGTCGCTCAGGGTGCGGTTCAGGACGTCGTCGGTGATCTCGGGCGCGGCGGCTTCCAGCTTCAGGCCGCTCCAGTCCGCCAGGGTCACTTCGGGGTACGTCTCGCCCGTCACGTTGAAGGTGAAGTCCTGGCCGCTCACGACCTCGGCCGGGTCGATGGTGGCGTCCACGAGGCTGAGGTTCAGCTCGCGGGCGGCCTGGGGGTAGTGCACCTGCAGCAGGCGGTCGCGGACCTCGCGCTCCACGTAGCCCTTGCCGACGCGGCCCTCGATGACCTTCTTGGGGGCCTTGCCGGGGCGGAAGCCGGGGACGCGCACGTCGCGGCTCAGACCGGCCCATACCTGATCGTAGGCGCGGTTCACTTCGGCGGCGGGCACCGCGACTTTAAATTCGACTTTGTTGCCTTCTCTGCTGATCAGCTCTGCCATGTGACTTCTCCCGTCCCTGCCGCCACGCCAGTGTTGCCCTGGGGTCGCAGCAGGCCGCGTGTGTGTGTTGCCTTGCCGGGTCCGCCCGGATGACCCTGGTGAAGGGGTCGGGCGCGGGCGGGCGGCATGCCATCCGGCATCATACCAGCCTTTTTCCCGCCGTATCCCGGTTGTGCCCCGCCAGGACCGCCTGGCATGACGTCAGGGACAGGCGCGGGACGGCAAGGCCGCCAGCAACGCACCCCAGCAGTGGGCCTCGCTTTATGGTGGCGCGTGTCATGACAAGGGTGGGCAACGGCCTTCGTGCGGCTTTCGGCCAGGGAGTCAGGTCACCCCGGTCTTTCCGATAGGAGCGGGCAAGCCCACTCAGGTTTGCGCGGCTCACACGACGTCCGGCGTTCATGTGCTCTTCATCTCCCTGGCTCGCGTGATCCAATCCGGCACCCGTCCGCATACATCCGGGTGTCGACCAAGACCCCCGCCGAACACAGCGGAGGCCAGCCCATCCGTCCCCGCCCTGATCTGCACGCCACGCCGGCGTGCACGGGAGCCCTCATTCCTGGAGACCGCCCATGACCCACGACCCACAGCCGACCCCCGACCACATCAGCAACGCCGTCAACCGCCGCGCGGCGATGGGCTTCCTCGGCAAACTCGGCCTCGGCGCCGCCCTGGGCCTCTCGGCCACGTCCAGCACGGCCAGCGCCGCGCCGGCCCGGAACATCGACGGCGACGTGCTGAACTTCGCGCTGAACCTCGAATACCTGGAAGCGGCCTTCTATCTCGCGGCCGTGGGCCGCGTGGGCGAGCTGCGGAAGATCGGTGGCGGCGCGGACATCCTGCTGCCCGCCAGCCTGGACCAGAGCCGCGGCATGCAGTTCAAGGACAGCAACGTCCAGGCCCTCGCCCAGGACATCGCCGAGGATGAACTCAGCCACGTGAAGTTCCTGCACGCCGCACTCGGCAAGGCCGCCGCCCCGCGCCCCGTGATCGACCTGAACGGCGCGTTCCGCGCAGCCGGGCAGGCCGCCTCCGGCGGGAAGATCAGCGGCTTCAACCCGTACGCCAACGACCTCTTCTTCCTGCACGGCGCGTTCATCTTCGAGGACGTGGGCGTCACCGCGTACGCCGGCGCGGCCACCCTGATCACCAACCCCGCCTACCTGCAGGCCGCCGCCGGCATCCTCGCCGTGGAGGCGTACCACGGCGGCGCCATCCGCTCCATGCTGTTCCAGCAGCGGCAGGTCAGTGCAGCGGCCGGGCTGTACGTGGGGCAGGTCGTGCAGGCCATCAGCAGCCTCCGCGGCAAAGTGGGCGGTATGAAAGACCAGGGCCTCACCGACGCCAGGGGCATGGCGGTCATAGCGCCCGCCGACGCCAACGGCGTGGCCTACCCCCGCAGCACCCGCGAGGTGCTGAACATCGTGTACCTCGCCCCGAACGCCCGCAAGGGCGGCTTCTACCCCAACGGCCTGAACGGCACCATCAAGTAAGTCGTTCTGCCGCTTCGCACTGCTCGAGGGGTGAACGTCATGGGCGGTGCGAAGTGCGGGTCAAGGCCTGAGTGTCAGGAGTGCTGAGTACAGGGGTCCGGCCTGCGATCACCAGAACTCAGCCGGAGCGCAAAACGAGAACGGCCTGCTTCTCAGCGGGCCGTTTACCGTTTTGGTGCGAGGAAAGGGACTTGAACCCTCACTCCCTACGGGAACCAGATCCTAAGTCTGGTGCGTCTACCAGTTCCGCCATCCCCGCACGCTGGTAATGAAAAGTCCCCCGGGGGTCCGGGGGGTGTTGGGGTGGATTATGGGATTTGAACCCACGACCTCCGCTTCCACAGAGCGGCGCTCTAACCGACTGAGCTAAACCCACCGCGCGCGTGCCGCTTGCCCCTGGGGGCGCTTTGCAGGCCCACATATCCTAGGGGGTGCGGGGCGGGGTGTCAATGCACCCTGCCCCGCGGTGCGTGCTCAGGGCAGGGTGCCCAGGTACTTGTGCAGTGCCTGCAGTTGCGCGTCGGTGGCGGGCGCGCCGTCCAGGCCGATGGTACCGAAGCGCGGCATGACGTTTTTCAGTTCCCGGCCGCCGGGCGCATGGCCGTGCAGGACGGCCTCCTTGAATTCGGCGTCGCTCCAGGCGGCGCTGGGTTTCATGGCCGGCCCGACCGCGCCCTGGCCCTGTCCGCCGTGGCAGCCGGCGCAGTTGCCGACGTACAGGGCCTGCCCGTCGGGGGTGGTGGCGGCGCCGGCGGAGGCGACCACGGCGCCGCTGCCCGCGCCGCTGAGGCGGCCTCCGGCCTGGTAGGCGGCGATGCCGAGCACGAGGCCGACGGCGGCGAAGGTGGCGAAGCCCAGGGCTTCCTTGGCGGTGAATCCTTTGTCGTCGCTCATGCGTTCACCAGATCCTCTGGCCGGGGACCATCTGGTAGTTGGAGATCATGGGGCCGATGACGGGCAGGTAGACGAGCAGCGTGAGGATCAGGGAGAGCAGGCCCAGGGCGAGCAGGCTTTCCGTGCCGCGCACGAGGCCGCTGGCGCGGGAGAGTTCGGTGCCGGCGGTACTGATCGCGTCGCTGTAGGGGATGGGGGTGGCTTCGCCGTCCTCGGTGCGGGGGGAGAGCAGGGTGCGGAACAGCACGTAGAAGAAGGCCAGGCCGGCGGCGAGGAGCACGATGCCGCTGGCGGCGGTGAGGAATTTGGGCAGGGCGATGTTCATGGCGTCGTACACCTGGGGTTGGGTGGTGGCGCTGACCAGGGCGCGGCGCGGCACGCCGGCGAGGCCCTGCCAGTGCATGCCGACGGCCATGAGGATCATGCCCCAGAACCACAGCCAGACGCTGGTGAGTGCCAGTTTCGGCGCGACGAGGCGTTTGCCGGTGAGGTGCGGGACGAGCCAGAAGGCGATGCCCATGAAGCTGAGGGTGGTGGCGGTGCCGACGGTGATGTGGAAGTGCCCGGGAATCCAGGCGGTGTTGTGCACGACGGGCGCGAAGGCCAGGCTGGCGTTCACGATGCCGCCGGCGCCGCCGGGGATGAAGCTGATCATGGCGAGGACCTGCGCGGTGGCGCTGGCGTTGCCCCAGTTGAGGCGGCGGATCCAGCCGAACAGGCCGCTGCCGCCGCGCATGCGGGCGGAGTCCTCCAGCGCGGCGCCGACGGAGAATGCGGTGAGGAGGCTGGGCACGGCGACCAGGAAGGTCAGAAACATGTGGATGGTCTTCCAGGTGTTGTTGATGTTCGGGTCGGCGTACTGATGGTGCAGGCCGACGGGCACGCTGAAGATGACGAACATGGCGAAGGCGAGACGGGTGAGGGGTTCGCTGACCATGCGGCCGCCCATCTGGCGGGGCAGGAAGGCGTACCAGCTGATGTAGGCGGGCAGCAGCCAGAAGTACACGATGGGGTGCCCGGTCCACCAGAACAGCGTGCGGGAGAGCAGCGGATCGATGCCGCTGCGCCAGCCAAGGCTCCAGGGAATGACCAGGGCGACGACTTCCACGACGAGGCCCAAGGACGCGACGAACCACATGATCCAGGTGGCGACGCTCATGTAGGACACGATGGGCGTGACCCGGCCCGGGTTGGCGCGCTTCCAGCCCAGCCACACGGCGACGACCTGACCGAAGACGAGCAGGCTGGCGGCGACCATGATGGCCGCGCCGATGTAGAACAGCGCGTCGCCCTGCATCGGGGGGTACAGGGTGTACAGCACGGTGGCGCGGTTGAACAGGAGGGGCACGGCGGCCATCAGCAGGCCGGCGGTCATCATCCAGAACGTGAACCACGCGAATTTCATGTTGGGTTTGCCGCCCAGTTCACGCAGGGGCAGGTACAGCATCCAGCCGCTGATGAAGAACTGCGTGAACACCAGGGCGTTCAGGACGCCGTGCAGGGTCAGGCCCTGGTAGTAGGTGCTGAGGATCGCGTTGAGCACCGGAATCTTGGCGATGGTGGTGTACAGGTCCACCCCGCCGTAGTTCAGGGCCTGCAGCGGCCCGATCATCACACCGATAAACAGCGCCAGGAACGCCACGACCACGTAGTACTGCGTGACCTTTTTCAGGCTGGCGAGGGTCGCGGTGTCCAGGGTGGTGCCGCCGGCGGGCGTGGTGAGGCTCAGCGGGTGCGCCTCGATCTGCCCGGCGAGTTCGGGCGGATAGCGGGTGGGGGCGGGGCGGGTGGGGATGGTCGTCACTGCTTACTCCTTGGGCGTCTCGACGATGAAGCGGGTGATCATGTCCTGGTGGCCGCGTCCGCAGTACTCGTTGCAGATGATGTGCTGCTCGCCGGGGTGGCGGAACGTGACTTTCATGGTGGCGACATGCCCGGGGAGGATTTCCGTGTTGAGGTTGGTGCCGGTGACCTGGAAGCCGTGCACGACGTCGCTGCTGGTGACGTGCAGGGTGACGGGCACGCCGGCCGGGACGCGCAGGACGTTGGGCTGGAACACGAAGTTCCCGGCGACGATCCAGGCGTCGAGGCTGCCGTCGGCGTTCTTGACGAGGCCGGGGGTGGCGAAGGGGGTGTTGTTCAGGTTGGTGGGGTCCACGCGGCCGGTGCTGCTGATGCCCATGCTGTGCGTGCTGGCTTCGGTGCTGACGCCGCCCCGGTCGGCGATCTTGGGGAAGGTGCCGGTGATCATGCTGGCGAGCACGCCCACGAAGAGCAGCAGGGTCATGACCACGGCCAGGGCCAGCCAGATGTTCTCGTACTTGTGCAGGGTGTGGTGCGTCAGGGGCGGCAGGGGCCGGGCGGCGCGGGGGTCGGGGCGGGTCATCAGGCGCGGCCCTCCAGGATGCCCAGGACGAGCAGCCACAGGGTGCTGATGCTCAGGAGCAGCACGGCGATGACGCCGAACGTGCCGACCGGGGTGGGGCCGCCCTCATGCGCGTGGTCCGGGGCGGGGTGAGCGGCCGGGGGGGCCTGGGGCGGGGTGTGTTCTTGCATGCGGCTCCTTGGATGGGGAGGGGTAGGCGGTGGGACGGCCGGGCACGTCGGGGTGTCCGGCGGGTAGGGGGCAGGGGGTCAGGTGGTCTGGGGCACGCGGGCGTAGTCGCGCAGGACGTCGGTGACGGACAGGATGCCCTGCACGGTGCCGGCGGCGTCCACGACGGGCAGCGCGCCGACGCGGTGCTTGACCATGGTGTAGGCGGCGTCTCTGGCGTCGGCGTCGGCGGTGGTGGTCAGGACGCTGCGGCGCATGACGTCCGCGACTTTGATGGCCGCGAGGTGGGTGGTGGCCTCCCAGGGGCTGAGGGTGCTGGCCTTGCTGGGCATGGCCTCGCGCACGTCCCGGTCGGTGACGATGCCCACCAGGTGCGCGCCGTCCACGACGGGCAGGCGCCGGATGCCTTTGCTTTTCATCAGGTGCGCGGCGTCCGGCAGGCTGGTGGTGGGCGGAATGGTCAGCGCGGGCGAGGTCATCAGGTCCTGAACGAGCATGGCGTCCTCCTTGGTCGTGGGGGCAGGGTCTGGATGGGGCCGGGTGGGAAGCACTGGATGAGGGTGCGAGAAGGGTATTACGAAGCCATTACGGCGGTGCGCTCAGGCGCCCGGAGGTCCGGCCGGGACGGCTCCGGGACCCATGGTCAGGGGCGGCCCTGGCGGTCCATGAAGTCGGGGAAACCGTCGGCGCAGGGCTGCTCGCCGGCCTTGATGCGCTCGGCCAGGGTGACGGTGTCGGGCATGGGCGTGTCCCCCACCTCGTGGCTCAGGAAGTGGCGGTAGCGGCGGTAATGCTCGATCGCGGCGAAGCGGTCGCGGGTGGTGGCGAGGCAGGCCATCAGGCGCTGGTGGTGCAGCTCGCCGATCAGGGGGTCTTCCTGCGCGGCGCGGACGAGGGCCTGCGCGGCCAGGGTGCATTCCTGCGCGCCGCAGTGCAGCGCCGCAAGGGTCAGTTCGGCCTCCACGATGGCGGCGCGGTGGTGGCTGCGGGCCTGGTCCACCCAGTCGCCCTGCAGTTGCGGCAGGTACTCGCCGTCAGCGGCGGCCAGGGCGCGGCGCAGGAGGTCCTCGCGTTCCCGGGCGGTGCTGGCCAGCCGGGAGGAACTCAGCGCCTGGTGCAGGGAGTGCGTGTCGCTGGCGGCGAGCAGGTCTGGGTGCAGCTGGTAGCGGCCGCCGCGCTCCAGGACGGCGTCCGGGCGGCGCAGGCAGTGGCGCAGGCGGTGCAGGGCGACGCGGAAGCGGTTGGCGGCGGCGGGCGTGTCCTCCAGGCCCCACAGGAGGTTCAGGATGTCGTAGCGGTACACGCCGGCGGGGTGGGCGTGCAGGAACCACAGGAGTTCCTCGGCGCTGCGGGCGGGCCAGGTGACGGCGGCGCCGTCGATGACGACGGTGGCGTGGCCCATGGAGCGCAGGAGGATGTGGGGCGGGTCGGGTGGGCTGGTCATGGCGTGTCTCCCCCTGTCGCGGGCCGCGGGCGGGTCTGGGGTGGGGCGCCCGGGCGTGGTCGGCTTTCAGTGTGCATCCTGACCGGGTGGTCAGATGTACCCGGCCCCGGTGGGCTCGTGGTGGGGCTCACGTTGACTTTAGGGTCTGGGGCGGCCGAGGGGGGCTGGGGGGCGTGCATGAGCGGAAGGTCAGTGAAGGCGGGGTGAGTCGGTGAATGTCAGGTCAGGTTCTGCAAGCGTTCGGTCAGGGCGCCGGGCGTAGACTTTCGGCGTGATGCACAGGGCGCAGGCTGGACAGGTCATGGAGGCGCGGCCCTTGCCGGACCTCCAGAAACTTGATATAGTCACGCTCAAGTCTCCGCTCAAAGCGATTTGATTTTTAAAGCTGAGTGACAGACGGCATCACCTCACCACCGAGCCGTACCCTCCGAGCACCACCCGCTCCGGAACCCGGGCGAAAGGAGTCCGCATGCCCACCGAAATCCCCACCCTTCCCAGCAATGTCCCCGTCTGCCCGGTCCGCGGCAGCGTGATCTACCCCACGATGGTGCAGCACATCGACGCCAGCCGCGCCATCTCCATCAACGCCATCGAGGCCGCCATGGCCGGCGAGAAGGTCATCCTGATCGTGTCCCAGAAGGACAAGGATGTGGACGACCCCAAAGGCGATGACCTCTACACCGTTGGCACCGCCTGTAACGTCCTACGCGTGCGCAAGAACCCGGACGGCACCGTGCAGATGCTCGTGTCGGCCGTGGCCCGCGCCAAGGCCAGCAACTACGTGCGCGGCAACCACCTCACCGCCGACATCGAGGTGCTGCCCAGCGAGGACGGCAAGGCCGTGGAGCTGCGCGCCCTGGCCCGCGAACTGAAAGAGAAGTTCGAGCAGATCGCCGGCAACGGCAAGGTGAACGCTGAGGCCGTCCAGACCATCCAGGGCAAGGACGAACCCGGCGAGATGGCCGACCACATCGCCTTCAACCTCGACTTCAAACTCGAGGACAAGCAGGCGCTGCTGGAACTGCCGAAGGTCACCGACCGCATCAAGAAACTCCTGACCCTGCTCGACGCCGAACAGGAAGTGCAGGCCGTGCAGGCCCGCATCCGCGCGCAGGTCAAGGAAGAGATCGACAAGAACCAGCGCGAGTACTACCTGCGCGAGCAGATGAAGGTCATCCAGAAAGAACTCCACGGCGGCGGCGACGACGAGGACGCCGACGAGGCCGAGGCCTTCCGCGCCAAGATCGAGGCGCTGGACCTGAAACCCGAGGTGAAAAAGGACATCGAGCGCGAGGTCAACCGCCTCGCCCGCATGCACCCCGACTCGGCCGAAGCCAGTGTGATCCGCACGTACCTTACCTGGATCACCGAGCTGCCCTGGAACGAACGCAGCGAGGACCAGCTCAGCGTGGACGCCGCCGCGACCGTCCTGGACGACGACCACTACGGCCTGGAGAAGGTCAAGGACCGCGTGCTGGAATTCCTGGCCGTGCGCCGCCTGCGCAAGGAACGCGCCACGCGCGGCGAGATCAGCGCCGAGGACGTCAACAAGGGCCCCATCCTGGTGTTCACCGGCCCTCCCGGCGTCGGCAAGACCAGTATCGCGCAGAGCATCGCCAAGTCGCTGGGCCGCAAGTACGTGCGCATCGCCCTGGGCGGCGCCCGTGACGAGAGCGACATCCGCGGCCACCGCCGCACCTACATCGGCGCGATGCCGGGCCGCCTGATCCAGGGCATCCGCAGCGCCGGCACGAAAAACCCCGTGATCCTCCTCGACGAGGTGGACAAGCTCGGCACCAGTTACCAGGGCGACCCCAGCTCGGCGCTGCTGGAAGTGCTGGACCCCGCGCAGAACATGCACTTCACCGACCACTACCTCGGCGTGCCCTTCGACCTCAGCGAGGTCATGTTCATCGCCACCGCCAACTACCCCGAGCAGATCCCCCCGGCCCTGATGGACCGCATGGAAGTCATCGACTTCTCGAGCTACATCGAGCAGGAGAAACTCGAGATCGCCAAGCGCTACCTGCTGCCCCGCCAGCTCACCGCCAACGGCCTGAAAAGCAACCAGATCAGCTTCACGGACGCCGCGCTGGAGAAACTGATCAGCCACTACACCCGCGAGGCGGGCGTGCGCAACCTGGAACGCGAGATCGGCACCGTGGCCCGCAAGGTCGCCCGCCGCATCGCCGTGGGCGAGGTCAAGCGCGTCAAGGTCACCGACAAGGAACTCGACCGTTACCTCGGGCAGGCCCGCCACAACCCGGAAACGGAGAACAAGGACGACATGGTCGGCGTCTCGACCGGCATGTTCTACACGCCCGTCGGCGGGGACATCCTGTTCGTGGAAACCAGCATCATGCCCGGCAAGGGCCTGGTCCTCACTGGGCAGCTCGGGGACGTGATGAAGGAATCGGCCCGCGCGGCCCTCACCTACGCCAAGAGCAACGCCGAACGCTTCCACATCGACAAGGACCGCATCGACAACAGCGAGATCCACATTCACGTGCCCGCCGGCGCGATCCCCAAGGAAGGCCCCAGCGCGGGCGGCGCCATGGCCACCAGCCTGATCAGCGCCCTGGCCGGCATCCCCGCCCGGCACGACGTCGCCATGACCGGCGAGATGACCCTCACCGGCCGCTACCTGCCCATCGGCGGGCTGAAGGAAAAGGTCCTGGGCGCACGCCGCGCCGGCATCAAGCACATCATCATGCCCAAGGCCAACGAACCCGACCTGCGGGACATCCCGCTGCACCTGCGCAGCAGCATGCGCTTCCACCCCTGCGAGACCGTGGATCAGGTGCTGGACGTCGCCCTGGTGGGCGGCCTGAAGGCCCTGGAAACGCCCCGGGACGGCAGCGCGGCGGAGCCCGGCCCCTCCGGCGCACCCAAACGCAAGAGTGCGCGCCGCACCGGCGCAGACGCGCGCGCCTGAGCCCCGCCACTCACTCCTCAGTCTCCCACCGCGCGGTGGGGGATTTTCCTGTGCCCTCCCCCCAAGCGTGCGCGTGGCGCCAACACTGCACCCGGACCAACGCGGCCTCCCCACCTGCGGTTCAGACGGCCGCTTTATGCTGTACGTGATGAGCGGGCCACTGACCTTCCTCGTAGCCAGTCCGCACCTCCAGGGCGAGGTGTTCGCCGGTGCGGTGATCCTCCTGCTGGAACACGACCGCAAAGGCGCCCTGGGCTTGGTCGTGAACGCCCCTATGCGCCAGACCGTGCAGGACCTCCTCGAGGGTGCCGCCGGGCAGAGCCGCCCTGCGTGGCTGGGCGGTCCGGTGGACCCGGCGCTCGGCTGGTGCCTGTACCAGCAGCCGGTCAGCCTGCCCGGCGAGGTGCTGCTCGTCCCCGGGCTGTACATGTCCAGCAGCATGGACGTCCTGACCGCCGTGATGGCCGGCGGTCAGGAATACATGCTGGTCCTCGGGTACTCCGGCTGGGCGGCCGGGCAGCTGGAAGAGGAAGCCCGTACCGGGACGTGGGTGTGGGTGGAGCAGGACACGCCGGAACTGCTGTGGAACGTGCCGCACGAGCAGCGCTGGGACGACGCGCTGCGGCGCCTGGGCGTCACGCCGGGCACGATCATGCCGGGCGGCGCGCAGGCCTGACTGCGGGGCTTGCGCGCCTGGGAGGGGCATGCTACTATCCCTCTCGCGCCGGAAACGGCCCGCCACCACAGCGTCCCGGACCTGCGGCGGAGCATCACCCAGGTGATGCGCAGTAGCTCAGTGGCAGAGCATCCGACTGTTAATCGGACGGTCGTTGGTTCGACCCCAACCTGCGCAGCCAAATGAAAGCCCCCTCCTTGTGAGCGGGGCTTTTTCGTTGTTCCTTCTTGTGAATCTATGGGAGAGAAAAGCTGTTCAATGAGAATCCAAATCTCACCGTCCGGTCTTCATGAACAGCATTTGAGGCACATGTGCCCACGCATTTGTTTGAAGCAAAATGCACTGTCCTTTCCAGCAGCGCATTTTCCTGAAGTAAGCCTACAGCTGCGCCAGATGTATGAAAAACCTCACATACTCTGTGTGCGTCGTATGAACACTGGAATGAGTTCAGGATTATGATCTGGCCGCTATGCCTAAGGCTTTCCTGAAGACCCTCCTCCTCACGTCCCTCTGCGTTCTCCCGCTGGTGCCCACCGCTGCGGCCGAGGACTCCTCCGGAGGCACCGTGACGCTGGATGCCGAGGGAGGCGGCTCGCTGGTGCTGATCACCAACCTGCGCAGCGATCTCGAAGTGCATATTCAGGACAACTTCAAGCAGACCCCCGAGCAGCTCCAGGCCGCCCGCCGCGCCGCGGCCATCATGCAGATCATGAGCACCAACGAGAAGGTCAGCAAGGAAGAGGCGCAGAAGCACATGTTCCTGCATATGACCACCACCTACTGCCTGCGCAAGGAACTGCGCGGCACGGACGCCGCGAAGGACGCCCTGGTGAAAAACCTCAAGGACCTCGTGCTGAACACCAAGGAGCGCCGCGCGAACTACAACGAGTACCAGGAGGTCATCAAGGGCGTGAAACTGGAGTTCCCCAGTGATGACGACTGCGTCCGCCTGACCCAGCGCCCCCTGTAACCCCGGGGGCCCCGCGCACCGGGCTGGCCGCTACACTGCCCGCGTGACGTTGCCGACCTCCGCGCCCGGCGAGCCGGGCACCAGCCTGTACGACCGGATCGGGGAGGACGCCCTGGCCCGACTCGTCGGGAGGTTCTATGCGCGGGTGGCCGAGGATCCGCGCCTCGCGCCGCTGTTCCCCGCGGACCTGACCCTGACTGCGGAGAAGCAGCTGGCGTTCCTGACCGGGTTCCTGGGCGGGCCGCCGCTGTACCTGCAGCGGTTCGGGCATCCGCGCCTGCGGGCGCGGCACCTGCCGTTCCCGATCACGCCGGACCGGGCCGGGGCGTGGCTGGCGTGCATGCGCGGCGCCCTGGAGGCCACGCCGGAAATCACGGAAGCGGACGCGCAGGAGCTGCTGGCGGCGCTGTCGCGCGTGGCAGTACACATGGTGAACACGCCCGCCGGCGGGCCGCCCGCCTGACCGGGCCCACAACCAAGACAACTCCTGTCAATTGACTAGCCTCGCGGCGGCCCGGGTTGCCGGGCGACTCCTACACTGCCCCCTATGACCGCTCCCCGCAGCATTGACGACCTCCGCGCGGAAATCGATCAGATCAACCGCGACCTGCTGACGCTGATTTCCAAACGCGCGTCCGTGGTGGCCCAGATTGGCCGTGCCAAGACCGCCGAGGGCCGCCCCAACCACTACGACCCCGCCCGTGAGGAGCAGCAGCTCAAGGACCTGGAGGCCCTGAACCCCGGGCCGTTCCCGGCCGCCACCGTGAAGAGCATCTTCAAGGAGATCTTCCGCGCCAGCCTGGCGCTGGAGGAAAGCAACGACAAGAAGAGCCTGCTGATCTCCCGCGACGTGAAGAAGGACGACACGGTGCTGGACATCGACGGCGTGCGGATCGGCGGGACCGAGCCGCCCGTGGTGATCGCCGGGCCGTGCAGCATCGAGAGCCCCGAGCAGATGGAGCAGACCGCGCGCTTCCTCGCGGAGCGGGGCGTGAAGATCCTGCGTGGCGGCGCGTACAAGCCCCGCACCAGCCCGTACGGGTTCCAGGGCATGGGCGTGGACGGCCTGATCATCGGGCAGCAGGTCGCCAAGGACAACGGCATGCTGTTCGTCACGGAGGTCATGGACACCCGCGACGTGGAGGTCGTGTCCGAGTACGCCGACATCCTGCAGATCGGCGCGCGGAACATGCACAACTTCGCGCTGCTGCGCGAGGTGGGCCGCACGCAGCTGCCCGTGCTGCTCAAGCGCGGCCTGAGCGCCACCATCGAGGAATGGCTGTACGCCGCCGAGTACGTGCTCTCCGAGGGCAACGGCGAGGTCATCCTGTGCGAGCGCGGCATCCGGACGTACGAGAAGTGGACCCGCAACACCCTGGACCTCTCCGCGGTGGCGCTCGCCAAGCAGCTCACCCACCTGCCGGTGATCGTGGACGTCACGCACGCCGCCGGGCGCCGCGACCTGCTGATCCCGCTGGCGAAGGCGGCCCTGGCGGTGGGCGCCGACGGGATTCACGTGGAGGTGCACCCCAGCCCCGCCACGGCGCTGTCCGACAACGAGCAGCAGCTGGACTTCGCCGGGTACGACGCCTTCTTGCAGGGCGTGGGCCTGAAGGTTCCCACCCCCGCCTGACATCACGCCATGAAGCGGGCCGCCTGGGAACTCCTCAGGCGGCCCGCTTCTTGGTGTTCAGCTGAACAGGGTGCTGACGCTGTCCCCGGTGTGGATGTTGCTGATGGCGGCCGCGAACAGCGGGGCGACGTCCAGCACGGCCAGCTTGCCGTTGGCCGCGTCCACCTTCTGGTCGGGCACGAGCACGGTGTTGGTGCTGGCGACCTGCGTGACGTCCAGGCCGGCGATGCGCTGGATGGCGGGCCCGGTGTACACGCCGTGCGTGACGGCCACGTACACGTCCTTGGCGCCCATGCTGCGGGCGATGTTCACGGTCTCCACCAGGGAGCCGGCGGTGCTGATCTCGTCGTCCACGATGAACACGGTCTTGCCGTCCACGTCCCCGATCAGGGCGCGGGGGCGGACCTCGGTGTCCGAGAGGCGCTCCTTGTCGATCATGGCGAGGCCGGAGTCCAGGCGCCGGGCGATCTGGCTGGCGCGCTTGATGCTGCCCGCGTCCGGGGCCAGGACCACGCCGTCGTGCGCGTCCGGCACGCACTTCTTGAAGTGCTGTGAGAGCACCATGTCGGCCGAGAGGTGGTCCACCGGGACCTTGAAGAAGCCGTGCACCTGCGGGGCGTGCAGGGTCATGGTCAGGATGCGGTCCGCGCCGGCTTCCTGCAGCAGGTCCGCGACGAGGCGCCCGGCGATGCTGATGCGGGGGCTGTCCTTCTTGTCGCTGCGGGCGTAGCTGTAGTACGGAATCACGGCGGTGACGCGCCCGGCGCTGGCGGACTTGGCGGCGTCGATCATCAGCATGAGTTCCATGATCGCGTCGCTGACCGGCGTGCTGAAGGACTGCACGATGAAAATGTCGCCCTCACGGAGGGACTCCTCGTAGTGCACGATGATGTTGTCGTTCGTGAACTTCTCGGTCTTGCTCTTGCCGAGCGGAATGCCGAGGTTGTCGCAGATCGCCTGCGCGAGCGGGCGGTTGCTCTGACCGGCGAACACCAGGAGAGGGGAGCGTTTGCTGGTCAGCAGGTTCTGCGGGGGGCGGTGGGGGGCAACGGTCACGGAAGCTCCTTCAAGCACGGAACGGACGGAGGTGCGGCAGGCGGGCAGGAACAAGGGCAGGCGGCACGTGAAACGTCGTGCCCCGTGGCCCTCGGCTGGGGGCAGCATACCCGGCCTGTCCGCAGGCTGTCACCCGGCCGGGACGCACAGGGCCGGAACGGAGTCAGGAACACCGGACACCCCGGGCGTCCGGGCGCGGGTATGCTGCCGGACATGCCCGCCGCCAAGCCCGCGCTGGACGCCGTGGTGATCGGCGCCGGACCTAATGGCCTGAGTGCCGCGGTGCTGCTCGCCCGCGCCGGGCTGCGCGTGCAGGTCCTCGAAGCCCACGACCGGGTGGGCGGCGGGGCCAGCAGCGCCGAACTCACCCTCCCGGGCTTCATTCACGATGTCGGCTCGGCGATTCACCCGCTGGCGGCGGCCAGCCCCGCGTTCCGGCAGTGGCCGCTGCACGCTTTCGGGCTGTCGTGGGTGCAGCCCCCCGTGCCGGCCGCGCATCCGCTGGGCGCCGGGAGCGTGGCCCTGCACCGCAGCCTGGACGCCACCGCGGAGGGCCTGGGCCGGGACGGCCGCACCTACCGCCGGCTGATGGCTCCGCTGCTGAGTGACTGGGAGGGCCTGCTGGACGACCTGCTGCAGCCCCTGCCGCAGACGTTGGGGCGCGTGCCGGCCCGGCCCCTGACGCTGACCCGGTTCGGGCTGCGGGGCCTGCCGTCCGCGTGGGCGGCCGGGCAGACGCTGTTCCGCACGCCGGCCGGCCGGGCACTGTGGGCGGGCCTGGCGGCGCACACCACCCTGCCGCTGACCGCCCCGGCCACCGCCGCGCCGACGCTGGTGCTGGCCCTGCTGGCCCACGCGGTCGGCTGGCCCTTTCCGCGCGGGGGCGCGCAGGCCCTGTCGGACGCGCTGGCCGGGTACCTGCGGCACCTGGGGGGTGAGGTCCTGACCGGCGTGACGGTCCGGGACGCCCGGGACCTGCCGGACGCGCGGGTGGTGCTGGTGGACAGCAGCCCGGCCGTGCTGCTGCGCCTGCTGGGAGAACGGGCGCCAGCCGGGTACCGCGCGGCGCTGGAGCGCTACCGCTACGGGCCCGGCATCCAGAAATTCGATTACGCGCTGTCCGGGCCGGTGCCCTGGCGGGACGCACGGGTGGCGCAGGCCGGAACGCTTCACCTAGGCGGCACGGCCGACGAGATCCGCGCGGCCGAGGCTGACCTGAGTCGCGCCCCGCACGCGCGGCCGTACGTGCTGGCGGCGCAGCACAGCCTGTTCGACCCTTCCCGCGCACCGGCGGGCGGGCACACCTTCTGGGCGTACGCGCACGTCCCGAACGGGTATGCCGGCAGCGTGCAGGCGGCGGTGGAGGCGCAGATCGAGCGCTTCGCCCCGGGGTTCGGGGAACGGGTGCGGGCGCGGCACGTGACAACCGCCCCTGCGCTGGAGGCCTTCAGCCCGGTGTTCCGCGGCGGGGACGTGAACGGCGGGCGGGGCGACCTGCGGGGCCTGCTGGTGCGCCCGGTCCTGAGTGCCGTGCCCTACCGGACGCCGGTGCGGGGCGTGTACCTGTGCAGCAGCAGCACCCCGCCGGGCGGGGGGGTGCACGGCATGGCCGGGTACCACGCGGCGCGGGCGGCGCTGCGCGACGTGTTCGACGTGCACGAGGTGCCGTGACCCAATCTCCTCTCCCCTGCGCCAATTGAATGGCGCCGCCCCGGAACCCCGGGCGGCGTGTTCAAGTAGGTGAAGGGATCAGCGGAAGAGCTTGCCGACCTTGTCGAACAGGCCCTCGTGCTTCTCGCTCACCTCGTCGCCCACCGCGCGGGCGTAGGCGTGCAGGGCCTCGCGCGCTTCCGGAGAAAGCTGGCTGGGTTTGGGAACGGTCACCTCGAACTCCACGATCAGGTCGCCGCTGCCGCGGCCCTGCAGGCGCGGCATGCCCTGCCCGCCCAGGCGGTGCAGTTCGCCGTGCTGCGTGCCGGGTTTGACCTCCACCTGTTGCGGGCCGTCCAGGGTGGGCACGGTGACCTGCCCGCCCAGCGCGGCCTTCGCGAAGCCGATCCTGGCGGTGTGGATCAGGTGCTCCTGCTCGCGGCGCAGCTGCGGGTGGCGTTCCATCTCGATGTGCACGTACAGGTCGCCGTTCCCGCCGGGGCCCTCGTTGCCCATGCCGGCCACGCGGATGCGGTAGCCCTCGTCGATGCCCTTGGGCAGCTTGACCTTCACGGGTTCGGATTTCAGGGTGCGGCCGCGGCCGCGGCAGACGGTGCAGGGGTCCTCGATGATCTGGCCCTCGCCGCGGCAGGTGGGGCAGGGCTGCTGGGTTTCCATCACGCCGAAGATGGTGCGGGTCTGGCCGCGGACCGCGCCGGCGCCGTGGCAGGTGGGGCAGGACTTGGGGGGTTTGCCGCCGGGTTCGCTGCGGGTGCCGTGGCAGTGGTCGCACTCGCGCAGGCGGTCCACGGTGACCTCGATCTCCTCGCCGGCGCGGGCCTGGAGCAGCGTGACGTGCGCTTCGGTTTCCAGGTCGTCGCCGCGGGCAGGGCCGCGCCGGCCGCGTCCGGCGACCGCGCCGCCGAACAGCTGCTCGAAGAGGTCCATGGGGTCGAAGCCCGCGCCGCCCATGCCGCCGAAGGGGTCGCCGCCGGGCATGCCGGTGCCGGGCGCGGAGCCGAAGCGGTCGTAGTGGGCGCGTTTCTCGGCGTCGCTGAGGACGGCGTACGCCTCGTTGATCTGCGCGAACTTCTGCGCGGCGCCGTCTTCCTTGTTGCGGTCCGGGTGGTACTTCAGGGCGAGTTTGCGGTAGGCGCTCTTGATGTCGTCGGCGCTCGCGGTGCGCGGGACGCCCAGCAGTTCGTAGTAGTCCATGGGTGCTTTGTTCTGCCGGGCGCGGGGGGCCCGACCTCCGCCTCACAGGTTAACACGACCACACTCAAGAAAGATGGTGTGCTGACAGGTGGGGTGGGGGTCAGTGGGGCAGCGCGGCGAGGCGCAGCAGTTCCTCTTTCGCCCAGTGCGCGTCGTTGGGCCGCCGGGTGCGGTCCCGGCGGGTCAGCTGGATGTGCAGCAGTTCCAGGGGGTCGTCCTGTCGGGGGTAGTCCTCGGGGAGGTCCAGCAGTTGCCCGTGCACCCCCCAGCCGAGCAGCACGCCGATACCGTACAGGTCGCTTTCCGGCCCGAGGGGTTCGCCGCGGGCCGCTTCCGGACTCTGGAAGGCGGCGGTGCCGAAGCGGGTGGGGGTGTCGAAGCGCTCGAAGGCCGGGCCGCTCAGGTCGAAATCCACCAGTTTCGCGCTGCCGTCGGCCTCCACGATGATGTTCTCGGGTTTGATGTCGCGGTGCACCAGCCCGCGCTCGTGCAGGTACCCCAGGCCGTCCAGCACGTGCGCCAGGGTGAGCAGGAAGGCGCGGCGTTCGGTCTGCGCGGCGGGGCGGCTGGCGTAGCGGGTGAACAGCACCTCGCCGCGGGCCAGGGTGCCGATTAGGGCCGGGTGGCCGTCCACCTCGGTGCGGCCCACGATGCGCGCCAGGCGGGGGTGGTCGAGGTCGCTGGCATTCTGGAGTTCGCGCACGGCGAACTCGGCGAGGTGCGCGGGGAAGATCTTCACGGCGCGGGGCTGCCCGGTGCGGTCCACGGCGAAGTACACCATGCTCCGCGAGCCGCGTCCGATGGGCCGGACCAGCCGGAGTCCGTCGCCTACGACCTGTCCCGCGATTGGCATCCCGGTCACCCTACCCCAGGTGCGCCCGCGGCGGCTAGTGCGGCGGCCTCCCCGCCCCTTTCCTGGACCCGGTGCAGGAAGGGGGGGGCCTCCCTACAATTCGGGCATGACGGGTTTTGGACTGGTGCTGGGCGGCGGCGGCGCACGCGGCCTGGCGCACATCGGGGTATGGCAGGTGCTGGAAGACGCCGGGCTGGTGCCGCAGGTCGTGGCCGGCACCAGCATGGGCGGCATGATCGGCGCACTGATCGCCGCGGGCGTCGGCGGGCAGGAACTCGAACGCCTGGCGACCGGGGTGTCCTGGCGCAAGGTGTTCGACTGGCGGCCCAGCACCGGCCTGCGACTGACCCTGATGGACTCCTGGCTGGAGGCCCACCTGCCCCGCACCTTCGAGGACCTGAGCCTGCCCCTGGCGGTCACCGCGACCGACATGCTCTCCGGGCGCGGCGTGTACCTCACGCGCGGGGACCTGCATGCGGCCGTGCGCGCCACCATCGCCTACCCGGGCGCGCTGGAGCCCGTGCCGCTGGGCGACATGCTGCTCACCGACGGCGGCGTGCTGAACCAGGTGCCGGTGGACGCCGCGCTGTTCCTGGGCGTGCGGCGCATGCTGGCCGTGGACGTGACCGCCGCCAGCCCGCTGGAACTGCAGGAGCGCCGGCTGCTGCTGTGGAAACGCGAGGCGCACCTGGGCAGCGTGCAGGCCCTTCGCCGCGCGGTGGAGATCATGCAGGCGCAGCTCACCGACGCGCGGCTGAGCCTGTACCGGCCGGACGTGCTGCTGCGCCCGCAACTCGGCAGCATCGACCTGCAGTCCTTCGCGCGGGCGCAGGAGGCCATCCAGGCGGGGCGGGAAGCGGCGCTGGCGGAACTGCCGGCTCTGCTGGCCGCGCTGGGCTGAGCGGGCCTCCTGCATCCAACGGATGAGAAGCGGGCGCGGCGCATGGGCTATGCTCATCTCCGCATGACCGTGACCCAAGTGAAGCCTCCCCTCACCCCCTGGCAGAAAATCTGGAAGGAGTTCCTGGAGCCCGTGGTGTTCGCCGTGGTGATCACCCAGTTCCTGGCGACCCTGGTGGGCGTGGACGGCGTGAGCATGATGCCCAACCTCCGTCACGGGGAGCGCGTGCTGGTGCCCAAGTACGAGACGTGGCTGCACAAGGCCGGCATCGGCGACTTCAAACGCGGGGACATCGTGATCTTCAAACCGCCCCGCGAGGCGGCCGAGAAGATCGGCAACCTGAACAAGAGCGCGTTCGGGCTGTGGGAGTACCGCCCGTTCCTGATCAAACGCATCATCGCGCTGCCCGGCGACCGGGTCAGCATCTCCGGCGGGGAGGTCACCGTGAACGGCGTGAAGCTCGACTCGCGCTGGACCACCGACTACTGGCGGCAGCAGGGCTGCTGGGACACGCAGAGCGAGGTCGCCAACCGCGCCAGCAGCAGCAGCATCGAGGGCCAGGTGGTGAACGTGGTCCCCGACCAGGAGGAGATCACCGTGCCCGCGAAGTCCTACTACGTGATGGGTGACAACCGCAGCCCCGGCGGCAGCGAGGACTCCCGCATCGTGGGACCCATCGCGCAGCGGGACGTGGCGGGGCGCGCGGCGGCCGTGGTGTGGCCGATCATGCGCAAGACCACCATGAACTACAACTGCAACCTCGCGCAGGCCGCCAAGCCCGAGGGCGAGGCGAAACTCAACTGGCGGCTCCTGACCCGCCCGGCCGAGTTCGACGCCCTGAACAGCACGAAGCCCTGAGCGGAGGCAAGAACGGCGGCAGGCCCCATTCCGGGCCTGCCGCTGTTTCCTGTTCAGTGAAACGTGTTACAGCTCGTCTTCGGGGTCGTCCTCATCGCCGAGCACGCGGATCTCGGTGTGTTCCTCGGTGACGCGGTACGGCCCTTCCTTGGCGATGTAGTCCGCGGCCATGCGCAGCGTGTCCTGCACCCAGCCGTAATCGTTGCTGATGGTCGCCACGCCGATCACTTCCCAGTCGTGTGCGTCCAGGCCGTCCAGCCGGGCGACCGTCAGGGGAAAGCGCACCTTGAGGCGTTCCACGACCGGGCGGACCAGGGCGCGTTTCTCCTTGAGGTTCTCCACCCAGGGCATCTCCACCCGGATGGTCAGGACGCCCACGTAGCCCAGCGCCACGGCCGGGCTTAGAGCATGCCGGCCAGGAAGCCCTGGCGGCGCACGGCGCGCACGAGGTCCATGACCGTCTGGGCGCTGGGGTCGTAGTGCACTTCGATCTGGCCGACATCGGGCGTGGCCCGGGCGACGCCGGGAAGGGCCATCAGGGCGGCGGCGACCTTCTCGCCGGCTTCTTTGTTCATGCCTCGGACGCCCAGCAGGACGCGGGTGGGGGTACTCATGCGTGCATTATGCGCGACGCGCCCTTGCAGCAGCCTGACACCCCCGGCGGGCCGGCCTTACTGCGGGTCCGGCGCCGGGTCGGCGGGGGGGCGGGGCACCTGGCGCTGCCCGAGCTGCTCGCCGGGCGCCGTCTCATTGCGGGTGCCGAGGTGCTGCACGGCGTAGCGGCCGATCACGTTGCTGCCCTCGGCCTCCGCGGCGGGCAGCAGGGCAGGGGTGAGGGGGTAGTGCACCTCGTACACGGCGGTGTCGTAGGCGCTTTTCACCGCGGCGTGCAGCAGCCCCGGGGCGGTCGCCTCGGGCGCGCCGGGCGCGAGGGTCACGGTGCGGACCAGCACGATGGGCCGGTCGCCCTGCCAGACCGGCTGGGCCAGCACGAAGCCCTGCGCCACGCCCTGCTCGTCCTCGGCGAGGAAGGAGTGCTCGCTGCGCTCGTAGAACTTCAGGGCGGGAAGGCTGGTGTTCAGCCGGCCCTCGCGTTCCCGGTCGGGCCGGGTGTCGAACTCGGGGTCGGCGTGGCGTTGCGCGGCGAGGTCCAGGGCCTGCATGACCCCGTAATCGCGTTCGGTGAAGGAGCGGTAGGACTGCATGCGGTCAGGCTACTCCACCCCCAGACCGGTCTGGGGGCGCCCGGTCAGCGGGCCGGGCGGTCCAGCAGGGCCAGGGTGTCGGCCAGAGGCGGCATGGCGGCCTGCGCGCCGGGCCGGGTGCAGGCCAGCGCGGCGGCCGCGCCGGCCACCGCCAGCGCGCGTTCCAGACCCTCGCCGTGCGCGAGGCGGGCGGCGAGCGTGCCGCAGTAGGTGTCGCCGGCGCCGGTGGTGTCCACCACGGTGACGTTCAGGGCCGGCTGGATGTGGGTGTGGGCGGCGGTCACGGTGACGCTGCCGTGCGCGCCCAGCGTGACGGTCACGGTGTCCGGGCCCTGACCGGCCGGGGCCAGCAGGCTGCGGGCGGCCGCGGCGATGTCGGCCGAGCCGGCCTGCCGGGGCAGGTGCGCGGTAGCCGGCAGCACGGCGGCGAGTTCGTGCTCGTTCACGATCAGGTGGTGGGTGTGCGCGAGGAGGTCCGGGTCGGCGCCGCGGGCGGGCGCGGCGTTCAGCAGCACCCTCACCCCGGCGGCGTGCGCGCGCCGGGCGGCCTCGCGGGTGACTTCGGGCGTGAGTTCCTGTTGCAGCAGCAGGGTGTGGGCGGCCCCGAGGTCCGCGGGCAGGTGCGTGGCCGCGAGGTGCAGGTTCGCGCCGCTGGCGACCGTGATGGCGTTCTCCCCGTCCCCGGCGACGGTGATGAGGGCCAGGCCGGTGGGCGCGGGCGCGGTGGTCAGGCCGTTCAGGTGCACGCCGGCGGCCTGCAGGCCCTCCAGGGCGGGGGCGCGGAAGGGGTCGTCGCCCACCGCGGCGATCAGGGTGACGTGCGCGCCGGCCTGGGCGGCGGCGACGGCCTGGTTGGCGCCCTTGCCGCCGGGGCTGACCTGGGCGTGGTCGCCCAGGACGGTCTCGCCGGGGCGGGGGATGCGGGGGGCCTGGACGGTCAGGTCGGCGTTCACGCTGCCGATGACCAGCACCTGGGGCGGGGAGGCCGTCATGCGTGCAGTGTGCCACCTGCGAGGGCCTGCAGAGCGGGCCGCCGTGGAAAAACCCGTGCAGGAGGGGAAGCACGGGCTGGGTTCGGGTGGGTGTCTTGCAACCCGGGACCCCGCCCTTATACTTGGTTCAATTTCACTCATCTCCAGCCCATGTCCCTGCCCGTCTGCACACCGGCTGCTGCCCCGTCCTCCCCCACCCCACCTGCCGCGCCCGTCCCCTCGTCCGCCGAGCCGCCCCCGTCCCGCCGCCGTGCCGAGCTGCCCCGCGCCCAAGGAGTCCCCATGACCACCACCGCCCACCCCCGCCCCTGGCTGGCCCACTACGAGCCGGGCATCCCCCACGACTTCCAGCCCAGCGGCCGCACGCTGCCGCAACTGCTGGAACAGGCCGCCAAGCACCATCCGGACCGCGTGGCCCTGGACTTCCTGGGCCGCACCACCAACTACCGCGAGCTGTGGTTCCAGGTGCAGCGGTTCGCGCACGCCCTGCAGAAACTCGGCGTGCAGCCCGGGGAGCGCGTGGCGGTCATGCTGCCCAACACCCCGCAGTTCGTGGTGAGTTTCTACGCGGTGCTGCTCGCGGGTGGCGTGGTCGTGAACACCAGCCCGCTGTACACCCCGCACGAACTCGAGCACCAGTTGAAGGACAGCGGCAGCGAGACGCTGATCATGCTGGATTCCTTCTACCCCCGCTACGCGGAGGTGCAGGAGCGCGTGCCGGTGCGGCGCGTGATCGTGACCGGCATTCAGGACGCCCTGCCCTTCCCGAAGAACAAGCTCTACCCCATCAAGGCCCGCAAGGACGGCATGTGGGTCAAGGTGCCCATCGGCGGGAAGGTGTTCAGCTTCACGCAGCTGCGCAAGAGCCAGCCGCCCATCCCGCAGCCGGCGGCCGTCACCCCCGGCGACGTGGCGCTGCTGCAGTACACGGGCGGCACGACCGGCGTGCCCAAGGGCGCCATGCTCACGCACGAGAACCTCGTGTCGAACGCCGAGCAGTGCCGCATGTGGATGTCCGACCTGAGAGAAGGCCAGGAGGTCACCATGGCCGCCATACCGTTCTTCCACGTGTACGGCATGACGGTCAGCATGAACCTCAGCGTCATGACCGGGGCGACCATGGTGCTGGTGCCCAACGCCCGCGACATCAAGATGGTCCTCACGCAGATCGCCCGCACGAAAGCCACGCTGTTCCCGGGCGTGCCCACGCTGTACAACGCCATCAACAACCACCCGGACCTCGCGCGGCACGACGTGACCAGCATCCGCGCGTGCATCAGCGGGTCCGCGCCGCTGCTGCTGGAAACCTCCCGCAAGTTCAAGGAGATCACGCACGGCGCGAACCTCGTGGAGGGCTACGGCCTGACCGAGACCAGCCCGGTCACGCACGTGAACCCCATCTTCGGCGAGCAGCAGGAAGGCAGCATCGGCCTGCCGGTGCCCGGCACCGACGCCCTGATCATGGACGACGCCGGGCAGCCGGTCGCGCAGGGGGAGATCGGGGAGCTGTGGGTGGCGGGGCCACAGGTCATGAAAGGCTACTGGCAGCGCCCGGACGAGACCGACAAGACCATTCGGGACCTGGACGGCAAGCGCTGGCTGCTGACCGGCGACATGGCCCGCATGGACGAGAAGGGCTACTTCCAGATCGTGGACCGCAAGAAGGAACTGATCATCGCCGGCGGGTACAACATCTACCCCCGCGAGGTGGAGGAAGTGCTGATGACCCACCCGGCCGTGCTGGAAGCGGCGGCGGTGGGCATCCCGGACACGTACCGCGGCGAGAGCGTGCACGCCGTCGTGGCCCTCAAGCCCGGCATGCACGTCACGGAAAAGGAGATCATCGCGCTGTGCCGCGCGGAGCTCAGCGCGTACAAGGCCCCCCGCAGCGTGGAATTCCGCAGTGAACTGCCCAAGACGGCGGTCGGGAAGATCCTGCGCCGCCAGCTGGCGAAGGAAGCCGCCGAGCGCCGCAGCGCCGCGAACAGCGCCGACTGAGCGCCGGGCGCCGGCCCTCACCGCCCCCCGGCGCGCCTGCCGGCGTCAGGATGTGGTGAGGGCCGGTGCTTTATCATGCCGGGCATGGCGTACACCATCCTCGTCGCAGATGATGAACCGGCAATCCGGACCATGCTGGAGGTCATCCTCTCGGCGGACGGCCATGAGATCACCGCGGTGCCCGACGGCCGGGCGGCCCTGGAGTACCTCAAGGACCACACGCCCGACGCGCTGCTGCTGGACGTCAAGATGCCCCACATGGACGGCTTCGAGATCTGCTCGCGCGTCAAACGCGTCCGGCGCCTGCAGCAGACGCCGGTGCTGCTCCTGACCGCCCAGGACGACGACCAGACCCGCGACCACGCCAAACTGGTCGGCGCGGACGACATCGTGTACAAGCCCCTGTCCGGCAAGAACCTGCGCGCCCGCATCACCCAGCTGATCCAGGCCCGCCGCCCGGCCCAGTGACGGCCGCCCCCATGCGCGCCGGCCCCCCCCACCCGCTTTCCGGCTTCCTGCCCGCCGCCCGCCTGCCGGGGGGCGTCCCGAGGTTCACCGCTTGATCTTCCTCGTCCGTTTCCTGAAATTCCTGCTTTCCCTGCTGATCGCCGCGCTGGTCGCCGGACTGGGCGTGGCCGCCACCTACGGCCTGAAATGGACCCGTGAACTGCCCGACTACCGCGAACTGGACAGCCTGACCCGGTCCATGGGCAGCGAGACGAAGGTGTACGCGCGCGACAACACCCCGCTGGGCACCCTGATTCCCAAGGTCGGGGACCAGCGCATCAGCCGCACGCTGGTCACGCTGGACGAGATCAGCCCCTACATGATCGCCGCCCTGGTCGCCAACGAGGACCGGCGCTTCTTCGAGCACTACGGCATGGACCCCTACGGCTTGGCCCGGCAGTTCCGGCGCCTGTCGCAGGGCGAGGACGTGCAGGGCGGCTCGACCCTCACCAACCAGCTCGTGAAGAACACCCTGCTGCTGGAGGAATACCAGCAGGCCCGCACGCCCGACCGCAAGCTCAAGGAATGGATGCTGAGCGTGCAGGTCGAGCGCAGCTTCACCAAGGAAGAGATCCTCCAGAACTACCTGAACACCATCTACTGGGGAGACGGCGGGCCGGTGGAACTGTACGGCGTGGCCTCCGCCGCGCAGGCGTACTTCCGCACCACCCCGAAAAACCTGACGCTGGCGCAGGCCGCGTACCTGACCATCCTGGTGCCCCGCGCCCGCCGCTACGAGGACTACGCCGCCGTGCGCCCCCTGATAAAGACCCTGCTGGGCCGCATGGTCGAGGACCAGTGGATCACCCAGGCGCAGGCCGACGCCGCCTGGAAGGAAAACCTGCAGCCCCGCGGCTGGCAGGTCAAGTACGACGCGCAGGGCGGGATCGTCAGCGCGAAACTGGTGGACCGCACCGCGAAGGAACTCAAGGCCGTGACCACCACCCGCGCCCCGCACTTCGTCGCGCAGGTCGAGCAGGAACTCGTGCGGCGCTTCGGGCAGGACAAGGTCTACGGCTCCGGCGGCCTGCGCGTGTACACCACCCTGAACCCCAAGGTGCAGAACGCCGTGGAAACCGCCAGCCGCGAGGCGACCGGCCTGCCCTTCGGCGCCACGCTGGCGGCCGTGGTCGTGGACCCGGGCACCAGCGAGGTGCTGGGCATGATCGGGCAGAAACTCCAGGGCAGCGCCCCGCCCGCCGACTGGAACAACGCCGCGCAGGGCCAGCGGCAGATCGGCTCGACCATCAAGCCCATCCTGTACACCACCGCCCTCTCCACCGGCCTGACCCAGGACCACCGCGAGGACGACAAGCCCGTGAGCTTCCCCTGCCCGGTCGGGTGCAAGAACGGCCGCTACGAACCGAAGAACTTCGAGGGTGCCACCACCTACCGCGAGATGACCATCCGCGAGGCGCTCGACCGCTCCCTGAACCTCGTGACCGTGCGCCTCGCCGACCGCATCGGCGTGAACAAGCTCTTCGACAAACTGCGCGCCATGGACATCCCCCCCAACGACGGCACCGGCCTCGCCGCCGCGCTGGGCGCCGTGGAAACCACCCCCGTGAAGATGGCGGCCGCCTACGCGCCCTTCGTGAACGGCGGGCTGTACCGCGCGCCCCGCTACATCGACCGGGTCACCACCGCCCGCGGCGAGGTGCTGTACGACGCCGCCACCGACCCCGTGCGCCCCAAACGCATCTGGACGCCGCAGGTGGCCTTCCAGGGCCTGGACATGATCCGCGGCGTGGTGAACGACCTGACCGAAGTGCAGGGCGGCCTGGCCGGCCGCGCCAAGTTCGGCGAGTGGCCGGTCGCCGGGAAGACCGGCACCAGTAACGGCCCCAAGGACTTCTGGTTCGTGGGCACCACGCCCGTGTACACCGGCGCCGTGTGGGTGGGCAAGCAGCAGGGCGGTGACATGCCCGTGAACTACTACTCCGGGTACGTGAACGCCCCCATCTGGCGGCGCATGATGGAACTCGCGCACCAGGGCATGCCCGTGCGGCAGTTCAGCGAACCGCCCGGCATCTACTACGCCGACGCGCCCGACCCGCAGTTCCTCCCGAACGTGAAACTGGCGTTCATCGAGCGGCGCTACTGGAACTACGACAGCACGATTGACGCCAGCGCCCCCCCGCCCGTGCAGTACCGCGAGAGCCGCTACGCTCAGGGCGCCTCGGATCCCAGCACCGTGATCATTGGCCTGGACCGCACCACCAACCGCATGGCGACCGAGTTCACGCCGCCCGAGAACGTCGTGAAGCGCCGCGTGCAGATCAGCGAACTGCCCGCCTACGCCCCGGACCCCAAGCCGGCGCCCCTCACGGACCAGCAGCCGGACCCGGCCGCCGTGAAGGCCGTGCGCAACCAGGGCACCGCCACGCCCGCCCCGAAGCCTGCGCCCCTGACACAGCCGTAAGGTCCCCTCACGTGCAGTTCCGGCCGCCGCTTCCTTGCCAGGGGCGGCGGCTGGCGCTTCTCCTGGCCCTTGCGCGGCTCTCACGGGGCGGTCATGACAGGCGCCGGGCCGGCGCGGCATCATCCGGCCATGACCCGAGCCGCCCGCGCGCCCATCGTGTCCCTGCTGCTGGCCCTGACCCTGCTGGGCCTCAGCCCGGCCAGCGCCCTCGTCCGCCTGGGGGAACCGCTGCCCGCGCACCCCTGGACGGCCGCCGAGCGCGAACTGGTCGTGGTGTACAGCCACGACTGCGGCGACCTGGGCGACCTGTGGAACGCCGTGCTGCGCAGCGGCCTGCCGGTGCGGGCCGTGAACGCCGAGGCGGTGCTCACGCCCGCGCCCGGCGGCCTGAAACCCTGGCGCGGCCCGGACGCCACGGCCTTCGCGCGGGCGCTGCGGGTGGGCACGTACCCCACGGTGCTGCTGGTGCAGCAGGGCCGCGTCCTGAACGCCTGGGAGGGTGACTTCACGGGTGAACTGGGCCTGGACCGCCTGAACTGACCGCGGCCGGGCGGGGGGCGCCCGTCCCCTTTCCGCTTCGCGCGTCCCTGTATGCTCCGGGTATGGTTTCGTCGTCTGCACCGTCGCTCACGGTGGCGTTTCTGGCCGGTCTGGTGTCCTTCCTGAGTCCCTGCGTGCTGCCGCTGGTGCCCAGCTACCTGGGCGTGCTGGGCGGCGCGAAGGCGCCCTGGTCGCGGGCGCTGGGGTTCATCGCCGGGTTCGGGCTGGTGTTCATCGCGCTGGGTGCCACGGCCAGCAGCGTGGGCGCCCTGCTGGCCCCGCAGAAGGTGCTGCTGGGGCAGATTTCCGGAGCGCTGATCGTGTTCTTCGGACTGGTGATGCTGGGCGTGGTGCGCTTCCCGTGGCTGATGCGCGACACCCGCGCCCTGGCGGACGCCGGCGGGTACGGCCCGGTGGCGCTGGGCGCGGCCTTCGCGTTCGGGTGGAGCCCCTGCCTGGGCCCGGCGCTGGGCAGCATCCTGGGCCTGGCGGCCAGCAGCGCCAGCCTGGGCCAGGGCGTGACGCTGCTGGCGGTGTACACGCTGGGACTGGCCGTGCCGTTCCTGCTGGCGGCGCTGGTGTGGGACCGCTGGAACCTGCGGCGCCTCAACCGCTTCGCCGGGGTGTTCGAGAAGGTGGGCGGCGTGGTCCTGATCGCGGTGGGCACCCTGATGCTCACGGGGCAGTTCACGCGGCTGGCGGCGTTCTTCCTGGAGGTCACGCCCGAATGGCTGAAGTTGTGAACGCCCCCCGGGCGGAAGACGCGGTTAACCAGGCGGGCGAGGCGCTGCAACTCCGGGACGTGTGGCTGCGGCTGGGCCGCGAGGTGATCCTGCGCGGCGTGACCCTGGACATCGGCGTGGGCGAGGGCGTGACCCTGCTCGGCGAGAACGGCGCCGGCAAGACCACGCTGCTGCGCCTGCTGGCCTCCACGCTGCGGCCCACCCGCGGCGAGGGCCGCGTGATGGGCTTCGACCTGCGTGACTCCCGCGCGGTGCGGGACTTCGTGCACGTCATGCCGGTGGACGGCGGGCTGTACCCGGACCTGACCTGCACCGAGAACCTCGCCTTCGCCGCGCGCATGCACGGGCACCCCGCCGACCCGGCCGCGGCGCTGCGGCGCGTGAACCTGGAAGCGGCCGCCGGGCGGCGCGTGCGCTTCCTCTCGGCCGGCATGCGCAAGCGGCTGGCGCTGGCGCGCGCCTGGATGCTGGCCCGGCCGGTCACGCTGGTGGACGAGCCCTTCGCGAACCTGGACGACGCGGGCCGCGCCCTGGTGCGCGACCTGCTGGGTGAGGTCCGCGCGGGCGGGGCGACCCTGGTGATCGCCGCGCATGAACCGGAGCTCGCGCGGGCCATCGCGCCGCGGGCGCTGTGGCTGGCCGGCGGGAAACTGAGCGAACTGGGCGCACAGCGGCCGGCGGTCCGGGCGTGAGAACCGCGCTGGAACTGGCCCTGAAGGACCTGCGGGTCACCGGCCGCACCCGGGACACGCTGCTGTCCACGGCGTTCTTCGCGGCTCTGGTGCTGCTGGTGCTGGGCCTCGCGCTGGGCGGGAACATGGGCCGCACCCTGGCGCAGTCGGCCGGCACGGCCGCCGGGGCGGTCTGGACGGCGCTGGCCCTGGCCGCGGCGGTGGGCGCGCAGCGGGCCTTCTCGCAGGAACAGGAGGCCGGCGCGCTGGAGCAGCTGACCCTGTACCCGGGCCCGCATGGGGCGCTGTACCTGGGCAAACTGCTGGGCGTGCTGGGCCCGCTGCTGCTGGTCGCCGCCCTGACCATGCCGACCGGGCTGATCCTGTTCGGCGCGGCCGGCGCGGGGCGGGCCCTGCCCTGGCCGGCGCTGCTGCTGGCCACCCTGCTGGGCGTGGTGGGCTTCGCGGCCGGCACCACCTTCTACGGCAGCATCACCGTCAGCCTGCGGGCCCGTGAGGCGCTGCTGCCGGCGCTGGCCTTCCCGATCCTGGTGCCCGTGGTGATCGCCAGCGTGCGCGCCACCACCGACCTGATCGCGTCCGGCTGGACCCCGGAGGTCACGACCTGGCTGACCTTCCTGACGGCCTTCGACGTGGGCACGGTGATCCTGGCGACCATGCTGTTCCCCTACGCCCTGGACGGCTGACAGTAGCGCCCCCACTCCCGGGATTCGACCGGCCCGGGCGCTGCCGCCGCAGAGGTGCCGCCCCCCTGCCTCCTCACGGAGAAATCGAGCACGCGGCCCTGAGCTGTCCCTGGCGGGACGGTCCGGGGTGTCCGGGTCACTCCGGGCCATGCGTCACCTTGAATCCTGAGCCCGGTGCAGCAGAATAGAGGCACGATGAACAAGGACCGCATAACGACCTCCCTCGGCGGCGTCACGCTGCTGCTCGTGCTGGTGAGTCTCGGCATGGGCGTGACCGCCCCGCTGGACGAGAACCAGGGCTCGCTGGTGCGCCTGATGTTCGTGCACGTGCCCGCCGCGTGGCTGAGTTACCTGGCGTACATCGGCACGGGGCTGTTCGGGCTGCTGTACCTGGTGCAGCGGCAGCGGCGCTGGGACCGCCTGGCGATGGCCAGCGCGGAGATCGGCGTGGTGTTCACCCTGGCGACCATCGTGGGGGGGATGCTGTGGGCCAAACCGACCTGGGGGGCGTACTGGGTGTGGGACGCGCGCCTGACGACCACCGCGCTGAGCCTGGTGGTGTACGGCGGATACCTGCTGATCCGCAGCTTGATCGACGATCCGGAAAAACGCGCCCGGATCGCGGCGGTGGTGGGCATCGTGGGCACGCTGTACGTGCCGATCAACTACATGGCCGTGGAGTGGTGGCGCGGCGTGCACCAGACGCAGACCGTGAAGCTGCTGGGCGGCCTGCGCTTTGACGCCTCGCCCATCTACGGCGTGACGCTGCTGGTGGCGACGGTGGCCTTCAGCCTGCTGTACTTCTACCTGCTGCGCGTGCGGGGCATCCTGGCGGCGCGGGAAGAGGCGAAAGAGGAACGGGAACTGATGCAGGACCTGAACGGGGCGGACGCCCTGGGGGTGGCTCGTGGATAAGTACAGCGGGTACGTGATCATCACCTACGTGGTGACGCTGGGGTTGCTGGTGGCCTACCTGGTGTGGATGTGGCTGCGCCTCAAAGCCCTGAAAGACGAGGGGGCGCCTCTGCCTGAGGACGGCCGAAGATGACCGGGCCGCTTCCCACGCCCGCGCCGCTGCCGCAGGCCCGGCGCCGGAAGAAGAACCCCGTACCGGCCGTGCTGGGGCTGGTGGCCCTGGCGGGCCTGACCGGGTACATCGCGTTCGGGAACATGAGCCGCAGCCTGGAGTACTTCGTGACGCCCAGCGAGTACCAGCAGCAGCACGCGGAGTTGCAGGGCCGCGCCATCCGCATCGGCGGGCTGGTCAAGGACGTGCAGTACAACACGCAGACCCTGGACCTGAAATTCAGCGTGACGGACGGCACCGCCACCTTCCCGGTGCAGTACCACGGGGCGGTCAGTGACCTGTTCAAGGAAGACCAGGGCGTCGTGGTGCGCGGGCAGTTCGAGGGCGAGACCTTCCATGCCAACGAGCTGATCGTGAAGCACAGCGAGGAGTACAACGTGCCCAAGACGCAGGCCGAACTCAAGGACATGCTGAAGAAAGCCGAATGAACGAGCCGACCACCCCCTCCCCCACCCCGGCCGCGCCGCGCGCCGGCCTGCGGCGTTACCTGCCGCCCCTGTTCGCCGCGAGTCTGGTGGCCCTGCTCGGGTACGCCCTGCTGAAACCCGCCAGTGACACGACCACCGGCGGCGTGCTCGTCGGGCGGGAAGCGCCGGCCTTCGCGCTGACCACCCCGGAAGGCCAGAACGTGACCCTGGCCGCGTTGCGGGGCCGGCCGGTCGTGCTGAACTTCTGGGCGTCGTGGTGCGACCCGTGCCGGGAGGAAGCGCCGCTGTTCAACGCCCTGAACGCCCAGGCCCGCCCGGACGGTCTGGCGGTGGTGGGCGTGCTGTTCCAGGAACCGAAACTGGACGCCGCGAAACGCTTCGCGCAGCAGTACGGCCTGAACTACCCGCATCTCCTGGACCCGCGCGCCGCGACCGCCATCGATTACGGCGTGTCCGGCATTCCCGAGACGGTCTTCATCGACCCGCAGGGCGTCATCCGGCACATCGACCGCGGCGGGCTGGACCTCGCGCGCCTGAACGCCGGGCTGGGCACCATCGGCGTGCCGGCCCTGAAGGAGGGCGCGCTGTGAATGGCGAGCCCGCCCCGGACCCCAGGGGTGACCGGCCGGCCGGCGCGCGCCGGGTGCGGGTGACGCGGCGGTCCCTGCTGGAGCACTGGTGGGTGGTACCGGTGGCGGGCACGGTGGGGGCCTTCGGGTACATGGGCTGGTACGCGTCGAACGTGACCTTCAACAAGCGCCGCCCGGGCCGCACGGCGTTCCAGGCGGTGGCCGCGCAGCGCGTCGCCGCCCTGGCCGACCTGCAGGAGGACTGGGCGGAGGTGGAGTTCACGTACGACGGCCGGCCCTGCACGCTGCTGCGGGTGCCGCGCGCCACCCCGGGCGGCCTGGTGGTCCCGGCGGCGGGCGGCGAGGTGCCGCTGGCGGCGTTCTCGCGCATATGCACGCACCTGTCCTGCCCGGTGAACCTGATCCGGGACCAGGAGGTCATGGCGTTCGCGTTCAACTACCGGCCGCCGCCCGCGGACCGGCACCCGCAGCTGGGCTGCCGCTGTCACTACAGCATCTTCGATCCCCTCAAGGGCGGGGAGGCGGTGTTCGGGAAGGCGACCCTGCCGCTGCCGCGCGTGCAGCTGGAGGTGCGCGGCGGGGACGTGTACGCCACCGGCATCGAGCCCGCGCCGACCCCCTCGAACTGAGGTGCGGCGGTGACTCCAGAGACGGTGACCCTGACGCGGGGGGACGTGACGGCCGCGTCCGAGGTGCTGACGGCCACGGCCGCCGCCCTGATCGCGCGCGGGGAGGACTTGTGGCCGCTGGAGAGCCTCACGCCAGCGAGGTTGCTGCGGCACTACCCCGCCCCGGACTGGCGGGTGGCGTGGGCGGCGGGCCGGCCGGTGGGGGCCTACGTGCTGCTGGACGCGGACCCGCTGTTCTGGCCGGACGCCCCGCCGGGCGAGGCGCTGTACCTGCACAAGCTGGCCGTACACCCGGACGTTCAGGGACAGGGCGTGAGCGGCCGGCTGCTGCGGCAGGCCGTGCAGGAAACGGCCGGGCGGAAGCGGCCGTTCCTGCGGCTGGACACGGCCAGCGCCCGGCCGCGCCTGCGGGCCGTGTACGAGCGCTTCGGGTTCCGGCACGTGGGCGAGCGGGTGGTGCGGGCGTGGCCGGTGAGCCTGTACGAGTACCCGGTCTCCTGAGGCGGGGCCGGCCGGGGCGGTAAGCTGCCGCATGACCCCCGACGCCCCGCCGGTTCCGCTGCCCGTGATCGTGAGTGCCGGGGAGGCCCTGACGGACCTCGTGACGGCCGGCGGGAACGCCTGGACGGCGCATCCGGGCGGGGCCGGCTGGAATGTCGCGCGGGCCTGCGCGCGGCTGGGCGTGCCCTCGGCCTTCGCGGGCGCGGTCGGGCAGGACAACTTCGGGGAGGACCTGTGGCGCGCGTCAGCCGGCGCGGGCCTGGACCTGCGCTTTCTGCAGCGGGTGCCGCAGCCGACGCTGCTGGCCGTCGTGTACGCCACCGACCCGCCCGCGTACCGCTTCCTGGGGGAGAACAGCGCGGACCTGCACTTCGACCCGGCCCGGCTGCCGGGCGGCTGGCTGGGCGCGGCGCGGTGGCTGCACCTGGGCGGCATCAGCCTGAGCCGCCCGCCACTGGCCGGCACGCTGCTGACCCTGATGCGCGAGGCGCGGCGGGCCGGCGTGCGCGTGAGTTTCGACCCGAACGCCCGCAGCACGCACCGCGACCCGGCGTACCCGGCGGTGTACCGCGAGGTGATGGCGGCCGCGGACCTGATCAAGCTGAGTGACGAGGACCTGCGCTTCTTTCACCCGGACCGCTCCGAGGCGGACGCCCTGCGGGACGTGCGCGGCATGAACGCCCGCGCGCCCCTGGTGGTGACGCGCGGGGCGGCCGGCGCGACCCTGTACCACTCGGCCGGGCGGGTGGACCTGCCGGCCCCGGCCGTGCGCGTGGTGGACACCGTGGGCGCCGGGGACGCGCTGTGCGCGGGCCTGCTGGTCAGCGCGGTGGAACGCCCGGGGGCGCTGTGGACCGAGCACCTGCGGCTGGGGCTGCGGGCCGCGGCGGCCGCCTGCGCGCACGCGGGGGCGTACGCGCCCACCCGCGCCGACCTGGGGCTGGAGGGCACCACCTCGGATTGAGGGCCGGCCTTCAGGCGTGGACGAGGACGGCCTCGTCCTCCTCGACCATCAGGGCCAGGAAGGCGGCGACCATGTCCGGGTCGAACTGCCGGCCCGACTGCGCGCGGATCTCGGCCAGGGCCCGGGTCCGCGTCCAGGCGGCCTTGTAGGGCCGGGCGCTGGTCAGGGCGTCGAAAACGTCCACGATGGAGAACAGGCGCGCCGTGGCGGGAATGCTCGCGCCGCTCAGCCCGGACGGGTACCCGGTGCCGTCCCAGCGTTCGTGGTGGAAACGCACGAGGTCCAGCGTCTCGGCGGGCAGGAAGTGCAGGTCCTGCAGCATGTCGTACCCGAGCACGCTGTGGCCCTGGATCACGCGGCGTTCCTCGGGCGTGAGGGGGCCGCGTTTGTGCAGGATGCCGTCGGGAATGGCAAGTTTCCCGAGGTCGTGCAGGTACGCGCCCCAGCGCAGCGCCTGCACCTGCTCTTCCGTCCAGCCCAGCAGCCGCGCGAGGCGCACGCTGAGGGCCACGACCCGCAGGGTGTGCCCGCCGGTGTCGTCGTCGCGCTGTTCCAGGGCGGCGCCCAGGGAGCGCAGGGTGAGTTCGTTCGCGTCCCTGAGGTCCCGGATGGCCTGCCACTGCCCCAACTGCGCGCCCAGCAGCCGCGCGAAGGACTCGATCACGTTGATCTCCTGCTCGTCGAAGGGGCGGTTCTCGGGGCGGGTGAGGATCAGCACGCCCAGCTGGATGCCGGAGTGCCCGTGCACGTACACCACGTGCTCCTGCACGCGCTGCGTGGACCGGAGCAGCCGCAGCGCCTCGCCGGACACCCAGTGGTCGGCCTCGACGCCGTGGCTGTCCCCGGTGCCGGGGTGGATGGGGCGGTCCAGCAGCGGTTCGTACGCGCCGCGGGCGGCGAGGATGTGCGGCGTGCCGCGCCGGTACGCGATGAAGGCGATGTTCGGCGCGACCTGCAGGTGGTCCAGGGTGCTCACGCCGGCGCGGATGATGGCGTCGGCGTCGCGCGCCTCAGAGAGGGTGCGGCTGCCGTCTTTCAGCGCGCCGAGCACCTTGCGGCGCATGTCGCGCTCCCGGCGGTGGGTGTGGTCGCGGTGCAGGAACAGCAGCAGGGCGGCGGCGGCCAGCAGCAGGCCCAGCAGGTCCGCGAGCGGCAGGGTCATGCCGGTCAGGGTGCTGGACGCCGCGAAGATCAGGGGCGCGACCAGCAGCGGCACGAACCGGAAGGGCGCGCTGAGCGTGGAGGTCGCGAAGGACAGCAGCACCGTGCCGGCGGCGATCAGCCCGCCGGAGCCGAGGCCCGCACCGACCATCAGAATCCCGACGGAGGCCGCGAACAGGGCGTAAAGCCACGGTTGTGCGCTGGACACGCGCGAAGTGTAGCACCTGCACGTTTCCCGAAGTCTGATTTTGCGCGTGTCACAGGCGGCACCGGCCCACGCGCTCAGGGGGCCGGTGCGCCGGGCGGGAAGAGGGTCAGGCGGGCTGCAGCTCCAGGATGCGGTTGCGGGCGTCCACCAGCACCACCTTCGGTTCCAGCGTCCGGGCTTCCTCCTCGGTGAAGTTCCCGAACGCCGCGATGATCACCATGTCACCGGGGCGCATCAGGTGCGCGGCGGCGCCGTTGATGCCGATCACGCCGCTGCCGCGCGGGCCGCTCAGAGCGTAGGTGTGCAGGCGGTTGCCGTTGGTGATGTTCCAGATGTCCACCTTCTCGTTCACCAGGATGTCCGCTGCGTCGAGCAGGTCCTGGTCGATGGTCACGCTCCCGACGTAATCCAGGTCGGCCTGGGTCACGGTCGCGCGGTGAATCTTGGACCTGAACATGATGCGTTCCACGGTCAGGCATTGTACGCGCCGGCCGGGAAGGAAAGAAGCGCGCGCGGACAATTGCAGGGGAACGGTCAAGGCCGGGCGTCCCGCACCGCCGGTTCCTGTTGCGTGAGGCTTCAGGATTCCGGCAGGGTGCCGTCCACGAACACCGTCTTCTGATCGGTGTAGTGCACCTGCCCGGCCGGGGCGCCCCGCGGTTTCCACACGTGCTTGATGCGGGTGTAGTCCACCGGCACGTTGCTGCTGCCGCGCGCCTTGCTGTGCGTGGCCGCCAGCCGCGCCGCGTACAGAATGTCCGGCGGCGCCAGCTCCCGCCCGCCGCTGCGCACCAGCACGTGGCTGCCCGGGTACCCCTGCGCGTGAAACCAGTAGTCCAGGGATTTCCCGATCCGGTGCGTCAGGGTGGCGTTCTCCTTGTTGTTCCGCCCGACCAGCACCTCATGCCCGCCGGGCGTGATGAAGCGCATGCCGTACGCGCTCTTCTCCGGGCGTTCCTGCTGCAGCTGCGCGCTCAGGGCCTCCAGGGCGCCCAGGTCGGCGCTGTCCAGGTCCGCGAGGCGCGCCTCGGCGTCGTGCAGGTCGCGGCGCAGCACGTCCTCCCGCTCGGCGAGGCGCAGGTACACCTCCTCGCGCCGCCGCGCCCGGGTGTAGCGCTTCTCGGCGTTCTGCAGGGCGGTCAGCTGCGGTTCCAGGCTCACCGGGCGGGGGCCGCTGCCGTCGAAGGCGGGCAGGGTCACGCTGACCTCCCCGGTCTTCACGTCGTGCGCGTACGCCATCAGCAGGTCGGCTTCCTCGCGGTCCACGGCCGCCGCTTCCAGGCCCTGCTCGGCGCGGGTCACGTCCGCGAGCTGGTTGCGCAGCAGCGTCACGCGCTTTTCCAGCGGTTCGCGCAGGGCCTTGCGCAGCGCCGCGGCCTTTTCCGTGCGGGCGGCCTCGCGGGCGCCCTGTTCCATCACGCCCTCGCTCACGGTCGGGTCGGCCACCAGGGACTGCACGGCCTCCAGCACCCGCGGCCACGCGTCGCCGGGCACGTCTCCGGACGTCAGGTGGGCGCGGCGGGCCAGTTCGGCCCCCAGCAGCGGGCCCAGGCCGTCCAGGTGTTCACGCCAGCGGCCCACCGGCACCTGTTTCAGCGCCTGCGCCTGCTCCGGCGTCAGCGAGCGCGGGTCCAGCTTCTCGTACGGCGGCGGCGGCGTGTACGTGCCCCCGGTGCGGATGGTGCGGAAGCGGTTACGGCTGCCGGTGACCTCCCGCGCGGCCATCACGATCCGCCCGGCGAAGCCCTCCCCTTCCGGCAGGACCAGCACGTTCGCGTTGCGGCCCGTCACCTCGAACAGCAGCCGGGTGGGCGCCTGATCCACGAACCCCGACTCGCCGCCGAAGTGCAGCAGCACCACCCGGTCCAGCTTCAGCTGCTCCACGCGCAGCAGGTCGCCCCGCACGCGCGCCGCGAGGAAGCGCTGGAAGGGGCTGCGCGGCTCGCCCCGCAGCCGCTCCCGGGATACGAACAGGACCGGCTGCGGCGGCCGGTACGACAGCACCAGGTTCCCCACCCCGTCGATCAGCAGCGCGGCGGTCGTCTCGTCCGGGAACACCCACCCCAGCGTCCGCGCGGGCAGCAGGGGCTCCAGGTCACGCAGCACGCGCGCCAGCATCAGCCCTTCCACGCGGCACCTCCTTCACACGGGAAAAGTTCGGCGGACCAGACAGTCATCCGGTGATCCTACGTCATCCTCCCCTTCCCTCCGCCAGACGGCGGATCAGGGCGCGTTCTCGCCCGCGCCTTCCAGCGCCGCGTGCAGGTCCTCCAGCGCCCGGCGGGCCTGCGCCAGCCGCTCGGGAGGGAGGTGCCCGAAGTGCTCGTCCACCACCCGTTCGGCCACCTCCCGCACCCGCTCGCGCCGCCGCTCCCCTTCCGGCGTGAGGCGCAGCTCGAAGCGCCGCAGGTCCACCGGGTCGGCCGCGCGCACGATCAGGCCCATCTCCACCAGTTTGCCCACGATGCGCGACACCGTCGGCGCCGGCAGGCTCTGCCGCGCCGCCACGCCGCCCGGCGTCTGCGCGCCGTCCATCACGGCGGCCAGGACCAGCAGTTCCTTGACGTTCAGGCCTAGTTCGGAGAGCAATGGTTCGTCCAGCGCCCGCCGGAAGCGCCGCGAGAGCCGCAGCGTCAGCCGCACGACCTCACCCAGGTCGGAAGTCCCGCCCGCGCCCGCCGAGCCTGAAGAGTTCACACCCAGACGTATCCCACGCGGCGGGGGTGCAGGTCAAGTGAGCACCGTGAACCTCCGGGCGCGTCGCCAGTATGCCGGGGGTTCAGGGTGCTCCAGATTGCGCTCAGTGCAGCGGGACGTGGCCGGGGAAGCCGAGCACGTAGTCCAGCAGATCGCCGACCATGGCGCTGGCGGTGACCATGCCGCCGGCGCCGCCCCCGGCGAAGATCAGGCTGCCGCTTTCCTCGCCCTCGTACACCAGGGCGTTGCGGCCGGCGCCGGCGTTGCACAGGGGGTGGTCGTGCGGAAGGCTGCGGGGGGCGACGGTGGCCTGCCACTGGCCGCCCTCCTGGTGCAGCTCACCCACGAGCTTGATGTGTTCCCCCCGGGCGCGGGCGGCCTGGACGTCCTCCAGGGTGACGTGTTCGATGCCGGTGACCTGCACGTTCTCGTAGGCGTAGTTGCCGTCGGCGCTGAAGCGGGCCAGGACGGTGAGCTTGTGCGCGGTGTCGAAGCCCCCGACGTCCAGGGTGGGGGGGTCCTCGGCGTACCCGAGGGCCTGCGCCTCGCTGAGGGCCTGGGCGTACTCCTTGCCCTGTTCCATCTGGGTGAGGATGAAGTTGCAGGTGCCGTTCAGGGTGGCGAGCAGGCCCTTGAAGGTGCTGGCGCGCAGGACGGTGCTCATGGGCCCGATGACGGGCGTGCCGGCCATGACGCTGGCCTCGTAGTACAGCTTGCCGTTCAGGGCGTACTCGCGCAGTTCGTCCCAGCGTTCGGCGAGCAGGGCCTTGTTCGCGGTGATCAGCGGCCGGCCGGATTTCAGGTAGGGCCGCAGCAGGCCCAGCGGCCGGTCGATGCCGCCCATGCATTCGATGACGACCTCGGACTGCTGCAGGAAATCGCAGGTGTCGGTCAGGGGGGTACCTGCGGGGACGTTGCGGGCCTTGGTGAGGTCGCGCACGAGCACGCCGGAAATCTCGATGTTCACGCCGATGTCGCTGAAGATGTCGCGGCGGCGCTGAATGAGGGTGAGGACGTCCTGGCCCACGGTGCCACTGCCGAGCACGCCCACGGTCACGGTTCGCATCCGCCCAGCGTACCGGCTGCCGCCCCCGGGCGCGCGGGCCCTGCTATACGCGCCCGGGGGGGCGGGTCAGGTGTGAGGCGCGTGGAGTGTCCCTTCAGGGTGGGCGCGTGGGACGGGCAGTACACTGCACTCATGTTTCCTGTGTCGATCCTGACTGTGCTGTGCGGTGGTCCGCCGGGCGAGTCGCCCGGCCGGGCGTTGTCGAGTGGACGTGGGGGGCCGTGCCCGGCCCCGGCTGGGCATGCCCGGCCGGGGGGCGCGGGGCCTGCCGTGAGGTTCCGTTCTCGTGCCGTTCGCAAGACACTGATCGCTCAGATCCCCGGTGTTGGCTGCGACACGCGGTCATGAGCGGGCGGCTCGCCGAACTGGCGGCCGAGTTCAGCATGGTGGAGCGGGCGCTGGGGGACCCGGCGGCCCTGGCGGACGGCCGGGCGTACGCGCGCCTGACCCGCCGCCACCGGGAGCTGCTGCCGCTGGTCACGCTGCTGCGCGAGCAGGAAGCGCGGGTGTCCGACCTGCGGGGCGCGCGGGAACTGCTGGACGACCCGGACATGCGGGACCTGGCGCAGGGGGAGGTGCAGGCCCTGACGGCCCGGCTGGCCGAGATCGAATCGGAGCTGGAGGTGCTGCTGCTGCCCACCGACCCGGACGACGTGAAGGACGTGATCCTTGAACTGCGGGCCGGGGCGGGCGGCGCGGAGGCCGGGCTGTTCGCGGTGGACCTGCTGCGCATGTACACCCGCTACGCGGAGGGCGCGGGCCTGAAACTGAACGTGCTGGACGCCAGCGAGTCGGACCTGGGCGGCGCGAGCAAGGTCGTGGCGGAGGTCACGGGGGAGTTCGCGTTCCGGGCGTTCAAGTGGGAGCGGGGCGTACACCGCGTGCAGCGCGTGCCGGCCACGGAATCCCAGGGCCGCATTCACACGAGCACCGTGACGGTGGCCGTGCTGCCCGAAGCGGAGGAAGGCGAGGTGCAGCTGGACCTGTCGGAGGTCCGCATCGACGTGTTCCGGTCGCAGGGCGCGGGCGGTCAGGGCGTGAACACCACCGACTCGGCGGTGCGGGCGGTGTACCGGGCGGGCACGCCGGACGAGATCGTGGTGGTGTGCCAGGACGGCCGCTCGCAGATCAAGAACCGCGAGAAGGCGCTGCTGGTGCTGGCGTCCCGGCTGGCGGAGCGGGAGCGGGCGGCGCGGGAGGAACGCGAGCGGACGGAGCGGGCCTCGCAGGTGGGCAGCGGGGACCGCAGCGAGAAGATCCGCACGTACAACTACCCGCAGAACCGCGTGACGGATCACCGCCTGGAAGGCGACGCGAAGAATCACCCGCTGGACAGCGTGATCGCGGGCGGGCTGGCGCCGGTGGTCGCGGCGCTGGCGCGGGACGAGCGGGAGCGGCAGCTGCTGCAGATGGCCGCGCAGGACGGCGGGGGGCAGTATGGCGCGGCGTGACCTGCTGGTCGCGGCCGGCATCCTGAAAGACCGCTTCGGGCGGGTGCTGCTGGTCGGGAACGACTGGCAGGGGCACGGCAGGGTGCGGTACACCCTGCCGGGCGGGGTGGTGGAGTCCGGCGAGACGCTCCCGGAGGCGCTGTACCGCGAGATCTACGAGGAGACCGGCCTGAAGCTCACCGGCATCCGGCACATGGCGTACACCATGCACATTGAGGACGAGCGGCGCGGGGAGCGGGCGATCGCGGTGGCGTTTGAGGCGACGTGGGAGGGCCTGCTGAACCCCAGCGACCCGGACGGTTTCATCGTGGAGGCGAAGTTCTGCTCGGTGGAGGAGGCGCTGGAGAAGCTGGATTCCCCGCCCATGCGGGAGCCGCTGAGCGATTACCTGCACACTGGCGAACCAGGGCGCTTCTATGCCTTCAAGGGCTGGGATGGCCGCGGCGGCCTGCGGATTCCCGCACTGAAACGCACCTGAGCGCCACTCCAGGGGAACGCGCCGCCAGGGGCGCGGCGGCGCGTTCCCCTGGCCGGGCTGGACTTCCGGCGGGGGTCGGGTATGCTGGGCGCAACGGTTCCGGGTTGCCCGGCGTTCGGTGTTCGTTCTTTCAAAGGATTGCTTTCGTTGCGTCGCTAACCCCAGTCAGATCGGCTTGAAGCCACGTCCCCGCCCCGCGTGGGGGACGGCTCGCCCGCTGGGGGTTACTTGTGCTGTTGCGTGCTGTTGGGGTCGCCCGTGTGTACGGCGACCGGACAATTTTTGATGATGTGAACGTGGAACTCGGGGCTGGCGACCGCCTGGCCCTGATCGGAGAGAACGGCAGCGGGAAGAGCACGCTGCTGCGCCTGCTGGCCGGGCTGGACGCCCCGGACGCCGGAACCTTGATCCGGGCGGGGCGGGTGGCGTGGCTGGCGCAGCACGCAGACCTGCCGGCCGGCACGGTGCTGGAGGCGGTCACACCGCCGGAGTTGCGCGGCGCCGCGTCGGCACTAGCGGCCGCGACGGACGCGCTGGGGAACGGGTCGGACGCCGCCCTGGACGCCTTCGCGCAGGCGGAGGAAACGTACCGGCTGGCCGGCGGGTACGAGTTCGAGGGCCGCGCCGCGGCGGTCCTGGCGGGCCTGGCCCTCCCGGCAGACCTGGGGGTGGGGGCGCTGTCGGGCGGGCAGATGCGGCGCGTGATGCTGGCGCGGCTGCTGCTGGCCCCGGCGGACGTGTTCCTGCTGGACGAGCCGACCAACCACCTGGACCTGGAGGGCGCGCAGTGGCTGGAAGGCTGGATCCGGGCGTCCGGCGCGGCGTTCGTGCTGGCCAGTCACGACCGGGCGTTTCTGGATGCCGTGGCGACCGGCACGGCCGAGCTGGAGCGTGGGCACCTGAGCGTGTACCCGGGGGCGTACTCGGCGGCGATGGACCTGAAGGCCACGCTGCGGGAGGCGCAGGAACGGGATTACGCGGCGTACCGCCGGAAGCGCGCTGCGCTGGACGAGGAGATGCAGCGTCAGGCCAGCATGGGCGGGGTGAAGGAAAACCGCCGGCGCGCCACGGACAGCGACAAGTTCCGCTCGACCTTCAAGGCGGAGCGCAACCAGCAGGTGTTCGCCAGCCGGGCCAGGGCCATGCAGAAGCAGATTGACCGTCTGGACGCGCATGCTGTGGACAAACCCTTCCAGGACCGGCGGCTGGTGCGCCTGGACCTGCCGCCCGCCCTGCCCGGTCCGGCCGAGGTGCTGACCGTGCGGGACCTGGGCGTGGTGCGGGGGGAGCGCGCGGTGCTGGACGGCGTGAGCCTGCACGTGCGGCGCGGCGACCGGATCGCGCTGGTGGGGCCGAACGGCGGGGGCAAGAGCACGCTGCTGCGGGCCCTGCTGGGCGAGCTGCCGCATGGCGGCGAGGTCCGCTGGGGGCCGGGGCTGACGCGCTACGTGGCCGGGCAGCACGGCGAGGAACTGCGCGGCTTGGAGACGGTGGGGGACGCGCTGCTGCACGCGAACGCCGGCCTGAGCCCGCACCAGCTGCACGAGGTGGCGGCGCAGGTGGGCCTGCCCGGCCCGGCCTTCGCGCTGTCCGGGCTGTCGGGCGGGCAGCGCACGCGGCTGAGCCTGGCGCGCCTGAACGTGACGCGGGCGCAGGTGCTGGTGCTGGACGAGCCGACCAACCACCTGGACATCCGCATGATCGAGGCGCTGGAGGCACTGCTGCTGGGCTTTGCGGGCACAGTGCTGCTCGCCTCGCACGACCGGTCCCTGATCGGGCGGGTGGCGACGCGCCGGTGGGAGGTGCAGGGCGGGCAGGTCACGGAGCTGGACCGGCCGGTGCCCGTGGCCTGACCGCGAGTCAAAACAGGCCGCCCGGAAGATGATTCCGGGCGGCCTGCTCGTGTGGGGCTCAGTAGAACTTGGTGATGCGCTCCACGTTGTGGCGGTGGTGGGGGAAGCCTTCCTCGGCGCGCTTGCCGATGGGCAGCAGGCCGGCGAACTGCACGTGGGCGGGCAGGCCCAGGATGTCCTTCACGCGGTCGGGCTGGAAGCCGAGCATGGGCACGGTGTCGTAGCCGAGGCCGCGGGCGGCGAGCATCAGGAACCCGAAGGCGATGTTGGCCTGGGTGAGGCCCCACTGGCCGCGCTGCGCGACTTCCTGGGCGCCGAAGACGTTGTCGAAGGTGCTGCGCTGGCCGGCGCGGCCCTGCTCGCCCATGCCGGGGTGGGCGGTTTCCTCGACGGTCGCCAGGGTGTCTTCCATGTCGCTGTAGACGACGATGACGGCGGGGGCGCTGGTGATCTGGCCCTGGCCGTACGCGGCCTCGCGCAGCTGCTCCTTGAGGGCGGCGTCCTGCACGACGGCGAAGCGCCAGGTCTGGGCGTTCCAGGCGCTGGGGGCCAGGCTGGCGAGGCGCAGGATCTCGCGCAGGTCGCCCTGGTCCATGGGTTCCTGCACGAAGGTGCGGATGCTGCGGCGGCTTTCGATGGCCTCGGCGACGGTGGTGGCGGTGATGGGGCGGGGTTCGGCAACAGTCATGGGAGCAAGCCTAGGCGAAGTGCTTTGGATTGTCAAGCGGTGTGATTCCCGTCATACTTTGATCAGCGTTTAGGTGTAGAGTGTGGTCCATGAGTACCGAACACACTGGTTTCTGCCCGGTCTACCGGGCCATCGGCGTGTTGCAGGAAAAATGGGTGCTGCACATCGTGCGCGCCCTGCTCGACGGCGAGAAAGGATTCAATGAACTCTCCCGCGCGGTCGGCGGCTGCAACAGCGCCACACTCACGCAGCGCCTCGAACACCTGGAGAGCCTGGCGCTGATCAGCAAACGCACCGAGGACAGCAGCGGCAAACTCGCCCGCAGCGTCTACGCCCTGACGCCCGCCGGCCGGGAACTCCAGAGCGTCATCACCGCCATCGACACCTGGGGCCGCACGCACCTGGGCGTGGACGCGGAGCTCACCCCCGCGTAAGCGCCCCCCGGCCGGGGACTCCCAAGGCGCCGTGAACCCCTTCACACGGCCCCGCGGCGAGCCCCGGCCTACGCTTGGGCATGAGCCTGAAAGACACGTTCACGCGCGAGGAATGGTTCAAGATCATGACCGGCCCCGGCCGGGCCGGCGCGGCCATCGTGGCCAGCAGCCCCAGCGGCGTCACCGGCCTGCTCGCCGAGGCCCGCGCCATCGCCGACAGCGTGCGGGACAACGTCAGCCGCGCCGGCCGCACCCCCCTGATGGAGGCCATGGCCGCCGACCTGCTCGGCACCCCGCCCACCGCCGACGAACTCAAGGGCATGGACGTGGAACGGGCCCGCGGGCTGGAGGACGCCAAGCGCCTCAGCCTCGAAGGCGTGCGGCAGGCCGTGTGGCTGGTCAGCAGCAAGGCCAGCCCCGAGGACGCCGCCGCGTACCGCGCGATGCTGCTGGAAGTTGCGCAGAAGACCGCTCACGCCGCCAAGGAGGGGGGCTTCCTCGGGATGGGCGGCGAGCAGGTGAACGACAAGGAGCGCGCCATGCTCGCCGAACTCGAAGCCCTGATGGGCCCCGCCCTCACCTCGGGCGGCACGGTGACGCACGAGACGCCGCCCCTGGCCGCCCCCGGCCCGGACGGCAGCGGCAACAGCAACTGACCCGCGGGCGGGTAGGCTGAGGCATGACCGACCCGCCCGCTGTCCGGTTCGTGAACGCCCCTGACCTGCCCGCCACGCCCGGGTACTCGCACGCCGCCGAGGTGCGCGGCGGCCGGACCGTGTACCTGTCCGGACAGATCGCCGTGAACGCCCGGGGTGAGGTGGTGGGCGAAGGGGACTTCACCGCGCAGGCCCGGCAGGTGTTCGAGAACCTGCGCGCCGCCCTGGCGGCCGTGGACCTGACCTTCGACGCGGTCGTGAAACTGACCTTCTTCCTCACGGATTTCGCGCACCTGCCCCAGATGCGCTCGGTGCGGGACGAGTTCGTGAACACCGCCCGGCCGCCGGCCAGCAGCGCCGTGCAGGTGGCCGCGCTGGTGCGCCCGGAACTGCTGATCGAGGTGGAGGCGGTCGCCGCCGCGCCCTGACGTACAAAAACGAAGGGCCAGGGTAATTTTCCCTGGCCCTCTACCCGTGAACGTTTACTTGCAGCGCACGTCCTGACCGAAGTACGTGGTGCTCAGCTTGGCGTACTGGCCGTTGTTCAGCGTCTTGGCCAGCGCAGCGTTCAGCTCCTTCAGCAGGCTGCTGTTGCCCTTCTTCACGGCCATGGCGATGCGCTCGCTGAACAGCAGGCTGCCCTGAACGACCTTGCCCTTCTGGGCCTTCACGAGGTCCAGGCCGGTGAACTTGTCGCCCACCCAGGCGTCCACCCGGCCGGCCATCAGCGCGGCCTGCGCGTCGGTGTCCTTGGGGAAGGTCTTCACGCTGCCCACGCCCGGCACCTTCTGCACGTTCGTGAGGTAAGTCGTGCCGACCTGCACGGCCACCGTCTTACCCTTCAGCGCGGCGGCGTTCATGGGGCCGCCGGGCTTGGTCACGATGGCGCCCCCGGTGCAGTAGTGCGGGCTGGCGAAGTCCACGGCCTTGGCGCGCTCAGCCGTGATGCCGTGGCTGGCGATCACGAAGTCGTAGCGGTCCTGATTCAGGCCGATCAGCAGGTTGTCGAAGGGCTGCGTGACCCACTGGACCTTCAGGCCCAGGTTCTTGGCGAGGATGTTCGCGAGGTCCACCTCGAACCCGGTGAGCTGGGTGCCTTTCATGATGTTGAAGGGCGGGAAGGCGCCCTCGGTGGCGATCTTGATGGTGCCGCTCTTCTTGATCTCCGCCCAGGTGCGGGCTTCGGCGCTGGAGGCGAGCAGAACGAGGGTGGTCAGGGCAAGGAACGCTTTTTTCATGGGGTCTCCTGGGGGAACCGGGGGCACGGACGCCGGGCCGCCGCGGGCGATGAGGGGGTCGGGCAAAGTGTAGCGCAGCCGCCCACACAGGCGGGAGCGCCCAGGTCACCCCCGGGCGCTCCCTGCCAGTGCGGCCGTACTCAGTCGGCGCTGCTGGCGCCGGTCACCATGACCGCCTGCGGGGCCGCGCGGCCCGGGTACTCGTAGCCCAGGCCGGTCGTGTCCGCCTGGCCGCGCGTGCCTGAGGGCGTGCCGCGGTCGACGGCGGCCTCGGTGGCCGGGTCGAAGGCGTGCAGGCGGGTCTGGTCCACCAGCAGGTCGATGTCGTCCCCGACGTTCACCATCGCCTGCCCCTCGACCTTCACCACGATGGGTTCGTCGCCGATGTTCACGATCAGGTCCGTCTGGGCGCCCAGCGGCTCGACCACGATCACCTTGCCGCGCAGGTGGTTCACGCCCTGGGGGATGTCGGTCACGCCGGGCACGCCGAGGTGCTCGGGGCGCACGCCCATGATCACGTCCCGGCCCTCGAAGGCCTTGAGGGACTCCGCGAGGCGGCCCATGGCGGCGATGCGGCTGCCGCCGATCGTGAACTCGCCGTTCTGCACGCGGGCGGTGAGGAAGTTCATGCTGGGCGACCCGATGAAGCCCGCCACGAACTTGTTCTGCGGGAAGTCGTACAGGTTCATGGGGGTGTCCACCTGCATGATCACGCCGTCGCGCATCACCACGATGCGGTTGCCGAGCGTCATGGCCTCCACCTGGTCGTGCGTGACGTACACGATGGTGGCGCCCAGGCGGCGGTGCAGCTGGGAGATCTGGCTGCGCATCTCCACGCGCAGTTTCGCGTCCAGGTTCGACAGCGGTTCGTCCATCAGGAAGACCTTGGGTTCGCGCACGATGGCGCGGCCCATCGCCACGCGCTGACGCTGCCCGCCGGACAGTTCCTTGGGCTTGCGGCCCAGCAGGTGGTCGATCTGGAGGATCTTCGCGGCGTCCCGCACGCGCCGGTCGATCTCGTCGCGGGGCGTCTTGCGGAGTTTCAGCCCGAACGCCATGTTCTCGTAGACGTTCATGTGCGGGTACAGCGCGTAGTTCTGGAAGACCATCGCGATGTCCCGGTCCTTGGGGGGCACGTCGTTCACGATGCGGTCCCCGATCTTCAGGATGCCGTCGCTGATGTCTTCCAGGCCCGCGATCATGCGCAGGGTGGTGGACTTCCCGCAGCCGGACGGCCCGACGAACACCATCAGTTCCTTGTCCTGAATGTGCAGGTTGAAGTCCTTGACCGCCACCTGCTTCGTGCCGTACCGCTTGTAGATGTGCTCCAGGATCACGTCAGCCATACATGCCTACCTTTACTGCCCCTGCTCTTCCCCGTGAGAGGGCCGCCCGTCCGGCACGCGGGTGCCGTTCGGGAGGCAGGTCGGGGAACCGGGGTACACACGAGAGACCCGGGCCTACACCAACGCCATGCCGACATGGCGAGTGTACACCCGGGACCGCTTGCCGGCGCGTCTCAGTATGCGAAGCCGCTGCGCGTGACCATCAGCTTGAGTTCGTGGGGACTGGTGGCGGCCTCCATGGCGTCCTCCATGCTGATCAGGCCGTGCTGGTGCAGTTCCACGAGGTGCTGGTCGAAGGTGCGCATGCCGCGGATGTTGTCCTCCATCAGCGCGTCCTTGATCAGCGGGGTCTTCTGCTCGTCGCGGATGTAGTCCTGGATCAGGGGTGTGTTGATCAGCACCTCGGAGGCCAGGGCGCGGCCCACGCCGTCGGCGCGCTGCAGCAGGCGCTGGCTCAGGATGCCGACCAGCGATTCGCTGAGCTGCACGCGGATCTGGTCCCGCTCGTGCGGGGGGAAGAAATCGATGATGCGGTTCACGGTGCGGATGGCGTCCTGGGTGTGCAGGGTGCTGAGCACCAGGTGCCCGGTCTGCGCGGCAGACAGCGCCGCTTCGACGGTTTCCTTGTCGCGCATCTCGCCGATCATGATGACGTCCGGGTCCTGGCGCATGGCGTACTTCAGCGCGGTGCGGAAGTCGCGGGTGTCGTTGCCGACCTCGCGCTGCACGACCAGGCTGCGCTTGTTGCGGTGGAGGATCTCGATGGGGTCCTCCACGGTGATGATGTTGTACGGGTGGCTGCGGTTCAGGTGGTCGATCAGGCTGGCGAGCGTGGTGCTCTTGCCGCTGCCGGTGGGCCCGGTGACCAGGATCAGGCCGCGGGCGTGCTCGGCGAAGCCGCGCATCACGTCGGCCGGGAGGCCCAGCGCCTCGAAGCCGGGGATCACGTCGGTGAGGATGCGCATGACGATGCCCACCGCGCCGCGCTGGCGGAACACGTTGCAGCGGAAGCGGCCCAGGCCCGTCACGCTGTACGCGGTGTCCAGTTCGTGGCGGTACTCGAAGTCCTCCCACTGCTCCGGGGTGAGCATGGCCTGCGCGAGCGCCTCGGTGTCCGGCGGCATGAGTTTCTCCGTCCCGAACGGCACCAGCGCGCCGTCGATGCGGCCCATGGGGGGGCTGCCGGCCTGGAGGTGCACGTCGGACGCGCGGCGTTGGACCATTTCGGTCAGGAGATCATCGAGGGTCATGCGGGGCCTCCAGGGGGCAGGGCGGCGGGAACAGGGTCGGCGGGGTCCAGGGGCAGGTTGTCGATGAGACGCACCCCGAACATGCGCGCGGCGACCAGCACGCGGTTCAGGGGGTCGGGCGTGACGGTGGGCTGACGCTGGAGGTCCGGGGGCACCACCGCGAGGTAGTCGGGCTGCACCTCGGGATCGGTGGCGAGCACGTCCAGCCCGGCCTGTTCGAGGCGGGCGGTGTCGCGCTCTCCGGCGGCGTACGCGGCCTGCACGGCCCGCAGCGCGCGGCTGAGCACCGTGGCGCGGGCCTGCTGCTCGGTGCCCAGGTAGCTGTTGCGGCTGCTCAGCGCCAGCCCGGAGTCGGCGCGGACGGTGGGCACGCCCACCACCTGCACCGGCACGTTCAGGTCCGCGACCATACGGCGGATCACGGCGAGCTGCTGCCAGTCCTTCTCGCCGAAGTACGCCCGATCCGGCTGCACGAGGTTCAGGAGCTTCAGCACGACCGTGGCCACGCCCGTGAAGTGCCCGGGGCGCGCCGCGCCGTCCAGCGGTTCGGACACGCCGGTCAGGCTGACCTGGGTGCTGAAGCCCGGAGGGTACATCACGCCCGCGTCCGGCGTGAACACGACCTGCGCGCCGGCCTCCGCGCACACGCGCAGGTCGCGGTCCAGGTCGCGGGGGTAGCGGGCGAGGTCGTCGGTGGGGCCGAACTGCATGGGGTTCACGAAGATGCTCACCACCGCCAGCGCGTTCTCCTGCCGGGCGCGGCGGATCAGGGCCGCGTGCCCCTCGTGCAGGTAACCCATGGTGGGCACGAACCCCACCGGGCCGAGGCCCTGCCGCACGGCCCGCAGGGCCTCGGGCGTGCGGACCACCTGCACGCCGCCGGGCGCCTCAGTCACGGGCGCCGTCCAGGCCCAGGGCGCCCATCACGCCGTCCAGCACCCAGGAGATCACGGCCAGGATGATCGCGCCGATGAACGCCGCGCCGAAGCCCGCCACGTTCAGGGCGGTGACGCTCGCCACGATCCACAGCACGGCGGCGTTCACGACCAGCGTGAACAGCCCCAGCGTGAGCAGGTTGATCGGCAGGCTGAGCAGCAGCAGCACCGGGCGGATCAGGGCGTTCACGATGCCCATGACCAGCGCGGCCAGCAGCACGCTGCCGATGTCCGCCCCGGACGCGAAGCGCACGCCGGAGTACACCTGCGTCAGCAGGTACAGCGCCAGTGCATTGACCAGCAGTCTGAGGATGAAGCCCATACGATCAGCATAACGTTCCGTGCGGAACGTGAGAATCCGGGGACGTCACACCCCGCACCCCGCCTCCAGCCGCGGGCGCAGGCCGCCCGTGGGCGTCCACTCGGCGGCCGTCAGGGCGTAGCCCTCGTAGTAGGCGCCGTACAGCAGCAGTTCCATGCGGCCGTCCCCGTTCAGGTCGGCCACGCCCGCCAGGCGGTGCAGGGTCGCCATGGGCATGGGCTGATCGCTTCCCGGGTCCCAGCGCGCGGCCGGGGCGACGTGCGCGGCCAGCACCTGCGTGACCGCCCGGCCGCCCACCACGTGCCGCAGCAGCAGCACGCTGTAATCACCGGGGTCCCCCACCGGCGGCGGGAAGGCCGGACTGCCGGGGAAGCGCCACGCTTCGAGCAGCACCTCGTCGCGGCCGTCGCCGTTCAGGTCCACGCGGGTCACGCCGCGCAGGCGCACGTCGGGGTTCGCCACACCCCGCCGCTTCAGTTCCTGCGCCACCACCGCCCGGTACGTGGCGTTCCCGGTGGGCAGGGCCGTGACCGGCCGCGGGCGCACGGTCACGCCCGGCCCCGTGAACACCTGGAAGGCATTCAGGGCCCGGGCGGGCTGCACCGGCACCGCCCAGGCGTCCAGGCAGGGATCCCCGAAGGACCGCGCGGGCCCGGTCCGCACGGGCGAGGCCGGGCCGGTCAACGTGCGGGCGTGCAGGTTCAGGGGCGCGGTGAGGCGCCGGGCGGCCTGCGGGGGCGTGAGCCACCCGGCTGCCCAGCCGCCCAGCAGGTCGGGTTCACGCTCGCCGGGCAGTTGCACCAGCACCGGCTGGAACGCCGGGACGGGCACGCGGGCGGCGGCGGGCAGGCTGGCCGTCACGAGGCCCAGCGCGATCACCAGAGGCAGGGGGCGCGGCATGCCCCCAGCTTAGGCGGCGACGGCGCCCGCGGGAGCTCAGGCCTGCGCGCGGACAGTGATGCGGTTCCCCCACGGGTCGTGCAGGGTCAGGGCGTCGCCGTGGTCCTCCACGCCCTCCTGGCCGTGCAGGAGCGCGCGCAGCGGGGCGAGGTCCGGGGTGGTGAAGCTCACGCCGTGCAGCCCGGTGGCCGGCGCGGCCGGGCGGCCCTGCCCGCGGGACTCCCATTCGTTCAGGCCGACGTGGTGGTGGTACCCGCCCCACGACAGGAAGGCCGCGCCGGGAAAGTGCGACACGATGTCCAGGCCCAGCGTGTCGCGGTAGAACTGCGCAGCCTGGGCGGCGCTGCCGACCTTCAGGTGCACGTGCCCCACCGTCAGCCCGGCCGGGGCCGCCGCGTACGGCTGGCCCTCGCCGGCATCAAATACCGCCTGGGCGTCCACAGGCAGGGTATCCATGCGGACCTGCCCGTTCTGCCATGTCCAGGTGTCGCGGGGCCGGTCGGCGTAGACCTCGATGCCGTTGCCTTCCGGGTCGTTCAGGTAGAAGGCCTCGCTGACGAGGTGGTCGCCGCTGCCGATCCGCAGGTTCAGGCGCGCGGCGTGGCCCAGCCAGCGGCCCAGCTCGGCGCGGGTGGGCATCAGGAACGCCGTGTGGTACAGGCCGGGCCGCCCGGGGGCCGGTGTGGGCAGGTCGGGGGCGGCGCGCAGGGTGATCAGGGGCCGGCCGGGGACGCCCAGGGTGACGTGGTCGGGGCCTGTCTCCAGCTCGGTGAGGCGCAGCAGGTCGCGGTAGAAGGCGTGCAGGCGGGGCAGGTCGCGGGCGAGGAGGGTGACCTCACCGACGGCGCTGGTGGGATGCAGAACGGGAGGAGTCATGGGACCACCTTACCTCCTATGGTTTAAAAAATCAACCGATTTATCAAGCAGAGTTGATTTTATGCCGGCCGCGAGGTGTCCGCCTTCCGGACCACCTCCTTCTCCTCGTCCGAAAGGCGGATGTCAGGCCCAACCCGAATGCGGTATGTACTCAGGTGAGCACACAACTCACCCTCGCCCTGTTCCTCTCCCCCGCCCGGAGGCTCCCATGGTTCAAGCCGCCCTTCACCTCCTCACCACCGCCCTGGGATCGCTGCTCTCGCTGCTGGTCCCGCTGGGCCTGCTGCTGGCCGCCCTCCTGCTCGCCCTGCTGCTGGTCGGCCTGCTGGACCGCGCCCGCTTCACCCGCACGCTGGACGCGCTGGGCCGCCGACTGCCCGCCCTGGGCCGCTGGGGGGTCGTGGCGGCCGCGCTGGGGGCCAGCGTGCTGGCGCTGACGGTCGCCCGGCACGCCGTGGACCTGCGCCTCGCCGCGCAGCAGAGCGCCCGGTACGCGAACGCTGCCGACCCGGACGGCGGGCAGACCGTGCAGGCCGCCCCCCGCGCCGCCACCGTGGAGGACCGCACCTACACCCGCACCCTCACCCTTCCCCGCGACCTGTACGCCCGCATAAACGTGCAGGACGGCTGGGAGGCCCTGCTGCCCTACCTGCACGGCGCGGACGGCGCGAACGTCCAGGACCTGCGCGAGGGCTTCGTGCGGCAGGGCGCGGCACTGGTGTACGCCCGGCAGGTCACGCTGCGCACCGAGCAGCCGGTGGCGCTGGACACCAGCGCCGTGCGCGCGGACCTGAAGTTCGTGGACCCGGCCGGTGGGCGCGGCACGTACTACAACGCCGTGTTTACCGGCGAGTACACTTTCCGCAACCCCTCACCCGACCCGGCCGTGATGCGCTTCGCGTTCCCCCTGCCGACCGGCAGCGGCACCCTCAGTGACTTCCGGCTTACGGTCAACGGCCGGGCGTTCCGCGCCAGCGACCTCACCGGCGGCAGCGTCTGGGAGGGCGAGGTGCCCGGCGGGGCGGGCGTGCGCGTGACCGTCACGTACCGCAACCAGGGAGCGCGCAGCTGGAGTTACCAGCTGGCCGGGCGCCGCGAACCGGTCCGGGCCTTCGACCTGACCGTGAATGCCGACAGGCCCGCCAAGGTCCAGCGTTACGCCCTGTTCCCCACCGCGCAGACCGGGCGGGCCCTGACCGGCCGGCAGACCCTGACGTGGCGGCTGCGGGACGTGATCACCGCGCAGGACATCGCCGTGGTGTTCACGCAGGGCAGCCTGCGCGAGACGCTGGGCAAGGTGGGCTTCGCCGCGCCCGCCGCGCTGCTGCTGCTGCTGGGCCTGAGCACTGCGTGGGCCTGGACGCGCCGCCTGCCGCTGGCACCGCTGGGCCTGGCCGCCGCCCTGCTGGGCCTGGGCCTGGGCTTCGTTCTGGGCAGCGTGCTCACCGCCTACCTGCCGCCCCTGCTGGCCCTGCCGCTGGGCGCCCTGACCGGCGCGGTCCTGGCCGCCCTGGCGCTGGGCCCGGCGCTGCGGGTGCCTGCCCTGATCGCGGCGGCCGTGCCGCTGGCCTTCCTGAGTGGCGGGCACGCGGGCCTGCTGGTCACTGCCCTGGCGCTGCTCACGTTGGTGCTGCTGCTGCCGGGCCTGAAACGGGCCGGGACCGCCTGAGCAGGAAAAGCCGCCGGCGGCCCCCTGAAAGGAGGGACTGCCGGCGGGCGTCTCAGCTGGGTTCCGCGCCGGCCGGCAGGAACTCCGGTTCGCGCGGCGCGCCCACCGGCAGCAGGGGGAAGGTGTGCAGTTCCTGCACCTCCCCCCGTTCCTCCCGCGTGAGGCTCAGCGCCTGCACGGTAAACGACGAGACCGGCGGGCGCAGGTCCTGCACCGCGGCCCACAGTTCGTCCTCGGCGCAGGGCAGCACGCCCAGCGCCAGGGTCAGGTGCGGCACGAAGTCCGGCCCGTCGTACGGCGCGCGGCTGGACGGCCCCACCTCCAGCGCCCGCTCGTGCAGGGCGCGCAGGATGCCGCCCGCGCCGCACTGCAGGAACAGCACGTTCGGCAGGCGCTTCCAGCCCTTGATCTGCACCTCGAACTCCGTCTGGTCGCGCAGCACGTCCCGGAAGGCGGCCGTGAGCTCGGCGGCGCTCAGGGACGTCTGGAAGGGCGCGCGGATGTTCAGGTGTGGCAGCCCGAACCCGCTCACGCCCAGGCGCGCCTGCGTGCGGCGCATCCAGGTGTCCAGCGCCTCGGGCGGCCACGCCACCAGACTGTGCAGCGGCGGGGGTTTCTCCCCGACCGTCGGCAGGAACCCGCTCATTTTCCGTCCTGGCCCGGCTGTGCCGCGCGGCAGGGGCACGAGGCCCCAATTGCGGATTCAGCGTGCGCGCCAGCCGCCACGCGGTAACGGCAGTAGGGCTGCCCGGTCACGATCCGGGCGTCGCGGGTGACCGGCAGGCCCGTCAGGTGCGCCATGAAGGTCAGTTCGGCCATGCACAGCTCCGGGAACTGCCGGGCCACGGTCAGGCTGGGGCAGTTGCGCTGCGTGATCGTCCACACGACCTCCCCGCCTTCCAGCGTCTCCTCCAGCACGGCGTCGAAGCCCTGCTCGGTGAGGCGCGCGGTCAGCAGGGCCAGCCGCGCGGGCAGGCTGTCCAGGGCGTCCAGTTCCTCTTTCAGCGGGCCGGCAACCTGCTCGTTGCGGGCCTCGAAGACCTTCAGCACGGCGTCCTGGCCGTACAGGTCCTGCAGGTGACGCAGCACGTCCACGCACAGCGCCGCGTACGTTTTCGGGAAGGCCGCCTCGCCCCGCTCGGTCAGGCGGTACACGTGCTGCGGCCGGCCGCGCCCGCCGGGTTTCTCCACCCGCGTCTCGATCAGGCCGTGGTCCAGCAGGTCGCCCAGGTGCCGCCGGGCGGCCGGAACGGTGACCTCCAGCTGCCCGGCGAGGTCCTGGGCAGTCTGCGGGCCGCAGCGTTTCAGGACGTCCAGCAGCCGGCGTTTGGTGCGCTCCGTGCCGTTCGCCGCGCTGGTCGTGACGTGCAGGGGGGTGACGGTCAGGGCCGTCATACCACGGTGAGCTGGTCCGGCAACTCCGCCAGGGTGGAGTGCAGCGTGCGCACGCTGATCTGCCCGGCCAGGGTCCGGGCCACGCCCGCGAGCGCCTGCGCGGCCGCCGAGTCCGGGTGCGCCAGCACCGCCGGGGCGCCCTGATCGGCGTCCTGCCGGACCTCGACGTCCAAGGGAATCTCGCCCAGCAGCGGGTACTCGCTGCCCAGCTTGCGGCTGCCGCCCCGGCCGAAGATGTCGTAGGTGTGCCCGGTGTCGGGCGCCACGAAGTAACTCATGTTCTCCACCACGCCCAGCACCGGCACGCTGGCCTTGCGGAACATGTCCACCGCGCGCGCCGCGTCGATGAGGGCCACGTCCTGCGGGGTGGTCACGATGACCGCCCCGGTGACCTGCACCGTCTGCGTGAGGGACAGCTGCACGTCCCCAGTACCCGGGGGCAGGTCCACGATCAGGTAATCGAGTTCCCCCCACGCGGCGTCCTTGATGAACTGCTGGATGGCCGAGTGCAGCATCGGCCCGCGCCACACCAGCGCCTGCCCGGCCGGCGAGAGGTTCGCCATGCTGAGGAACTTCACGCCGTGCGCTTCCAGGGGCAGCATCTTGCGGTCCTCGTTGGCGGTGATGCGCGCGGCCGGCTGGCCCATCATGTGCGCCACGCTGGGGCCGTACACGTCGGCGTCCAGCAGGCCCACCCGCGCGCCGTCCCGGGCCAGGGACGCGGCGAGGTTCACGGCCACGCTGCTCTTGCCCACGCCGCCCTTGCCGCTGCCGACCAGCACCACGTGCTTCACGCCCGGCAGGGCCGGCTGCGCCGCGGCGCGCACGGTCGCGCCGAAGGTCACGCGGACGTCCTGCACGCCCGGCACCGCCAGGACCGCCGCGCGGACGTCCGATTCGATCTTGCCCTTCAGGGGACAGGCGGGGGTGGTGAGGTTCACCTTCACGTGCGCCAGCCCGCCGTCCATTTCGGCCCGCTCGATCATGCCCAGCGACACGAGGTCCCGGTGAAGCTCCGGGTCGTTCACTGTTTTCAGGGCGTTCATGAGAGCGTCACGCATATCCCGCCAGTAGTACCACCCGGCGCCCGGGCACAGCAAGCCACGGCGTCACACTGGCCGGTCACGGACGCCGGAACACCCGCCGGCGGCCCCCGCAACCGTGCCGGGCGCGGGACGGGCGCGGCCTATACTGCCGGCAATGAAGCCCATCGGCCCTTACGTGGCGGCGCGGGACGTGCAGCCCCTGGCGGACGAGTCCGGCGGGGGCGTGCGCACGGTGCGCGCCACCGACCGCCTGACGGGCATGCCCGCCCTGCTGCACCTGCTGCCCCACCCGGTCACGCTGCCGGACCTGCCCGGCACCGCGCCGCTGCTGCCCTTCACGGACGCCGGCCTGGACGGCACCCAGGCGTACCTGGTGACCGAGCTGCCGCTGGCCGCCCAGCCCGCCCGTGACCCCGAGCCGGCCGCGCGGGGCGCACTGGCCGCCCTGGCCGCCCTGCACGCCCGCGGGCAGGCGCACGGCGGGGTGAGCGCCGCGCAGCTGTGGGCGGTGGACGGCGAGGTGCTGCTGGCCGGCGCCGGCCTCCCCTGGCAGGACGAACCCACGCCCGCCGGAGACCTGCGGGACCTGGCCCGGACGCTGGACGCCCTGGGGGGCGTGCCGACCCCGCTGCGCACCCTGGCGCGGCAGGCCGACCGGGTGAGCGCCCTGGACGCCCTGCGCGCCCTGAACGGCGAGCAGCCCCTGCCGGACCTGCCGCCCGAGATCGCCGGCGTGCGCGCGCCGGACCCCGCACCAGCCCGCCCCCAGGCGGCGCCGGTGGCCGCCGCGCCCTCGGAGGCGGAGGTGATCGTGATCCGCGCGGCGCCGGAGGTCACGCCGGAACCTCCGGCGGCCCCCGCGGCCCCTGCCCCAGACCCCGGGAAGGAGACGCCGCAGGAGCGCCGCCGCCGGGAGAACGAGGAACGCCGCGCACAGGCGATTCTGGACGCGCAGGCCGGCGCGAAACGCAAGGCCGAACGCCTGCGCGCCCAGGCCGAAGCGCAGCGGGCCGAGGCGGCCACCACGGAAATCCACCCCCTGCGGATCGGCTTTGGGGCCGGGGAGACGGACACACCCGTCACCGTGATCGGCGGGGACGACGACCTGCCCGACTGGACGCCGGAGCTGGCGCACAGTGACGCGGTGGACGGGGACGCGCCGGCCCCGCGCCTGACCATGCGGGACGTGCCGCGCGTGCCCGAGCACATGCGCCGGGAGCCCCTGCCGCCCGAGCCCGGCCCGGAGGGGGAGCGGCCGCTGGAGGCGGGGAAACTGCCGGGCCGGCACCGCCAGGGCGACCCGATCCGGATCGGCTGGGACGAGGACGGCACGTGGCGCGTGGTGCGCGAGGTGCCCGCGCCGCCGCCCGGGCCGGCCCTGCCGCGCTGGGTGTGGCCGCTGCTGGCCCTGCTGGTCCTGACGGTGGGGGTCCTGTGGGCGGCGCGGGCGTTCGGGACGCCGGCCCAGGCGGGCGCGGCGTGCTGTGACGTGGCCTTCACGGTGCGGGGCGCGCAGAGCGCCAAGGCGTTCGTGCTGCGCGCCCCGGCCGGCCGGGGGCACTACGCCGGGCAGGCCCTGGGGCAGGTGCCGGGCACGCTGCACCTGAACGGCGAGGGGGCGTACACCCTGAAGTTCACGGCCGCGGGGCGCGCGCCGGTCACGGTGGAACTCAGCGCCCCGCTGGGCCGGCCGGTGCCGGTCGTCCTGGCCCGCTGAGGCCGCGCGACCGGCGGGGGTCCGGGCTGGGCTGCTGGGCAGGCCGGACGGGGAGGGGCGCCCGCGTGAGAGAATCCGGGTCGTGAGCATCGTCATCCTTGATTTCGGGAGTCAATTCACGCGCCTGATCGCCCGCCGGTTCCGGGAACTGGGCGCGTACAGCGTCATCCTGCCGGGCGGGGCCAGCCTGGAGCGCATTCAGCAGGAAAACCCTCAGGGCCTCGTGCTGAGTGGCGGGCCCAGCAGCGTGTACGACGAGAACGCCCCGAAGCCCGCTCCGGGCGTGCTGGACCTGGACATCCCGGTGCTGGGCGTGTGCTACGGCATGCAGTACCTGGCGCACCAGGCGGGCGGGGACGTGAAACGCGCCGGGAAACGCGAGTACGGCAAGGCCGACCTGACGCAGTACGGCGGCGAGCTGTTCCGCGGCATCCAGGGCGAGTTCGTGGCGTGGATGAGCCACAGTGACAGCGTCACGCAGCTGCCGCAGGGGTACGAGGTGTGCGCCCAGACCGAGGACACGCCCGTGACTGGCATTCAGAACACGCAGACGCGGCGCTACGGCGTGCAGTTCCACCCGGAGGTCGTGCACACGCCCAAGGGCGGTCAGCTGCTGGCGAACTTCCTGGACATCTGCGGCGTGACGCGCGACTGGACGGCCGAGCACATCGTGGACGAACTGGTCGCCGACGTGCAGGCGCAGGTGGGCCAGGGCCGGGTGCTGCTGGGCATCAGCGGCGGCGTGGATTCCAGCACGCTGGCGCTGCTGCTCGCGAAGGCCGTGGGGGACCAGCTGACGGCCGTGTTCATCGACCACGGGCTGCTGCGCCTGGGCGAACGCGAGCAGGTGGAAGCGGCGCTGCGGCCGCTGGGCGTGAACCTGATCACCGTGGACGCCCGCGAGGAGTTCCTGGGCGCGCTGAGCGGCGTGGACGACCCGGAGCAGAAACGCAAGATCATCGGCCGGGAGTTCATCCGCGCGTTCGAACGCGAAACCGCCAAGCTGGGCGACTTTGATTTCCTGGCGCAGGGCACCCTGTACCCGGACGTGATCGAGTCCGCCGGCGGGGAGGGCGCGGCGAACATCAAGAGCCACCACAACGTGGGCGGCCTGCCCGAGGACCTGAAGTTCAAGCTGGTGGAACCCTTCCGGACTCTGTTCAAGGACGAGGTCCGCGAGATCGCGCGGCTGCTGGGCCTGCCGGAGCACATCCGCATGCGCCACCCCTTCCCCGGTCCGGGTCTGGCGATCCGCTGCCTGGGCGCGGTGAGCGAGGAGAAACTGGACATCCTGCGCCGCGTGGACGACATCTTCATCTCGGGCCTGCGCGAGTTCGGGCTGTACGACGGCTGCTCGCAGGCGCTGGCGGTCCTCACCCCGATCCGCAGCGTGGGCGTGATGGGCGACGAGCGCACCTACAGCTACACGGCCGCGCTGCGCGCCGTGAGCACCGACGACTTCATGACTGCCGAGTGGGCGCGGCTGCCGTACGAGTTCCTGGCGACCATGAGCAACCGCATCGTGAACCAGGTGCACGAGATCAACCGCGTGGTGTACGACATCACCGGCAAGCCGCCCGCCACCATCGAGTGGGAGTGAGCGCGTGACCGCGGACCGCCACGCCGAACTGGAACAGGTGTTCCAGCCGCACATCCTGGTGGACGTGGGCGGGGCGCTGCCGGACGTGAACCCGGTCGCCGCGCAGGCCGCCTGCGAGGAGCTGTCCCTGTGGCTGCTGGAGTCCTTCGAGCCGCGCTGGGAGACGGTGACCCCGAACCCCGGCGGGACCGCCGGACATCACGCCGCGTACCTTCAGGCGAAGACGGAGTGGCTGCGCCGGTACCTGCACACCGACCGCCGCGACTCCCCGGAGGCCCACGCGTGCCTGGACCGGCTGCAGGCCTTCTGGCGGAAGTGGGCGGGCTACCAGCTCACCGCCGGGCCGGCGTGATCCGGGCCCGCTGACCAGAAGCGCCAGCACAACGCAGAGGGACGCCCGGCACGACTGGGCGTCCCTTCGCGTTTTACCGGGGCGTCAGTAGTCGGAGCTGCTGTAGTCCACCTCGGTGCTCGTGTACGTGACCTCGCCGTCCTGGGTGCGGGGGTGCAGTTCGAAGGTAGCGGTGGTGGGGGTGACGCGGTGCACGTCGTCCGCGCGGCCCTGCACGGTCACGACCAGCACGCCGCTGCCCTTCTCGCGGGTGGTGATGTCCAGGCTCTCGGGGTCCGGGCGGGCGTCGCCGGGTTCCAGGAGCCGGTCCCGGATGGCCTGAAGCTGGGTGGTCATGGCGTCCTGCGCCTGGGGGGGAAGCGTGGTGGTCATGCCCCAGTCTGCGTTCGGGCAGGTGAGGTCACGATGGGCGGGCACCCAGGCCGCGTTGGGGTTTTTCTGGTCCCAGTCCGAACAGCCGCAGCCCGACGCTCACACTGTGACCCACCAGCAGCGCGAAGGCCAGCGTGCCCCAGCCGGCCGGGCCGCCCAGCAGCACGCCGGCGAGCAGCACCACGACCTCCACCGCCGTGCGGATGCGGGCCACCGGCCAGCCGTACACGCGGTGCAGGCCCAGCATCAGGCTGTCCCGCGGGCCGGCGCCCAGGCCCGCGCCCACGTACGCGCCGGTGGCGAGCCCCAGCAGCAGCACGCCCAGCAGGAACTGCGCCCACTGCACGGGCGGCTGCGCCGGGTGCGGCACCACGGTCGCCAGCAGGTCCATGACCACCCCGATCAGCAGGATGTTCAGCAGGGTGCCCGGCCCGAACTTCTCGCGCAGCACCAGGGCCGTGTACCCCAGCAGCAGCAGGCCCGAACCGATGCTGACCATCCCCACCGTGACCGGCAGGTGCCGGGTGACGCCCACGTGAAACACGTCCCAGGGGGACACGCCCACCCCGGCGTTCAGCATCAGGCGCAGGCTCAGGCCGTACATGAACAGGCCCGCGAGCAGCAGCGCGTACTGGCCCGCCCGGGGCAGGCGGGTCAGGTGAATCAGCGGAGCGGCGCGGGTCATGCCGCCGAGCGTACCGCCCGCGCCTGCAAGTGCGCCTGGCCTGACTGGACGGCCCCCGGCCGGGCGCGCGGGAGCGCGTGACGTAAACTGTCAGGGTTGCCCCGCCGGCCGGCCCCCTGGGCGCCCGGGCGGGCGAGGAGAGTGCTGATCATGGGTTTAGGTATTGGAATTGTCGGTCTGCCGAACGTCGGCAAGAGCACGCTCTTTAACGCGATCACCCGCGCGGGCGCCCTGGCGGCGAACTACCCCTTCGCGACCATCGAACCGAACGTCGGCCGGGTGACCGTGCCGGACGAGCGCCTCACGGCCCTGAGTCAGGTGTTCACGAAAGGCGAGCGCGTGCCGCCCATCATCCCCACCTTCGTGGAGTTCGTGGACATCGCCGGGCTCGTCAAGGGGGCCTCTCAGGGCGAGGGGCTGGGAAACCAGTTCCTGGCGAACATCCGCGAGGTGGACGCCATCGCGCACGTCGTCCGCTGCTTCGAGGACGGGAACGTCATTCACGTGGCCGGCAAGGTGGACCCCCTCGACGACATCGAGACCATCAACACCGAGCTGATCCTGGCGGACCTCTCCGGCCTGGAAAAACGCGCGCAGAACCTCCAGAAGAAGGCCAAGGGCGGCGACAAGGAAGCCAAGGAGCAGCTGGAGATGGCCGAGGCGCTGATTCAGGTGCTGGGCGAGGGCAAGCCCGCCCGCGCAGCCGAGATCGAGGGCCGCGTGCCGAAGGAGTTCGGGCTGATCACCACCAAACCCGTGATCTACGTCGCGAACGTCGGCGAGGGCGACCTGACGGAGGACAACGAGTACGTGAAGCTCGTGCGCGAGTACGCCGCGAAAGAAGGTGCGCAGGTCGTGAAGATCAGCGCGCAGATCGAGGGTGAACTGGCCGAGATGCCGGAGGACGAGGCCCGCGAGTTCCTGCATGACCTGGGCGTGCAGGAAAGCGGCCTGGACCAGCTCGTGAAGGTCGGGTACGAGACGCTGGGCCTGATCACGTTCATCACCAGCGGCGAGAAGGAAGTCCGCGCCTGGACGATCCGCAAGGGTGAAACGGCGCCGGAAGCGGCCGGGGAGATCCACAGCGACCTGCAGCGCGGCTTCATCCGCGCCGAGGTGATCGAGTGGAACAGGATGGTGGAGGCCGGCGGCTGGGCCGCCGCCAAGAGCAAGGGCTGGGTGCGCACCGAGGGCAAGGACTACGTCATGAAAGACGGCGACATCATGAACGTGCTGCACAACATGTAAAGCAAATACTGCCCGGCGCGGTCGTCAAGCGGGCTCTGAAACCCGCGGCGGCCCCAGCCGGCTCGGATTGCCCATCCCAGGTTTCCGGGGTGGGCGTTCTGCTTTGCCTGCGGGGTAGGGTGGGGCGTGCCGTCCTCGTTTGCCGCCCTGCCGGAGCCGCCGTGTGAAGTGAGGGCGTTCGGGCACCTGCCCGAGTGGGGGCGCGCACCGCTGCCGCTGATCGAGGCGGGCGCCGAGGCGGCGCGCCGCGCTGGAGGGGACGTGTTCCGGCTGCGGCTGGGCCTGCCGGCGGTGGTGGGCTTCAGCCCGGCGTGGAACCGGCGGCTGCTGTCGGACCTGGAGACCTTCGTGAGCGCGGGAAGTTTCTCGCGGGTGGTGCCGTACCTGTCGGGCGGGGTGATCCTGTCGGACGTGCCGGAGCACGCCGGGCGGCGCGGCGTGCTGAACCCGGGGTTCGGGCGGCGGGCGGTCCTGGCGCTGCAGGAGCGGGTGAGGCGGGCGGTGCCGGCCGTGCCGGAGGGGCCGTTCGACGCGCTGGCCTGGGCGGACGGGGCGGTGCTGCGCGCCCTGAACGCCGCGTACTTCAGTGGCGAGGCCGACGAGCGGCTGCTGCACGCGTTCCTGGCGCCCCTGAGGCGGCCGTTTCCGGTTCCGGCCGTGCCGCGGCCCCTGCTGTTCCGCCGGATGGACGGGGAGTTGCGCCGCCTGATGGACCTGCGGGCGCGGGAGGGCGGCCGGGACGACCTTCTGGGATTCCTGGCGGGCGTGCCGGACGGGCTGCTGGAGGCGCGGGTGAGTCTGGCCGCGGCGCACGACACGACCACGCATGCCCTGGCGTACGCGCTGTGGCAGTTGGCGCTGCACCCGGAGTGGCACCGGCCGGAGGGGCACCCGTGGGTGCTGAAGGAGGTGCTGCGCCTGTGGCCGCCCGGGTGGATGGGCAGCCGCCGGCTGGCGCGGGACGTGGACTGGCAGGGCGTGCGCCTTCCAGGTGGCGCGGTCGCGCTGTATTCGCCGTACCTGACGGGCCGGGACGCGGCGCTGTGGCCAGACCCGCTGGCGTTCCGCCCGCACCGCTGGGCGGCGCCTCCGCCCGCGTGGGCCTACCTGCCGTTCGGCGGCGGGGAGCGCACCTGCCTGGGCCTGCACCTCGCGCAGAGCATCATCCTGACCGTGCTTGAGGGCCTGCCGCCCCTGCGGGCGCACTGGGGGGACGCGCGGGCCCGCCCCGGCATCACGCTGGGCCCGGCCGGCCCGCTGGTGGTGCAGCGCCGCGCTCAGGTGAGCACCGCAGTGCCCTGAGCGCGCCCTACACTGCGGGCATGACCCCGGAAGACACCTCCTGGCAGCGCTGGTACCGCATCGAGCCGGAGGCCGGCTTCACGCCCGGCATCGGCCGACTAGTGCAGATGCTCGCGTACGCGCGCATGACCACCGAGCACGCCGTGCAGGGGCTGAGCGTGAAGGACCTGGATGCCGTGCCGCTCGGCTTCACGAACAGCATCGGGATGCTGCTGGCGCACGTGGCCGCCACCGACCGCATCTACCAGTTCCTGTCCTTCGAGGGCCGCGACCCGATCACGGAGGACACGCCCGCGTACCGGCCGTTCGTGGGCGCCATGACCTTCGGCGAGCAGGGGGAACGCGTGCAGGGCCGCACCCTGGACGACCTGCTGGGGCAACTGCGGGAGGTGCGGGCGGCGACGCTGGCCGAACTGCGCACCCGGGACGACGCGTGGCTCGCCAGCCTGCTGCCGGGCGACGCGATGGGCTTCGCGAACCAGCACTGGGCCTGGTTTCACGTGATGGAGGATGAGGTCAGTCACCGCGGGCAGATCCGGCTGCTGCGCAAGGCCATCGAGGCCGGGAAGGCCGAGGCGCCCGCGCCGTCCTGACCCGCTGAAAATAATCAGGGCGGCCCGGGAACACCCCGCGCCGCCCCTTATCTTTATCCTCTCAGTCGGTGGCGATGGCCATGAGTTCCGCCGGGTTGGGTTCGGCCGGCAGTTGCGAACGCACGACGCGCATGGCGCTGTGAATGATGCCCAGCGCGAGGCTCATGGTGAGGATGGAGCTGAAGCCGTAACTGACGAGCGGCAGCGGCACGCCGGTCACGGGGAAGATGCGGGCGGCCACGGCGAGGTTCACGAGGGCCTGCCCGACGATCATGAACATCGCGCCGGTCGCCATGGTGCTCGCCCCGTGGATTTCCGGGGTCATGGGGCGGATGCGGGCGGCCAGCTGGCTGACCTGCAGGGCGGTGGACACGATCATCCAGTACGCGAAGAACACCATGGTCACGCCCAGCAGCCCGGTGCTGAAGCCCACCGAGGCGATGATCATGTCGGTGTGCGCGGCGAAGTACTCGTAACGGGGGCCGTCCGGGCCGAGGCCCCACAGGCCGCCGTTGCTGAGGTCGCGGTGCGCCTTGCCGATCTGGTCGAGGCCCTGCACGAGTTCGGCCTCGTGGTTCTGGTGGCCGCGCCAGCGTTCCATGATGTACGGGTGTTTTTCCAGGTAGATGCCGGCCACGGGCAGGCTGACCAGGGTGAGCGCCAGGCCGAACCACGCGATGTTGCTGATGCGCACGCCGGCCGCGAACATCAGGATGATGCCCAGCCCGAACGTAAGGACGCTGGTGCCCAGGTCCGGTTCGAGGAAGACGAGCAGGGTGGTGAGCAGGATCATGCCGGTGGCGCTGATCAGTTTGCGTTCCACGCCGCGGCGGGAGAAGAAGGACGCGAGTTGTAGCACCAGGCCCAGCTTGGCGAGCTCGCTGGGCTGGAAGCGCACGGGGCCGAATTCCAGCCAGCGTTTCGTGGCGCTGCTCTCCTCGGTGCCCACCCCGACGGCCAGCACCAGGGCCAGCAGGATCAGCGTGAACAGCCACGCGGGCGTGGCGAGGCGCAGGTACGTGCGGGGGGGTAGGCGGGCGGCCATGAAGGTCACGGTGAGGCCCAGCAGGAGTTTGCTGCCGTGGTCGAGGATCTTGCCCGGTTCGGCGGTGGCGACCCCGATCAGGCCCAGGGTCATCAGGAGCAGCTGAGCGAGCACCAGCTGAATGCTCACGGGGCGTCACCCTCCAGGCCGGCGAGCTGCCGGGCGGCGCGGGTGAAGCTCTCACCGCGGGCCTTGTAGTCGCGGAACATGTCGAAACTGGTGCCGATGGGCGCCAGCAGGACCGTGCCGCGTCCGTCCGGGAGGGCGTGCAGGCCGGCGCGGGCGGCGTTCATGAGTGTCTCGTCGGGGGTGGTGCCGGTCACGGTCTCGGCGGGCAGGCCCAGCCGCTCGGCGAGGGCCGGGCCGTCCTCGCCGAAGGCGATGACCTTGACCACGCGGCCCTGCGCGGCGTCCCGGAGCGGCGCGAGGTCGGCGCCCTTGTCCCGCCCGCCGACCAGCCACGCGATCGGGGCGGCGGCGCGCTCCAGCGCGGCCTGCACGGCGATGGTGCGGGTGGCGATGCTGTCCTCGATGAAGCGGACCTCGCCCAGGCGGGCGACCGTCTCGAAGCGGCCCTTCACGGGCTGCGCGCTGAGCAGGCCAGCGGCCAGCGTGGCGGGGTCCACCGGCCGGCCCAGGTGGCGCAGCAGGGCCTCGGCGGCCAGCAGGGCGGCGGCGGCGTTCGCGGGGTGGAGGCCCTCGGGCAGCTCGGCCACGGGCAGCACCTCGGTGCCGTTGGCGAGCGCGAGGCGGTCCGGGGTGAACGCCCGCACATCGGCGCGGGTGGGGACGTCCAGGCCGGCGGGCACGACCAGCACGTCCCCGGCCTCCTGCCCGGCGGTGATGTTGCGTTTGGCAGCGTGGTAGGCCTCCACGGTGCGGTGGCGGTCCAGGTGGTCCACGCCCAGGTTCGTGATGACCGCCACCGGGAGCCGCAGGCCGGGGACGCGTTCCAGCTGGAAGGAACTGAGTTCCACCACGGCGACCTCGGCGCGGTCCACGACGTCCAGCAGCGGCGGGTCGATGTTCCCGCCTTCCAGGGCGCTCAGGCCGCAGGTGCGCAGCAGGTGGGCGGTGAGCACGGTGGTGCCGCCCTTCCCGGCGGTGCCGGTCACGCCGACCATCGGCAGGTCCGGGCGGGCGCGGGCGGCCAGCGTCACCTCACCGATCACCTCGGCGCCCCTGCCTCGCAGGGCGTTCAGGTCGGCGTGGTCGATGGGCACGCCGGGCGCGGCGATCACGGTGTCGTAACTGCCCTGCGCGTCGCCGCGCGTCAGGCCCAGGTCGGCGGTCAGGGCCTCGTCCTCGGGGGCGGGGCGGGCGTCCACCCAGTCCGCCCGCACGCCCCGCCCGGCCAGGAACCGCGCGACGCCCCGTCCGCTGCGGCCCAGCCCGTAAATCAGTACCTTGTTCCCCAGGTTCACATGCACACCATAGGCGAAAACGCGCCGTGCGGGTGAGGAGCCCCGCAGCGGGCGCGTGAGGTGGTTCTCCGCCCCGTGGCGGGGCCTCAGGGGCGCCGGGACTCAGGCGGGCACTTCGGCCGGTTCCGCCGGAGCAGGCGCGGGTTCAGTGACGTCCAGTCCGGCGTCCGTGCGGGCCCAGGCCGTGAATGCCTCCAGGCCGCGGCGGTACATGGGGGGCCGCTTCTCCCGTTTGCCCAGCTTGCGGGGCTTGCCGGTGTTGGGGTTGATGGGGGCGGGCAGTTCCGGCACCAGCGCCCAGTTCACGTTCATGGGCTGGAAGCCCTTGGGGTTGGCGGACGCGAGGTACCGCACCAGGCCGCCCAGCATGCTCTCGGCCGGCGGGGTCAGCGGCTCCTGGCCCAGGGCGAGGCGGGCGGCGTTCGTGCCGGCCAGCCAGCCGGTCGCGCTGGACTCCAGGTAGCCTTCCGTGCCGGCCAGCACGCCCGCCACGAACTTCTGCGGGTCGGCGCGCAGCTGCAGGGTGCCGTGCAGGACCTGCGGGGCGTTCAGGTACGTGTTGCGGTGCATGACGCCGTAGCGCACGATCTCGGCGTTCTCCAGTCCCGGGATCATCTGCACCAGGGTCTTCTGGTCGCCCCACTTCAGGCCGGTCTGGAAGCCCACCAGGGACCACATGCGGCCCTGCGCGTCCTCCTGGCGCAGCTGCGCCACGGCGTACGGCCAGCGGCCGGTGCGGGGGTCGTCCAGGCCCTTCGGGGACATCGGGCCGAAGCGGGGGGTGTCCACGCCGCGCCGGGCGATCTCCTCGATGGGCATGCAGCCCTCGAAGAATTCCAGTTTCTCCCAGTCGTGCGGGGTGTGCGCCCGGGCCTGTTCCAGCGCCGCGATGAACGCCAGGTACTCCTCCTTGGCGAAGGGGCAGTTGACGTAGTCGGCCTGCTGGTCGTACCGCCCGGCGCGCCACGCGACATCAAAGTTGATGCTGTCGGCCTCGATCACGGGCGCGGCCGCGTCGTAGAAGGCGAGGCGCTCGCTGCCGGTGAGCCGGGCGACGTCCTCGGCCAGCGCGTCGGACGTGAGGGGCCCGGTGGCGATCACCACGATCCCGTCGGGAATGAGGGTCACCTCGCCGGGCACCACCTCGATCAGGGGGTGAGCGCGGACCTTTGCGGTGACCGTCTCGCTGAAGGCCTCGCGGTCCACGGCCAGGGCGTTCCCGGCGGGCACGCGGGCGGCGTCAGCGCTGGTCACGATGGCCGCGCCGACGCTGCGCATCTCGGCCTGCAGCAGGCCCTTGCTCTGCATCTCCCCTTCCCCGCCCAGGCTGGTGCTGCACACCAGCTCCGCGAAGTTCCCGGTGCGGTGCGCGGGCGTCATCTTCACGGGCCGCATCTCGAACAGGCGCACGCGCACGCCCTGCTTCGCGGCGGCCAGCGCGGCCTCGGACCCGGCGAGCCCGGCGCCGATCACGGTAATGGTGGGGGTATTGTCGGAACCGCTCATCAGGGGGACAGTGTACGGGCCGGGCGGCCGGGGAACTGTCTACCGTTCGGGGGTCGCGCCCAGCGCGGCCTTCACGTGGGACAGGGCCTCGTAGAGCAGGGTGCGCAGGGCGTACAGGCGGTCGCTGGGCAGCGGCAGCGTGGGGTCGTACAGCGTCTCGTCGGCGGGCACGCTGGTCACGGTCAGGCCAGAGGCGCGGAAGAGCGCGGCGGCGCGGCGCGAGTGGCTGGGCGAGGTGACCAGCAGCACCCGCGTCCATCCGCCAGCGCGGGCGAGGTCGCGGACGCGGGCGGCCTCGTCGCGGGTGGTGGTGACGTTCCGCAGCTTCAGCACCTCAGGCCCGGCGGTGGGGTACAGCGCGCGGACCTGAGCCTGCATGATCCCGCTGATTTTCGGGCAGGTGGCGCTGAACACGTCCGACTGCTCGGAAACCGTCAGGCGCGGCGCGTATCCGGCCCGCCACAGTTCCAGGCCGCGGGCGAGCCGCGCCGCGCTGGTGGGGGCCAGCGCGCGCGTGCCGCACTGCACGCCGCCGCCCAGCACCACGACCGCGTCGGCCGGCACCGGCGTCTGGGAGAGCGTCAGGGCGTTCAGCGGCCCGCGCAGCACCGGGGTGAGCAGCGTCAGGCTCAGCACGGCCACCAGCAGGCCGCACCCCACCCTGAACACGCGCCGCGCCGTCCCGAAGGTGCCCAGCAGCCCCCCCACGACCAGCAGCGCCAGCAGCAGCGGAACGGGCGCACGCACCTCGCCCAGAAAGGCGGCCAGGAGGCCCAGCGCCGCGCCCAGAGCGAGGCCTTCCATCACGCCGGCGATCCGGTCCGTCACGCGCGGCAGTCTAGCCGCTGCGGGGGTCAGTCCTCACCCCAGCCGTCCGCAGGGTCGTCCAGCCACGCCTCATGCCGCTCGCGGCGCTCACTGCGTCTTCCCTTCTTCTTCTTCGGGCGGGGCGGCAGGCTCAGCACGTACGTGCGCTCCATGTCGCAGGGAGCGGGCACCTCGCCCAGCACCACCTCCGTCTCCGTGTTCCGGAGGTTCCCGGCCACGTGCAGGTGCTGCCCGGCGCAGTACGGGCACTCCGAGACCATCCAGAACACCACGCGGGTGCCCGGCAGGTCCCGCAGGGTCACGAACGCCGGCTGCGGCGTGCGGTCGGACAGGCGGGCCTTCTTTCCCATAGGCGCCGAGCGTACCTGCCCCCGCCGCCCCGGACCGTAACCAAGACCGGGCGGTTCAGGCCTCCTCTTCCGCTTCCTTCATGTAGGTCACGATGGACCGGCACTGGTTCAGGCCGAGTTTCGTGTACAGCGCCCGCGCGGAGTGCATGTGGTCATGCGCCCGCGCCCGCAGGGTCTTCACCGTGGGGTCCTGCCCCGCCACGCGCGCCGCCTGCGCAACCAGGGCCCGGCTGTACCCGCGGCCCCGCTCGGCCGGGTGCACCGCCAGGTACGTCAGGTCCGCGCGGGACTCCTCCGGGCACAGCTCCAGTTCCGCGAAACCCACCGGGCGCCCCTCGCGGCGCAGGGCCACGAGTTTCACGTCCCCGTGCCGGAAGTGCGCGTCGTACTCCTCCGGCGTCCACTCCAGGCGGTCCGCCCAGGCGTCCTCCGCGGCGCGGTACAGGTCCCGGTACTCCGTGAAGCCCAGGGAATCCGAGAACGTGTACCCGGGCGGCAGCGGCCGCGCGTGCTGCAGGGCGCTGATGGGCGCGCTGTAAAACGCGGTGCTGTGCATGGGGTTCAGCCCGGCCGCTTCCAGCGCGTCCCGGACCAGCGTGTTGTCCCGCGAGCAGAACGCGTACACCGGCAGGCCCTCGGCGTCCTTCACGGCCCGCTCGATCAGGTTCTTCATGCGGGCCGGGTCGTGGCCCACCGGGCCTTCCAGGATCATGCCGTCCCGGAAGGGACTGATGCCGCAGTAGGCGTCCACGCCGTCCGGTCCGTCGGTGACGTAACAGCGGCTGTCCTCCACCTCCATGCGCAGTTCGTGCGGGTCACGGGCGTCCGGGGCGAACACCTCGCGTTCCGGCGCACCGTCCATCCAGTGAAGCAGGGTCAGGACGTCGGGCGTGTCGGTGTGCTGCATGGGGCGAATCATCTGCGGTGCCTCCTGTGATGCGGTTCCCGGCCGGGACCGGGGCGAAACTAGGAATCAGGCCGTCTGGCGCAAAGCGCGTGCGGATCGGGCGCGTGCAGTGCTGGGTTCACTGCGCTCAGCCTAGGATTCCCCCCCCCGCGTGTCAGCCGGGAGCGTCACATCTTCACTTCAGGACGCGTGATACACTCCGCTTATGCCCTGAACTGGGTACTTCGCCTGCCACCCCACGAACACGACACGCGTGTTTGAGGGGATTTTTCCTTTTTCAGGGAAGCGGCGCGGGCAGACTCAGGGACCGGGCGACCACGGCTCGCCGGGAGGTGCTGCGCCATGACGAAACGACCCAGCAAACAACAGCCTGCCGCCAGGACGGACACGCCCCCCGCCCACGACACCCGCCCCGGCATGGACCTCCTCGCCCTGCGTGCCCAGCTGCACCGCGCCGAAAAAGCCGCCCGCAAACCCCCTGAACCCGCCCCCAGCACCAAAAAGACCACCACGCCCCTCAAACCCCAGCGGGCCGTGGACCTCGACGGCGTCAACACCGACGAATTCAGCCTCGGCCGCGCGCACCTGAAACTCCGCGAGGCCGTGTACGACGCCCGCTACCACATCTGCCCGCACGCCATCCAGCACGCCCGCGCCGAAGGCTTCCTCGAACACGACATCATGCACGTCCTCCTGGCCGGCCGCGTCAAGGCCGTGTACACCCAGGAGCACCGCTGGCTGGTCGCCGGGTACTTTGAAGCGCACGGCGTGAAACTCCCCCTGCACGTCGTCGTGCAGCACTACCGCGACGGCCACGTGGACATCGTCACCGCCTTCGTGCCCAAAAACCCCCACCACATCATCAGCCGCGCCCGCCTCGCCCTGATGCTCCGCTACGACGACGAACGCATCCGCACCCGCACCGCCCAGGCCGGCAACAAGGTCGGCTACCGCAGCAAAGGCAAATGGAAAAAAAGCGCCTGAACTGAGCAATAGGAGACTTGCTGCGGGATGCCGCAGATGGGACTGCACCGTGGACGCACAGACTGTAGCGTGAAAGCATGTCCCCTTTCAGATGGCGAGCACTGGCGCTGGTCTTATTTTCAGCCTCGCTGTCGTCATGTGGAACAGTGATTCCCATTGGGGACTGGGCGCAGGCAGATCTGCATGTCGCGAATCTTCCCGAGTTCGGTGCAGTTCGGACGAATTGCCCGGGCGGACTGCAGGTCTCGGTCTCAGGAGAGGGCGGTCGAGACACCAGTCCGGTCGTCGCCCCCGGCTCTTCCTGGTCGTCGAGAGCCTACGGCTTCGCGAAGGGACGACCCTACCTGCTCAAATCAGCCTGTTTCGGCGAAGCAGGCGAATTGCTGGAAGAATGGACGGCCCGACGGTCGGCTCCGGTGTCTTACTTCTCGCTGGACAGCACGCTAGGTTGGCCAGGCCTCTTCATTCAGGCCTGCCCCTCCGAAGCCACCGAGGGGACGTCGCCCAAAAACTTGATCTGCATCAATGACTTGTGACCCCCAACAACATTGATTGACAGCCAACGTTGATGGCCTCCTGTCTTCGTTCCGCCGGGCATCGGAGACACCCCTCACTTCCCCATCAGCTTCTGGAGTGCTCGGTTCATGGCGTCCAGGACGGGTTTGCTGCGCAGGGCAGCGACGAGGGCGCGGGTGGCGTGGTGTTCATCGCCGGTCAGGGCGTCCTGCAGGTGGGTGTGGAGGGTGGGGTGGAGGCGGCCGTGGGTGTACAGGAGGGTGTGGAGGAGGTCTTCGGCGGGGAGGCGAGCGCGTTCCTGGCCGTCCGGGGTGGTGATGCGGAGCAGGGCGCGGCCGCGGTCGTCGGTGGTGAGCTGCGCCTGGAGGGGGTGTCCGGCGCGGCGGGTGATCTGTTCGAGGGTGGGGGGGAAGGCCTGGAGCAGGTTGTAGGTGAGGGTGCGGCCGATGAGGGTGGTGCGGGTGAGCTGGTGTTCGGTGATGTGGAGGGTCTGGGTGAGGTGCCGGGCGAGGCGGTCGCCTTCGTCGTTGAGGAGGGTGAGGGGGGCGGGGTCGGTCATGGGGGCAGGGTAGGTCATGGGGGGTGGGGGCGGTTGGCGGGGCTGGGTGCGGTAAGCTCAGGGCCATGAACGTGATTGGGAAAGTGACCGTGTTGCCGCAGCTTCCGGCGGCGGTGTCGCGGCTTTCGGAGCTGGCGTACAACGTGTACTGGTCGTGGACGCCGCGGGCGCAGGCGCTGTACCGGGAGTTGGACTCGTCCATTTGGGAGCGCTTCCAGCAAAACCCCGTGCGGACCCTCCTGGAGGTGCCGCGGGAGCGGCTGGAGCAGGTGGCCGCGGACGCCGCCTACCTGGAGCGGTACGCGCAGGTGATGGCGGACTTCGACGCGTACATGGGCAAGCGGGACACCTGGGCGGCGAGGAACGCGCCGGACATGAAGCCGGTGGCGTACTTCAGCATGGAGTACGCGTTCCACGAGTCCCTGCCGATCTACTCCGGGGGGCTGGGCGTGCTGGCCGGCGACCACTGCAAGAGCGCGTCGGACCTGGGGATTCCCTTCACGGCGGTGGGGATGCTGTTTCACCAGGGGTACTTCCGGCAGCTGTTCGACAAGGACGGCTGGCAGAACGAGGCGTACGACGACCTGGACCTGACCACCCTGCCCCTGACGCCCGCGAAGACGGCAGACGGGCAGGAGGTCCGCGTGAGTGTGCAGATCGCGGGCCGGACGGTGCAGGTTCGCGTGTGGCAGCTGCAGGTGGGCCGCATCCGGGTGCTGCTGCTGGACACGAACGTCCCGGAGAACAGTGAGGACGACCGCAAGCTCACGGCGCGGCTGTACGGCGGCAACCAGGAATTGCGCGTGCAGCAGTACGTGCTGCTGGGCGTGGCGGGCATCCGGGCGCTGCGGGCGCTGAACGTGCCGGCGGACGTGTACCATATGAACGAGGGGCATGCGGCGCTGCTGGGCCTGGAACGTGTGCGGGAGCTGGTCGCGGGCGGCCTGGACTTCCGCACGGCGCTGGAGACGGTGGCGAGCAGCACGCTGTTCACCACGCACACGCCGGTCGCGGCGGGGAACGACGCGTTCGCGTACGACCTGATGGACCGCTACATCGGGGACTGGCCGGCGCAGCTGGCGACCAGCCGCGACGACCTGTACGCCCTGGCCCGCCATGACCAGCACTGGGACGGGCATCTGGTGCCGGCGTTTTCCATGACGGTGTTCGCGCTGAACATGAGCCGCGCGGCGAACGCCGTGTCGGAACTGCACGGCGAGGTCAGCCGCGACATGTGGAAGTTCCTGTACGACGGCGCCGAGGCCGAGGAAGTCCCGATCGGGCACGTGACGAACGGGGCGCACAACCTGACCTTCACGTCCCAGCACATGCGGGACCTGCTCTCGACCGTGCTGCCCGCCGACTGGACCGAGCGCCTGGAAGACGAGGACATGTGGAAGGGCGTGGACAACCTCTCGGACGCGCAGCTGAGCGACGTGCAGCTGGTCATGAAGCGCGAGATGATCACGTTCGTGCGCGCCCGCATGCGCGAGCAGATGCTCCGCAACGGCGCTTCGGCCGCGGACGTGGCCGCCACCGACGAGTTGCTCAGCGAGAAGGCCCTGACCATTGGGTTCGCGCGGAGATTTGCGACGTACAAGCGCGCCACGCTGCTGTTCCGCGACAAGGCCAGGCTCAGCCGCATCGTGAACGACCCGGAGCACCCGGTGCAGTTCGTGTTCGCCGGGAAGGCCCACCCGGCCGACAACCCCGGCAAGGCGTTCATCCAGGAGATCTACCGGGTGTCGCAGGAGCCCGAGTTCCGCGGGAAGATCGTGATCCTGGAGAACTACGACATGAACGTCGCCCGTCACCTCGTGCAGGGCGTGGACATCTGGCTGAACAACCCCCGCCGTCCGCTGGAAGCGTCCGGCACGAGCGGCATGAAGGCCAGTTTCAACGGCTCGCCCAACTTCAGCGTGCTGGACGGCTGGTGGCGCGAGGGGTACGACGGCACGAACGGCTGGCCCATCGGCGAGGAACGCGAGTACGCCGACCTGAACGTGCAGGACGACGCCGACGCCTACAGCCTGTACGAGACGCTGGAGGACTTGATCGTGCCCCGCTACTACGGCACGCAGTCCGGCGAGCAGTCCTGGGCGCACACGGTCCGCCGGTCCATCGAGACGGTCAGCCCGCGCTTTTCCATGCAGCGGCAGGTCATCGACTACGTGCAGAAGTACTACCGCCCGCTGGCCGTGCGGGGCGCGGAAGTCGCCGCGAACGGCGCCCAGCGCGCCCGGGACCTGGGCGCCTGGAAGACCTGGGTGCGCGCCCAGTGGCCGTACACCACCATCACCGCGCAGGCCACCCTCCCGGCCAGCGCCCAGCCCGGTCAGACGATTCCCGTGACCGCGCAGGTGAACTCCGCCGGCATCAAGCTGAACGAACTGAAGGTCGAGGCGGTCCTGAACCGCGGCGGGCACCTCACGCACCACCCGCTGCAGGTGCAGCCGGACGGCACCTTCCGCGCCGACGTGCCCCTCACCGAGAGTGGCCTGTACTCCGTGGGCGTGCGCATGATCCCGGAGGTTCCCGGGCTGAGCAACCCGCTGGAGGCCGGCCTGATCAAGTGGGCGTAAGCCCAGACCCACACCACTGAACAGCCTCTCCCCTGCCCCACGCCCGGGCGGGGGAGTTCCTTTGTCGCTCACCCACGCTTGGCGACCCTGAACAGGCCTGCGGCGGCGGGGAGCCTGTCCAGATCGTGCACGGGACACCGGCGGGAAGGTGCTGTAATGCCGGTCATGTCTGCTGTCCGCCTGCCCCCGGTGCCCGCGCTGCTGCTCGCCATGCTCAGCATTCAGGGGGGCGCGGCGCTGGCCAAGACGCTGTTCCCGGACCTGGGGCCGGGCGGCACGTCGGCGCTGCGGGTGTCACTGGCGGCCGTGATCCTGCTGGCGGTGTTCCGCCCGAACCTGCGCGCGCTGGGCCGCGCGGGCTGGGCGGCGGTCGTGCCGTACGGGCTGGCGCTGGGCCTGATGAACCTCGCCTTCTACCAGTCGCTGCTGCACCTGCCACTGGGGCTGGCGGTGACCATCGAGTTCGTGGGCCCGCTGGCGCTCGCCATGGCCCTGTCGCGCCGGGCACAGGATTTCGCGTGGGTGGCCCTGGCAGGCCTGGGCATCTGGCTGATCACCCCGCACGGCAGCGGAGGTGAGGCGGTGAGCCTGGTGGGGATCGGGCTGGCGCTGCTGGCCGGCGCGTTCTGGGCAGCGTACATCCTCGCCGGGGGCCGGCTGGGCCGCAGCGTGCCCGGCACGACCGGCGTCGCGGCGGGCATGCTGGTCGCGGCCCTGGTGACCCTGCCGTTCGGGGTGGCGCAGGCCGGCACGAAACTGCTCACGCCGAACCTGTTCCTGCTGGGCGTGGGGGTGGCGGTGCTGTCCAGCGCCCTGCCGTACACCCTGGAGATGATCGCCCTGCGGGCCATTCCGGCGCGGGTGTTCGGGGTGATGATGAGCATCGAGCCGGCCATCGCGGCCCTGAGCGGCTGGCTGTTCCTGCAGGAGCACCTGAGCGGCGCGCAGTGGCTGGCGATGCTGTGCGTGATCGCCGCGAGCGCCGGCATCAACCTGAGCAGCCGGCAGGGCGAGGGCCCATAAAAAGGGGCCGGGGTGCATCCCCGGCCCCCCGCCTGACGCGACCTCAGTGCTGGCCGCTGCCGGTCATCAGCAGGCCCAGCTGCGTCTCGGTGGCGCCGCTGGCCTCCACCTCCCCGACGATCTGGCCCTCGTACATCACCAGGATGCGGTCGCTGAGGTTCATGACCTCGCCCAGGTCGGCGCTGATGAGCAGCACCGCGAGGCCCTGGTCGCGCGCCTCGACGATGCGGGCGTGAATGAACTCGATCGCGCCGATGTCCACGCCGCGGGTGGGCTGGCTGGCGACCAGGATCTTAGGGCCCTTGCGCATCTCGCGGGCCACGATGATCTTCTGCGCGTTCCCGCCGCTGTAGCTCTTGGCGGGCAGGGACGCGCTGCGGGGCCGCACGTCGAACTGCTCAGAGAGGGTCCTGGCGTTCTGCTCGATGGCGTCCAGGTTCAGGAACCCGAACTTCCCGGCGAAGGGCGCGCGGTCGTGCTCGCCCAGCATGTAGTTCTCGGCGGTGGTCATGTCCAGCACCAGGCCGCGTTCGTTGCGGTCCTCGGGAATGTAGGACACGCCGGCGGCCTCCACGCCCCGCACGCCGTGCGCGGCGCGGCCCAGGTAGGTGATGGTGCCGCTTTCCGGGGCGCGCAGGCCGGTGATCGCCTCGACAAGCTGGTTCTGGCCGTTGCCTTCCACGCCGGCAATGCCGACGATCTCGCCGGCACGCACCTGGAAGCTCACGCCCTTCACGGCGTTGCCGTGCTCGCCTTTCACGGTGACGTTCTGGACGTCCAGGGCGACCTCGCCGGGCCGGGCGGGCTGCTTGTTGACCTTCAGGGTGACCTCGCGTCCCACCATCATCTGCGCGAGGGTTTCGGTGGTGGCGCCCGCAGCGGGAATGGAGCCGATCATCTTGCCGTCGCGGATCACGCTGATGGTGTCGCTGATGTGCAGCACCTCGTGCAGCTTGTGGCTGATGAAGATCACGGCGTTGCCGCTGGCGGCGTAGTTGTTCTTCAGGAAGTCGAACAGTTCGTCCGTCTCGCTGGGCGTGAGCACGGCGGTCGGCTCGTCGAGGATCAGGATGCGAGCGCCGCGGTACAGGGTCTTGAGAATCTCGACCTTCTGCTGCAGGCCCACCGGGAGGCTCCCGACCAGCGCGTCGGGGTTCAGGTCGAAGTTGAACTGCTTGATCAGTTCCGCCACGCGCTGGCGGGCGGCGGCGTAGTTGATGGCGGTGGCGCTGCCCGGTTCGGCGCCCAGGATCACGTTCTCCGTGACGCTCAGGGTGTCCACCAGCATGAAGTGCTGGAAGACCATGCCGATCCCAAGGCGGATGGCGTCACTGGGATCGTGGAACTGCACGGTCTGGCCGTCCACGGCGATCTCGCCGCTGGTGGGCGGCTGGGCGCCGTACACGATCTTCATCAGGGTGCTCTTGCCGGCGCCGTTCTCGCCGCACAGCGCGTGCACGCTGCCCCACTTCACGTCCATGCTGATGTTGTCGTTCGCCAGGACCAGCGGGAAGCGTTTCGTGATGCCGCGCAGCGACAGGGCCACGGGGGAGTTGTGCGTGTGGTGCAGGTCCGCCGAAGCAGCGGGAACGGGAGCAGTCATGCCTGACAGTTTACGCCCTGACCCCCGGGCCCGGATGCCCCGCCGGGCGGGGCGCCGTGGCACACTGAAGGCACATGGAATCCTTCTGGCTGGCGGTCACGGCGCTCGGACGTGACGAGGTGTTCATCGTGGTTCTCGCGCTGTACACGTGGCTGGTCCGGCCGCGCGGCGGGCGGGACCTGGGCGTGGCCTTCGCGCTGAGTTACCTGGTGAACACCGCCCTGAAATACGGCCTGGACCTGCCCCGCCCCTTCACCAGCGACCCCGCGCTCGCGTCCGAGGCGGCGCGGGCCACCGGCGGCGGGCCGGGCCTGCCGAGCGGACACGCGCAGATGAGCGCCACGCTGTGGGGCGGCATTGCCGCGCAGCTGCGCCGCCCGGCCTTCACGGCCGCCGCCCTCGCGCTGGTCGCCGTGATCGCCGCGTCCCGGCTGGTGCTGCACGTGCATTACCCCAGCGACGTGATCGTGGGCCTGCTGCTCGGCACGCTCTTCGCACTGTGGGCCGCGCGGGGCGACTTCCCGCTGGAGGACCTGGGCCGCTGGGGCGTGCCGGTCGTCGTGCTGCTCGTCAGCCTGCTCTTCCCGGCGGGTACCCCACGGGAACTGGGCGTGGGCCTGGGCATGCTGGCGGGCTTCTGGGCGTCCCGGCCCACCTTCACGCCCCCCACCGACTGGACCGGGCGGCTCATCGTGGCCGTCCTGGGCCTGACCGTGGTGTTCGCCGCGTACTTCCTGCTGGCCGCCCTGCCCGACGCGCTCAAGGACCTGCCGCTGGTGCGCGCCCTGCGTTACGGCGGGCTGGTGCTGCTCGCCACGCACGGCGTGCCGGCCCTGCTGCGCCGCTGGCTGCCCCAGGAAACCGGCCGCAACGTGCCCTTCACGGCCGCCGCCCCCGTCCGCTGACGTCAGGCTCAGCGGACGCGGATGCCCTTCGTGGCCGGCTGCGTCCGCACCCACTTCAGGAAGGCCGCCACGTCCGGATGCGCCCGCAACGTGTCCAGGTCCGCGTACTGGGTGGCCAGTTCCGCGTTCGAGAAGGTCCGGTGCAGGAACTTGTGGCACGGCGGGCACAGCTGCACCGTCGGCAGCTCATGGACCGGCACGCCCCGGCGCCGCCCCTGCGACCGCGGCACGAGGTGATGCTCGGTCAGGCGCGGCACCGCCCGATCACACAGCCCGCACCGCTCGGGCGCGGCCGGCCGGGGCGGCCAGGAGGACTCGGGACGGCGGCGCGGCATTCGCGCATGCTCGCACGGCCCGCGCAGTTCAGGCCGGGCCGGCTTACAGTTTGCCCAGGTCCGGGTATTTTCTGATTGCCTGCTCCTCTGTCAGAAATTCGCCCGCCACGTCCGGACTCCACACCACCTGCACCTCGTGGATCTGGCCGCTGTTCAGGCTCATCAGGTGGCGGAGGACGGTGCTCACGGTTTCGTCCGTGCACGGCGACGTGGGCACGCTCAGGGAAGAACGGGCGGTGACTGCGCCGAGTGTCACGGCCAGATAGAGCGGGGCGCCCGGCTCCGGGGTGGCGGTGCTGCCGGCGATGGTGGCGCCCCTGAGTTCACCGTCCTGCTGGTTCTTCGTGGTTTCCGAGGTGAACGCGGCGCGGGCCAGCACGGCCCTTTCCTTCAGCTGGGCTTCCAGAGCGCCCCGCGTCCCGGTCATCACGTCTGCCCGCCCGTACACCCAGCTGGCCTGCGCGTCCAGGGTGACCTGCACCGCCTGAAGGAACATCCTGGCCAGCTGCCCCGGCTGGTCGACGTCGCCACTCACGGCAATGTCGTGAATGGCCCTCTGCACGCCGGGCGCATTCACGAGAAGCAGTTGCGTGAAGACGAGCTGAGCTGGTTTGCGCTGGACAAAAAACGCGATCACCCGGTCCAGCACCACGAGGGCCAGGAGGATGGCCATGCCCCACAGAACGACGACCGTCACGTCGTGCAGAAAGGTACTCGGCGCCTGACTCGCCGGATCACCGGCCGCCGTGTCATCGGTCTCCGACAACGTTGACCCCAGATCGTCATCGTCGTCGGACCAGGAGCGGCCCGAAGAGCTGCTGGATGAACTTGAGGAGCTGCTCGATCCTGAGGAGCTGGAACTGGAAGAGGAACCGGACGACCCCGATGAACCGGAACTCGTGGAGCCGCCGAAGCTGCCGCCGCTCTGCGCGAGGGCCAGGGGGATGAGGGACAGCAGCAGGACAAGAAGAAGGGGAGGAAAGTACCGCCGGGACACGGCCTGCACCATAACGGGTGCGGGCGCGTCCGGGCGGCGCAGGTGCGCGGCTTACAGCCTGGTGAGTTGCGGGTATTTGAGGATGGCTTCGTCCTCCGAGAGGAATTCGCCTTCCACATCGGGGCTCCAGACGACCTCGGCGCGGATCAGGTCGTCGGCGCTGACGCTGCTGATGGCGGCGAGCACCGCGCGGGCTTCGGCGGCGGTGGTGGTGCCGGCAGGCGGCAGGTTGCCGAGGGTGTGGGCGGCGACGGCGATGGTCACGGCCAAGTACAGGTCGGTGCCGTCTTTCTTGAACGTGTAGTCGCCGCGCTGCGAGAAGCCGCTCTGGGGGTCGCGGTTCTGGTAGTTGCTGGTGGTCTGGTCGGTGAAGGCCGCGCGGGCCTGCGTGGCCCAGGCGCCGACCTGGCTGTCGGCGGCGTTCGGGGCGCCCTGGGCGCGTTCCACGTCGCCGTACACCCAGCGTTCGGGGTGGCGCAGGGCGACCAGGGCGGCTTCCTGCAGCATGCGGGCCAGGCCGGCGTTGGTGTCGGGGTCGCCGGTCTGCGCGACGCGTTGCAGGCTGCGTTTGACCTCGTCGCCTTCGGCGAGGAGCAATTGGACCTTGACGGCCTGCGCGGTGCCGCTGAGGCTGTTCAGGCCGCCCAGGCCGCGGGCGCTGCTGCCGGCGAGGCTGCGGCGCATGCCGCCGACGACCATGAAGATCACGCCGCCGAAGATCAGGAGGGGCAGCAGTCCGAAGCCGCCGCCCATGGACACGCCGGGGCCGTAGTAGCCGCCGCCGTACCCGCCGCCGTTGATGATGATGGGGCCGCTGTACCCGCCGCCGTACGACCCGCCACCTCCGCCGTAGGAGCCGCCGCCCACGGACCCGCCGCCGGACCGCCCGCCGCTGCTGCTTCCGCCGAAGCCCCCGCCGGACTGGGCGAGGGCGGGGCTGGTCAGGGACAGCCCGCCGAGCGTGAGGGACAGGGCGACCAGGGCGGCCCGCAGGGGGGCGCCCTTCCGGTGGGGGGTGTGGCGAACGCGCTGCATGTGCGCAGTCTACGGGCCCGGCCCTTGCGGGGGTCGGCGGGAACCGTTCAGAAACCTTCACCCAGCCGCCCCCGTGCGCGCCGGGGTGAGGGAGCCCTGGGGTGAAGGGGTAGAGTGGCGCCGTGAGCAATGAGCCGGTGATCACCCTGAGTGCCGACGCCTGGGCGGCGTTCCTGGCGGGCCTGTACGAGCGCGACGACCGCCTGGACGTGCGCGCGCCCGGCGAGGCGTACGCGCGGAGCGAAACGGTGGACGCGTACGTGTTCAGCGGGCATGCCGAGGCCCTGCTGAGCGCGGAGGTGGACGGCGACGTGTGGGGCACCCTGGAGGACCTGGACGAGACGGCCGCGGACGAGCAGGAGGCCTGGGCGAAGATCCGCGCCTTTTACCTGGAGCGGGGCTGCGTGCTGCTGCGCGTGGAGGGCCTGAACGACCCGGGGGACGCCGAGGAGCCGGAGGAGTGGATCGTGACCGAGCGGCTCGCGCGGCGCCTGGGCCTGCCGGTCCCGGCGCGCTGAGGGGCCGGCTGGACTTTAAGGATTGATCCGGGCGGGCGGGGCGGAAGTTCATCCTGGGAGGGGGGCGCGGTCCTACGCTGAGCGCATGTTTAACCACCACGACCACGACGACTCGCACTTTCCCACCAAGCGGCTGCTGCTGCTGGGCGCGCTGATCGGCGCGGGCGCGTACTACCTGAGCCGCGAGCAGAACCGCAAGGCCCTGGACGCCAAACTGGCCGAACTGGGCCTGAAGGACGCGGCGGGCGACGTGAGCCACAGCGTCGCGCAGGGCTGGGAGAAGACCCGGGAAGCGGCGCACACCGCCGGCACGGTCATCGCGGACAAGGCCGCCGAGGTGAAGGACGCCGCGGCGGGCGGCACGCAGGCCGCCGTGGACAAGGCCAAGGAAGTGGCCGGTGACGTGAAGCAGGCCGTGACCGGCGCGGCCGAAACGGCCCGCGACGCCGCCTCCAAGGCCGCGGACACCGTGAAGGACAAGGCCCAGGATGTCGGGGGCAAGGCCCGGGACGCCGCGCAGGACCTGAAGGCCGACGCGAAGGACGCTGCGGACAAGGCCGGGAACCAGGGCGCCCAGACGCTGCAGGACATCAAGTGGGGGGCGAAGGACGCCAAGGACACGGCTGGCAAGGCGGCCGATGACGTGAAGAGCGCCGCGCAGAAGGCGGCGGACGGCGCGAAGGACGCGGCCCAGAATGCAGCGGACAGCGCGAAGAAAGCCGCGGACGACCAGAAGAAGGACGGCGGGCAGAAGGCCTGATCGCCGATTCGCTTCTTTCCGTGCCCTTCCCCACCTGCGCGGGGAAGGGTTTCCGTTGCTCACGGTCGGCCACCGATGAGCCGGGTACACTCGCCCCATGACGCGCAGGGACGCCGACCAAGCCGGCCAGGGCCGGACCCAGACCCTGGAGCGCACGCAGACGCAGCGCCCCCGCCTGTACCGCGTGCTGCTCCTGAACGATGACTACACCCCCATGGATTTCGTGGTGATGATCCTGGAACGCTACTTCCGCAAGACCGAGCAGGATGCCGAGCTGATCATGCTGGCCGTGCATCACAAGGGGCAGGGCGTGGCCGGGGTGTACACCCGCGACATTGCCGAGACGAAGGTCGCGCAGGTCACCGCCCACGCCCGCCGGGACGGGCATCCGCTGTGCGTGGTGGCGGAGCCGGAGGTGGGCGAATGATCGGGGAACATCTTCAGCTGGCGATCGCGCGGGCCGCGGACCACGCCCGGTCGGCCGGGCACGAGTACGTGACGCAGGAGCACCTGCTGCTGGCCCTGACGCGGGACCCGGAGGCGCTGGAGGCGCTGCTGGCGCTGGGCGTGAACGTGGAGGCCCTGCGGGACGACCTGGAGGAGCACCTGTCGGCGCTGGAGCGGCTGGAGGGCGTGGACCCGGAGTTCACGCTGGGCGTGCACCGGGTGGTGCAGGGCGCCGTGCTGCAGTTGCACGCCAGCGGCAAGGGTGCGCAGGAAGCGGACGGCGCGCGGGTGCTGGTGGAACTGCTGGAGGAGGAGGACAGCCTGGCGCGCTCGGTGCTGGAGGCGCGGGGCGTGACGCGGCTGGACGTGCTGAATTTCGTGTCGCACGGGGTGGCGCGCGTGGAGGGCCGCAGCCGGGAGCGGCGCGTGGCGGGCGTGGACGGCCCCCTGCCGGAGGGCGGGGACGCGCCGGAACAGGACCCGCTCTCGGCGTTCACGACGGACCTGACCGCGCAGGCGCGCGCGGGCGAGTTTGACCCGGTGATCGGCCGGGACGCGGAGCTGACGCGGGTGGTGCACGTGCTGGCGCGGCGCACGAAGAACAACCCGGTGCTGGTGGGTGAGCCCGGCGTCGGGAAGACGGCGCTGGCCGAGGGGCTGGCGCAGCGGGTCGCGGACGGAGCGGCACCCGGGTTCCTGAAGGGCGCGGCGGTGTACGCGCTGGACCTGGGGGCGCTGCTGGCCGGCACGCGGTACCGCGGGGATTTCGAGGAGCGGCTCAAGGGCGTGCTGGCCGCGCTGGACGGCGTGAACGCGGTGCTGTTCATCGACGAGCTGCACACGCTGGTGGGCGCGGGCGCCACCGAGGGCGGCAGCGTGGACGCCGCGAACCTGCTCAAGCCGGCGCTGGCGCGGGGTCGGCTGCGGGTGCTGGGCGCGACCACCCCGGCGGAACTGCGGCACCTGGAGAAGGACCGGGCGTTGTGGCGGCGCTTCCAGACGGTGGAGGTGATGGAGCCCTCGCCGGAGGACGCGCGGGAGATCGTGCGGGGGCTCGCGCCGAAGTACGCGGCGCATCACGGCGTGACGTTCACGCCGGAGGCGCTGGACGCCGCGGTGCACCTGAGCGTGCGGCACCTGCGGGACCGCTTCCTGCCGGACAAGGCCATCGACGTGCTGGACGAGGCGGGTGCGGCGCGCAGCAGTGCCGGGCAGGGCGGGGTGGTCGGTGCGCCGGACATCGAGGCGACGGTTGCGCGGATGGCGCGCGTGCCGGTGGGCGCCGTGAAGGCTGAGGAGGTGCAGTCCCTGGCGACCCTGGAAGCGGACCTGAAGGGCCGCGTGTACGGGCAGGACCGGGCGGTGGAGGCGGTGGCCTCGGCGGTGAAGCTGGCCCGCGCGGGCCTGCGCGACCCGCAGAAGCCGCAGGGCGCGTTCCTGTTCGCCGGCCCGACCGGGGTGGGCAAGACGGAACTGGCCCGCGCGCTCGCGGACCGGCTGGGGGTGCCGCTGTCCCGCTTCGACATGAGCGAGTACCAGGAGGCGCATACCGTCGCCCGGCTGATCGGGGCGCCCCCCGGGTACGTGGGGTTCGATCAGGGGGGGCTGCTCACGGACGCCGTGGCGAAGCACCCGCATTCGGTGCTGCTGCTGGACGAGATCGAGAAGGCGCACCCGGACGTGTACAACATCTTCCTGCAGCTCATGGACCACGGCACCCTGACCGATCACGCCGGGAAGAAGGTGGACGGCCGCGGCCTGGTGCTGATCTTTACCACGAATGCCGGCGCGGCCGACGCGAGCCGACCGGCGCTGGGCTTCTCCCGGGAGGGCCGCGCCGGTGAGGAGGCCGAGGCCGTGAAGCGGACCTTCACGCCGGAATTCCGCAACCGATTGGACGCCGTGATTCACTTCCGGCCGCTGTCGCGTGAGGTGATGGGCAGCGTGGTGGACAAGTTCCTGCGGGAGCTGGAGGGGCAGCTCGCGGAACGGAAGGTGAAGCTGAACGTCACGCCCGCCGCCCGCGCCCGCCTCGCGGCACTCGGGTACGACCCGGTGATGGGTGCCCGGCCGCTCACGCGGGTGATCGAGGCGCAGGTCAAGCGCCCGCTGGCCGATCAGCTGCTGTTCGGGCGGCTCAAGGAAGGCGGGCGGGTCACGGTGGGCCTGAAAGACGGCGCCTTCACCTTCCGCTGACCCGCCGGGATTACTTGCCGGGAAGCTGGGGCTTGTCCGGGCCTCGGCTGGCGTCCTTCTTCCGGCTGGATTTCAGGGTCACGACCTTCCCGGTGCGGGCGCTCTCGTACAGGGCGTCCATGACGACGTGGTCGGCCACGCCTTCCTCGCCGGGCGTCCAGGGGGTGCCGCCCTCCAGGATGCACCGGCTGAAGTGGTTGAACTCCTGCGTGAACTGGTCGTACTCGGGGAAACTGGGCTGGTGGGTGCCTGCCTCGTCCGTGAGCTGGAGTTTCAGGCCGTCGTACGGGAAGGCGGGGTCCATCAGGAGGCTGCCGTCCTCGCCGAGCACGCGCAGGGTGGTGGTCTTGGCGGCGCCGTAACTCGTCAAGCCGGTCGCCATGATCCCGCCGGGGAACCCGAGCGTGAAGGCCACGCTCTCCTCCACCTCGCGGAATCGCGGGTCACTTTTCGGCTGGTGCAGCGCGGCGAAGACCCATTCGGGCTCGGTGCCGAGCACGAAGCGCATGATGTTCACGCTGTAGATGCCGACGTCCGGCAGCGGCCCGCCGCCCGCGAGGTCCTGCTTCATGCGCCAGGCGGTGGCGTCGGTCTCGACCTGCGTGTGAATGCTGTCCAGCAGCTTGACCTTCCCCAGGCGGCCGCCCTGTACGGCGTCGCGCGCCGCCCAGTGTTCCGGGGTGTACTGGCAGCGGTACGCGGTCATGAGTTTCACGCGGGCCTTCTTGCAGGCGGCCACGATCTGGCGGGCGTCGTCGGCGTTCATGCCGAGCGGTTTCTCGCACAGGACGTGCTTGCCCATCTTCGCGGCGCGTTCCACGTACTCGCGGTGCATGCTGTTGGGCAGCACGATGTACACCGCCTGCACGTCCTCCCGGTCCGCGAGCTCCTCGAACTGGTCGTAGGTGTACACGTCCCGGTCGGACAGGTCGAAGGCCCGGGCGAAGGCCTCGCCCTTGTCCTCCTCGCTGGTGACCAGCGCCGCCACGTAGCTGTTCTCGCTGGTGCGGGCGGCGGGAATCAGCTCGTCGGCGGTGAGTTTGCCGATGCCGACGATGGCGTACCCGACGCGCCGGGACTCGGGCTTGGGGTTCGGAAGGTCCGGTTTCTGCGGCATGCCCCAGCGTAGGGCGGGCCGCCCGCCCGCCCGTGCAACCCGCCTTCAGACGAAGTTCAGGTGCCGCGCGGGGCGATTCAGCTGCGCAGCAGGTTCTGCACGGCCGGCGGCGTGCCTTCCCCGCCAGGGAATTTCACGGCCACGTGCACGGTCGTGCCGGGTTTCGTCTCCGGGTTCAGGTGAATCCAGTGCGGCGCGAGCACCGGCGGGTTGGGCTGCGGGTCGATGGCGCGGATGATCAGGTCACCGCGGGCCGGCAGCATCACGCACCACCCGTCGGGGTTGGCGGTAAAGGCGCGCACCGGCAGGATGCCCTGCAGGGTCAGTTTCTCCGGCGTTTCCCAGTAGTCCAGCAGCAGCAGGCCCTGCGCGCGGCTGTGGTCCTCGGGCGCGAGGTCGAACTGCACCTCGATGCTGTCGGGCGTGCCGGGCAGCAGGTTCATCCAGCCGGGCATCACGAAGCGGTTGCTGGCCGCGCTCTTGAACTGCTGCGCGGGCGCCGGGGGTGGGTTGGTCATGCCTGCAGCCTACCGCCCCGGCCGGCCGGGGCGGGCGGCGACGGGCCGGGGGATTACTCGCCCTGGCTCAGCGCGGTGCGCAGCAGGGCCTTCATGGCCAGGAACCCCACCAGGAAGAACATCAGCGGCGTGAGGTTCACGCTGACCTCAGCGTCCTTCTCGGGCTGCAGGGCGTTCTGTTTGCGGTAGCGGATCATGCCCGCAGCGTAGCCCCCACACGTGAAGCGCGGGTGCCGCGCCGCTTATGAAATGGTTGAGGGCCGGGCGGGCAGGGTGTCCAGGCCAGCGTCCCGGCCGGTGAGCTTCACCGTTGCGTCCGGGGGCGCGCCGCGCTAGAACGCGGTCATGAGCAGCGCCCCCACCCTGGCCCCCGGCATCGCGGGCACCATGACCGCCCTGAGCAAACAGGAGGCCCGCGAGGGCATCTGGATGATCGACACCGACGTGCCCACCCCCGGCCCGAACGACCTGCTGATCCGGGTGCGCAAGAGCAGCATCTGCGGCACGGACGTGCACATCTACAAGTGGGACAGCTGGGCGCAGAAGACCATTCCGGTGCCCATGGTGGTCGGGCACGAGTACGTGGGTGAGGTGGTCGGGATGGGCAGCGAGGTGCAGGGCTTCCAGATCGGGGACCGGGTGAGCGGCGAGGGCCACGTCACCTGCGGGCACTGCCGCAACTGCCGCGCGGGCCGCCGGCACCTGTGCCGCAACACGCTGGGCGTGGGCGTGAACCGCCCCGGGTCGTTCGCGGAGTACCTGGTGCTGCCGGCCTTCAACGCTTTCAAGCTGCCGCAGGACATCCCGGACGACATCGCCGCGATCTTCGATCCGTTCGGGAATGCGGTGCACACGGCCCTGCAGTTCGATCTGGTGGGCGAGGACGTGCTGATCACGGGCGCCGGGCCGATCGGGGTGATGGCGGCGGCCGTGGCGAAACACGTGGGCGCGCGCAACGTGGTGATCACGGACGTGAACGAGTACCGCCTGGACCTCGCGCGGAAGATGGGCGTGACCCGCGCCGTGAACGTGGCGCAGGAGGACCTGTGGCACGTCGCCACGACCGAACTCGACATGCACGAGGGCTTCGACGTGGGCCTGGAAATGAGCGGGTCGGGCCCCGCCTTCGCGCAGATGGTGCAGGCCATGAACAACGGCGGGAAGATCGCGCTGCTGGGCATTCCCAGCGGGGACGTGCAGATCGACTGGAACGCCGTGATCTTCAAGATGCTCACCATCCGCGGCATCTACGGCCGGGAGATGTTCGAGACGTGGTACAAGATGGCCGCCCTGATCCAGTCCGGCCTGGACCTGAGCCCCGTGATCACGCACCACTACGGCATCCGCGACTTCCAGCAGGGTTTCGACGCGATGCTCAGCGGGCAGAGCGGGAAGGTCATCCTGGACTGGGCGGACCTGAAGGCCCCGGGCGCCTGACCGAAAAATCCAGGCGGCGCCGGCATTGACCTGCCGGCGCCTCGGTTTGTCGGGGTGCTCCGAACGGGAGGGACGGCGCTCGTCACGCCGCCTCTCCCATTCAGGGGCTTACTTGGGGCGGGCGCTGGTGTCGAAGGCGGGGTCCAGCGCGGCGATGCTGTCAGTCAGGAGCTGCACGGTGTATGTGAGGTTGTGGATGCCGCGGCTGCGGTCTTCGAGCACGTAGCGGTAGTTGAACAGCGCGCCGACCTGCGCGGCCGTGTAGGGCGCCGCAGCCTTCGCGCCGATGTAGGTGCCCTTGGCGTCGTACATCGCGAGCTTGGTCTGCATGGCGCCGGTGCCCTGCGGGTTGACCAGCAGGTCCATCAGACCCTGCACTTCGTCCTGCACGTATTCCTTCTTGCCGTCGCGGTCGTAGTCGTCGCTGGCGGTCACGGCGAACACGGCGGTCGGCCCGACCCACTGCACGCCGGCGTCACTGAACTTGCTCCAGCTGGCGGTGCCGGGGGCCTGCTTCATGTCCTTGTGGCAGCTCACGCAGGCGCTGGTGTTCAGCGTCTCGACCTCGTGCACCTCGCCGGCCAGGTTCATGCTATGCCCGCCGATCTCTGGGCTCAGGCTGTAGCGGCCTTTCGGGAGGTTCATGTGGCAGGACACGCAGGTGTTGTCCACGCTGCTGTAGTGGTCGCTGCTGCCGTAGGTCTTACCGGGGAACTGGTAGGCGTTCGTGCCGACCATCATGTCGGCCTGCGGGCCGTGGTGAGCGCCCAGGCGGGCGGTGACGTCCTTGGCGGGCAGGTCCTTCACGGCCGCCTTGGCGTCGCTGCGGGACTGGTGGCAGCTGGCGCACAGGTTGCCCTTGCCGCCGTCGAATTCTTCCTTGTTCACCAGCGTGACGGCCTTGGTGGTGCGCAGGGCCATGGTGCCGGTCTCGTGAGGCGCGTGGCAGGTCATGCAACCGGGCTGCGAGGGGTTGGCGACGAAGGTGGCCGGGTCGATCTTGCCCTTCTGCGTCCACTCAATGAAGCCCTCGTTGGTGTGGCACTGCTGGCAGCCGCCGCCGTTGGCGTAGGTGGCGTTGCCGTTCAGTTTATGCGCCGAGTGCTCGTACGTGAGTTTGGCGCCCAGCACCGGGTATTTGGGGGTGCTGCCGTGGCAGTTCATGCACGTGGCCGAGGACACGCCCCTGACGTTCGCGCTGGCGGTGCCGGCCTGCGCGAGCACCATGGTGCCGGCCAGCAGGGTCCCGCTGTTCAGGGCCTGCACCTGGGCCTGGGTGGCCTGGGCCGGGCCGGACGAGGAGAGAGGCTGGGCGGCGGTCTGCATGTGGCCGGCGGCCACCAAACCGGCCAGGGCCGCTGCGGGCAAGCCGGCAAGGATGAACGCCTGACGCAACCACGACGATCTCATAGTGACCTCCTGTCGGGAAGGCAGGGGCCTCCCCAGGCGACGGTGCGGTCACTCTCCCCCCCGGCAATTACGGAGCTATTACGAGATCGAAAGGGTGGCCGGGGCCTTACCCGGGCCTGTCCGCCCGCGGCCTGAAGGGCACCGGGGCGGGAACCAAGGCGCCGGCCCCCGCAGTCACGGGGGCCGGCCGGGGTGCGCGGGGCTCAGAGTTCGGCGGTGTCGCGGGCGGTGCGGCCCCAGGCGAGCAGGGCGATGATCAGCGTGAACGCGATCAGGCTCAGGGTGGGGATGGTCAGGATGGTGTTCAGGTCGCGCAGCGCGCCGTTGCCCCACACGGGCCAGGGCGTGGTGCAGGACACCGCGCCGGTCGTCGGGGAGCACACCAGGGGCGTGGGGATGATCCCCCAGGTTTCCAGGTTCTGGAACAGCGCGATGCACCAGCCGATCACGGCGAGCGGCAGGGCGTACACGCGGATGCTCAGTTCGCCGCGCAGGGCCGCGATGCCCAGCCACAGCGCCAGGGGGTACATGGCGATCCGCTGGTACCAGCACAGGACGCAGGGCACGTAGCCTTTGACGTTGCTGAAGTACAGGCTGCCCAGCGTGGCGATCAGGGCGACCACCCAGGCGAGGTAAAGGCGCGTGTCACGGCTCATGCCCAGAGGGTAAAGCATGCCGGGCGGGGCACGCGGCCCCTCCCCCGCTCCGCCCGTCCGGAATGGATGAAAAACCGCCGCCTGGAGCGGGCTCCGGGCGGCGGGGGCAGGGGTGGGGGTGGCTCAGTTGGCGGCGGAGACGGCCTCGTCGATGGCCTGGCTGATGGCGCTGGCGGTGCCCTCGACCTTCTTGCCGTTCACGAACACGGTGGGGGTGCTGTTCACGCCGGCGGCCTCGGCCTGGCGCTTGTCGGCTTCCACGGCGGCGAGGGTTTCGTCGTTGTCGAGGCAGCTGGCGAACTTCGCGGCGTCCAGGCCCTCGACGTTGCCGGCCAGGGTCTTCAGGTTGGCCTTGCTGGCCCACACTTCGCTTTCGGGGCCCTGCGAGCGGAACAGGATGCCCTTGAAGACCTCGTAGCCTTCGTTGCCCTGCTGTTCACGCACGCAGCGGGCGGCCTGGGCGGCGTACTTGCTGTCGTCCTCGGGGTTGCGGGCGACCTGGGTGGAGATGAAGGGCCAGACCAGGGTGTACCACTTCACCTGGCCGCCGTCCACGTACTTGGTTTTCAGTTCGGGTTCGATGTTGTCGTTGAAGTTCTTGCAGGCGGGGCACTTGAAGTCCTCCACGACGACCACGTTCACCTTGGCGTCGTCCTGCCCGACGTAGGGCATGTCCGCGAGGTTGAAGGTGGCGGTGGTGCCGTCGCCGCCGGTGCGGGGTTTGCCGCGCACGGCGAAGAGGGCCAGGGCGATCAGGACGACGGCGATCAGCGTGCCGATCACCAGCGTGGTGTTGTTCGAGTTGCTCCCTTTGAGTCTGGTCATGTCGGGTTCAAGTGTAGCGTCCGCACCCTGAGAAGGACTGCGGACGCGGCGGGACGGGCGGGCCCCCGGTCAGGGGTGGGCGCCGGACTCCGGGTCGGTGCCGACCGGGCCAGTGCCGCGGGCGGCCTCGGGCGTGGCGAGCAGCAGCGGGACGGTCTCCTGCCGGGCGTGGTGGCGGGCGCGGGCGCGCAGGATCATCTCGACGACCTGCCGGATGAAGCTCACGCCCACCCCGATCAGCATGGCGAGCAGGGCCGACTGCTGGAAGCTGTCGCTGGCGGGAAGTTTGAGTTCCGGGTCCACCTGCGTGCCGTAGCGGCCCACGCCGATCAGGGTGGCGGCGAACAGGGCCGCGCCGAACGGCAGCACGAACGGCCCGCCGGAGTGCTTCACGAGCAGCAGGGCCATCAGGGCGCCGCCCACCAGCGGGAAGATCACCAGCCACTGCGTGAGGTTCCCGGCCGGCCCGAACAGGCCGATCAAGCCCAGCGCGAGGCCCAGGTACCCGAACCAGCCGCCGAGTTCGTCGGCGAGCAGCACGACCAGCACCCAGGCGAGCAGCTGCATGTTCCACTGCCCGGGCGTCCACAGCAGGTACGCCAGGGCGCCGAGCAGCAGCAGGCCCGTGAGGTTGCGCAGGGCGGCTTTCAGGCCGGCGCGGCGGCGCTGCGCCCGGGTGAGGGGCAGGGCGGGCGTGGTCACGCGCCCGCCGCCTTCTTGGCCCGGCTGGCCCGTGGGGCGGCCTTCCTGGGTTCGGTCTGCGTGGTCTTCGCGGCCTTGCGGGGCTTCTTCGCGGGCGCAGCGGGCGCCTCAGCGGGAACAGCAGTGGCGCCGGCGGGAACGATCCCGGGCACCCGGCGCAGCCACGCGCCGGTGTGGCTGCCCTCGTGGGCGGCGAGCTGTTCGGGCGTGCCGGTGGCGACGACCGTACCGCCGCGCACTCCGCCTTCCGGGCCGAGGTCGATCAGGTAATCGGCGCACTTCATGACATCCAGATTATGTTCGATGATCACCAGGGTGTTGCCGCCCTCGGCGAGGCGCTGCAGGACTTCCATGAGTTTGCGCACGTCCTCGAAGTGCAGGCCGGTGGTGGGCTCGTCCAGGATGTAGATGGTCTTGCCGGTGGCGCGCTTGCTCAGTTCGGTGGCGAGCTTGATGCGCTGCGCTTCTCCGCCGGACAGGGTGGTGCTGGGCTGTCCGATGCGCATGTACCCCAGCCCGACGTCGAGCAGCAGGGCCATCTTGCGCTGGATGGTGGGGATCGCCTCGAAGAAGCTGTGGGCGTCCTCGACGGTCATGTCGAGCACGTCGGCGATGGTCTTGTGGTTGTATTTCACTTCCAGCGTCTCGCGGTTGTAGCGGGCGCCCTTGCAGACCTCGCACGGGACGTAGATGTCCGGCAGGAAGTTCATCTCGATCTTCATGACGCCGTCGCCTTTGCAGTGCTCGCAGCGGCCGCCTTTCACGTTGAAGGAGAAGCGGCCCGCCTGGTAGCCGCGCCGGCGCGCTTCGGGCGTGCGGGTGAACAGGTCGCGGACCTCGGTGAACACGCCGGTGTACGTGGCGGGGTTGCTGCGCGGCGTTCGTCCGATGGGGCTCTGGTCGATCTCGATGACCTTGTCCAGGTGCTCCATGCCCTCGATCCGGTCGAAGCGGCCGGGGGTGGTTTTCGCGCCGTTCAGTTCGCGGGCCAGGGTGGCGTGCAGGATGTCGTGGATCAGGGTGCTCTTGCCGCTGCCGCTGGGCCCGGTCACGACCGTCATGGTGCCCAGGGGAATCTCGATGTCCACGTTCTGAAGGTTGTGTTCCTTCGCGCCGAAGACCCTGAGTTTCTTGCCGTTGCCGCGCCGGCGCTCGGTGGGCACGTCGATCTTCAGTTCGCCGCGCAGGTACTTCCCGGTCAGGCTGTTGCGGTCCTGCTTGACCTGCTCCGGCGTGCCGTACGCCACGACCTCGCCGCCGTGCACGCCGGCTCCGGGGCCCATGTCCACCAGGTAGTCGGCCTCGACCATGGTGTCCTCGTCGTGTTCGACGACAAGCAGGGTGTTGCCGAGATCCCGGAGATTTTTCAGCGTGCCGATCAACCGGTGGTTGTCCTTGGGGTGCAGGCCGATGCTGGGTTCGTCCAGCACGTACAGCACGCCGGTCAGGCCCGACCCGACCTGCGTGGCGAGGCGGATGCGCTGCGCTTCTCCGCCGGACAGGGTGTTCGCGGTGCGGTCCAGGCTGAGGTAGTCCAGGCCCACGTCCACCAGGAAGCTCAGGCGGGTGCGGATGGCGCGCAGGATCGGCGCGGCCACCGCGGCGCCGAAGTCGTTCAGGGCGTACTCGTAGTGGCGCGGGCCGTGCGCTTTCACGCTGCCGCCCAGGCCCTGGCCCAGGTACGGCTTGATGCGGTCGTGGTTCAGCTCGCCGTCCTGCAGCCAGCCGAAGAACGCGTCGGCGTCCAGCACGCTCATGCCGCTCGCCTGGGAGATGTTCAGGCCGCCCACGCGCACCGCGAGAATCTCGGGTTTGTAGCGCGTGCCCCCGCAGGTGGGGCAGGGGCGCAGGTCCATCAGTTCTTCCAGGCGCTCTTTCATGAAGTCCGACTCGGTGTCCGCGTAGCGGCGTTCGAGGTTGTGGATCACGCCCTCGAACTCGGTCATGAAGCGCATGGTTTCCTTCCCGCCCCGGCGGTACACGACCGGGAACGCCTCGCCCGGTCCGTGCAGCACGGCCTTCTGCGCGGCTGCGGGCAGGTCGCGCCAGGGGGTCTTGAGGTCGAAGTCCAGGTGTTCGGACAGCGCCTTGAGTTTGTCCCAGTAGTAGATGCCGGCGTCGGTGCCCTTTTTCGTCCAGGGCAGGATGGCCCCCTCGGCGATGGACAGCTTCTCGTCGATGATGCGTTCGGGCGTGAATTCCTGCTTGCTGCCCAGGCCCGCGCAGTCCGGGCAGGCACCGTACGGGTTGTTGAAGGAGAAACTGCGGGGTTCGAGTTCCTCCAGCACGCTGCCGTGTTCCGGGCAGGCGAACTTCTCGGAGTACAGCTCCTCGTGCGCGCCGCCGTCCTCGCCGCCGTCGGGCATCAGGACGCGCAGCAGGCCCTCGCCGCGGCGCAGGCCGAGTTCCACGCTTTCCGCGATGCGGCTGCGGTCCCCCTCACGCAGGGTGACGCGGTCGATGACCACGTCCACGTCGTGCTTCTCGAACTTCTCCAGCTTGAGCTTCTCGGCCTCGTCGAGTTCGTACAGGGTGCCGTCCACCCGCACGCGCGCGAAGCCCTCGCGGCGCAGGTCCGCGAACAGCTTGCGGTACTCGCCCTTGCGGCCCCGCACCACCGGCGCGAGCAGGATGGCGCGCTTGTCCGTGAAGCCGCCCAGGAGGCGGTCGGTGATCTCGCTGGGGCTCTGCTTCTCGATCTTCCGGCCGCAGACCGGGCAGTAGGGGGTGCCCACGCGGGCGTACAGCAGCCGCAGGTAGTCGTGGATCTCGGTGACGGTGCCCACGGTGCTGCGGGGGTTGTGGCTGGTGGTCTTCTGGTCGATGGAGATGGCCGGGGACAGGCCGGTGATGCTGTCCACGTCGGGTTTTTCCATCAGGCCCAGGAACTGCCGGGCGTACGCGCTGAGGCTCTCGACGTAGCGGCGCTGGCCTTCGGCGTAGATGGTGTCGAAGGCCAGGGTGCTCTTGCCGCTGCCGGACACGCCGGTGATCACGATGAACTGGTCGCGCGGCAGTTCGACGGTGATGTCCTTGAGGTTGTGTTCGCGTGCGCCGCGCACGATCAGGTTCTGGTTCTGCACTCTCCACTCCTTTCCACGCGGCCGCCGGAGGGTTGCCGGCCGCCCGCTCGATTACGCCGGATGCAGAAGAGGCCGCACCCGATCTGAAACGAGACAGTCTACAGGATCGGAACGGGACCGCACCAGCCCGGAAGTCTGGAGCCGGCCCTCAGGGAAGCGGGCAGGTCATCTCCCACTGCGCCAGCGGCGTCTGGGTAAAGCCGCAGGCGCGCAGGAAGCCGTCCACCAGCGGCTCCGGCACGATGGCCGGCACCACCAGCTTCACGTCCGGGAAGGCGTACGCCAGCGCCGAGAGCAGCGCCCGGCCCTGCCCCTGACGGCGCGCCGCTTCCGGCACGACCATGGCCCGCAGGACCAGCGCGCCCGGCGTCGCCACCACCCAGGCGGTCGCCTCCTCCAGCCGGAAGGCGCGGGTGGGCGCGGTCAGGGCACAAAGGGTGGCGGGCTGCATCTGCCAGGGCAGGTGCAGGGCGGAGTGCCGCCACAGGCTCTCCTCGGCGTCCGACAGGGCCACCTCCCGCACGTCCAGGGCGGCGCCGCTCAGGCCGGCCGCCTCGTACCCGGCCAGCCGCACCCCTTTCCGGAAGCCGCGGCGCTCGTACAGGCGGGCCGCGCCCTCGTTCGCCTCGATCACCTCCAGCCGCATTTCCCGGTCGCCGCGGGCGCGGGCGTCGGCCAGCGCGCGGTCCAGCAGCGCGGCCCCCACGCCCTGCCCGCGCCACGCGGGGCGCACGCTCATGGCCGCCAGCCGGCTCACGCTGCCGCGCCGGGCGATCAGCGCCTGCCCCACGGGCTCGCCGTCCAGCTTGGCGACCAGCGAGGCGCTCAGGTCGATCTGCTCGGCCCGGGCCCGCGCGGCGAAGGCAGCCGGGTCATCGGGAATCGTCACGAAGTAGCCCTCGAAGCCCTGGGCCATCTGGGTCGCCAGGGCACTCAGGGGAAAGGCCGAGGCGGCAAGCATCTGAAGTTCGGCAGGCATGTATCCCTGATTCTGGCCGGGCCCTCCGCCGGCCCGCACCCGCCGAACGGCCTACCGCCCTCAGGGCAGGGCGAGCACGCGCACGTTGCCGTCCCGGGCGCTCAGGTAGTGCAGCTGCCGGCCGTCAGGGCTCACGGACCAATCCGACGACCGCACCTGATCCCCCAGGTCCCCCAGCGTCGCCCAGGTGCGGGCCACCGCGTCGTACTGCCGCAGTTCGTGCGGGCCGCCCGCCGCGTTCAGCGGAATCAGCAGCAGGCGCCGGACGTCCCGCCAGCGGTACGACCCGAACGTGGACAGTTCCCGTGGCGCGCCGCCCGCCGATTCCTGCACCCACAGGCCGTTGCGGGCGGCACTGTCGAACGCCACGGTGTACGCCACGAAGCGGCCGTCCGGGCTGGCGGTCACCGACCGGAAGTTCAGGGCCTGCCGCAGCACCCGCCGGGCGCCGCTGCGGACGTCCAGCGTGAACAGCTCCCGGTCGCGCGCCTGCGCGGAGGGCTTGCCGCTCAGCAGCAGGGTGGTGTCGTTCAGCCAGCCGTGCAGGCTGCCGCCCGTCAGCGAGGCCACCTGGCGCGGCGCGCCGAACACGTCCGCCACGAACACCCGCGTGGCCCGCCGGTCGAAGTTGCCGGTCGTGGCGCTGCGCACGTACGCCAGCCGCGTCTCGGCGCGCGTCCAGGCGACGTCCGCGCCGTAGGTGGGCAGCGTGAAGCGCCGGCCGTCCGCGAGGCGTTCCAGGGTGGTCGCCTCGCCGGGGCCGGGCCGCACCGCCCAGCGCAGCGCCGGCGAGAAGTACGCCACCGACGAGAAGCGCCGCGTGACCGTCCCGCCCGCCGCGGGCACCTGATAGATGCCGGTGGTGGCGCGGGCCGGCGGGCCGTCCAGGAACAGCAGCGCGCGGGAATCCGGCGTCCACACCGCGCCGGGGCAACAGCCGCCGCTGAGGACCGCGCGGGAGGGCAGAGTGGCCGCCATCGCCGGGAGGGTCAGGGCGGCGGCCAGCGCCAGGGCACCCAGGCTCCGCTGGAGGATGGACACGGGTGGGCGCTTCACCTGGCGCCTCCGGCGGCGGGCGGCCACGGCTGGCGGTATTCGTTGAGCAGCGGCCCGCCCCGCAGCGCGGCCGGCTGGTCGTCCGGCGTCTGCCAGCGGCGCGGGCGGGTCAGGTCGTACTCGTACCCGCGCCCGAAACTGCCGGCCAGGGCCAGGGAGTTCCAGTCCGCGCGGATGTAAGGCAGCGGGTTGAAGAACCGCTGGTGCGAGCGGTCCCGGAGTTCCAGGTGCAGGTGCGGGGCGCTCACGCAGGTGCCCTGCGAGTCACCGCTCTCGCCGATCACCTGCCCGCGCGTCACGCGCTGCCCCACGCGGAGGGGCGAGCGCACGCGTAGGTGCCCGTACAGGCTCGCGAGGTTCCCGGCGTGGTTCACGACCACGTTGTGCGGCGGGCTGCCGTGCGGGCCGTCCACCTCGGCGATCACGCCGTCCCCGACGGCGCGCACGGGCGTGCCGCACGGCGCGCTGAAGTCCAGGCCCGCGTGGATGCCCTGCAGGTTCCCGTACGTGCTGCGGCGCTGCCGGTACGCGCCGGTGGTGTTGCCGTACCCCTGGCCCAGCATCCAGGTGTCCGGGCCGGGCGCGCCCGCGAACGGCAGGCCGAACTGCGCGGCGGGCGGGGCCACGGCGCTCAGGGGCAGCGGCGCGGCGTAGTGGGCGACGGCCGCGCCGGTCAGGGCCGCCGTCAGGGCGAGGGGCGGCATCAGCACTCGTCGGGCGGACATGCCTGATGCTGCCTGCCGGGCGCGCCCGCCAGCGTACGCGCGCCCACCATCGTTTCTTTAGGCAGCGGTCAGGCTTTGCGCAGCAGGATGCTCTTCAGGTACAGGCTTTCCGGCACGCTCAGCAGGTGCGGGTGGTCGGCCGGCTGGTAGGTCACGGCCGTGACCTCCGCGTCGGTGCCCGCCTCGGCGGCGGCCACGCGGGCGGCGTCCAGCAGGTCGTCCACGCGGATGTAGTGGGCGCAGGTGCTGATCAGGAGGTGCCCGCCGGGGGCAAGCATGCGCAGAGCGTGCGCGGCGCCCTCGGTGAAGATGCGCTTGGCCTTGGGGATGTCGTCGCGGCGTTTGGCGAGGGTGGGCGGGTCCAGCACGACGGCGTGGAAGCTGCGTTTCTCCTTTTCCAGGTTTTTCAGCTGGTCCAGCGCGTCGCCCCAGCGCACGCCCACCTGCAGGCCGTTGCCGCGCGCGGCCTGCTCCAGGGCCGCCAGGGCCACCTGGTCCTTGTCCACGGCGACGGCCTTCGCGCCGGCGCGCGCGGCGTGCAGGCTGAAGCCCCCGGTGTAGGAATACACGTCCAGGAAGCCCTGCCCGGGCTGCACCAGGGTGCGCATCAGGCGGCGGTTGTCGCGCTGGTCCAGGAAGAACCCGGTCTTCTGCGCGTCCAGCGGGCTGAAGTGCAATGTCAGGTCGTCCTCGTGGAACTCCACCCGCGCCGGCAGGTCGCCCCACAGGGCGCCGCTGATCAGGTCCAGGCCCTCCTTGCGGCGCTCGCCGGTGTCGCTGCGCTCGAAGGCGCTGGTGGCCCCGGTGTCCTCGCGCAGGGCCCTGAGAATCAGGTCGCGGTGGCGTTCCACGCCGGCGTTGCGCAGCTGCACGCTGAGCACCTCGCCGAACTGGTCGGCGACCACGCCGGGCATCCCGTCCGCCTCGGCGTGCAGGACGCGCACGGCGTTCGTGCCGGTGATGCGGCCCTCTCTGCGGGCGCGCGCGGCCTTCAGGCGCGCGCGGTAGAACGCCAGGTCCACGTCCTCTTTCTGCCAGGTCAGCATGCGCAGCGGGGTGGCGCCCTGCGGGTTGAAGTACCCGCGCCCCAGGAACGCGCCGCCCTGGGCCTTGACGTCCACGACCTCGCCGGGCTGGATGCCGGGGTCGGCGTCCAGGATGTCGCCGCTGTGCCCGAAGGGGTAGCGGCCCGCGATGCGGCGCACGGCCTGCGGCTGAATGGTCACGGTGGCGGCCTTCTTCACCCGTGAAGGGTAGCGCACGGTCCGGAGGGGCAGGGCGGGCGTACAGTGGCGCGCATGAACGCGGAACTGCAGGGGCGGGTCGTGGCCGTGACGGGCGCGAGCAAGGGCATCGGGCTGGCGCTGGTGCGGGCCCTGACGGCGGCGGGCGCGCAGGTGATCGCCGGGGCGCGCAGCGTGGACGGCGTGCAGGTGCAGGGCGCCACGTTCCTGCCGCTGGACGTGACGGACGAGGCGAGCGTGCAGGCCTTCGCGGAGCGGGCGGCCGCGGCGGGCGTGGACGCCCTGGTGAACAACGCGGGCGTGGGGGCGTTCATGCCGGTGCAGGACATCACCCCGGACGAGTACCACCGGGTGATGGACACGAATGTGAAGGGCACGCTGCTGGTCACGCGCGCCCTGATTCCGCACTTCCAGGCGCGGCACGCGGCGGGGCAGGGCTCGCAGGTGGTGAACGTGACGAGTGACGTCTCCGCCCGCACGTTCGCGAACGGGGCGCTGTACACCGCCAGCAAATACGGGCAGCGGGCCGTGACGCACGCTCTGGCGCACGAGGGGCAGGGCTACGGCCTGCGCGTCACCGAGGTCCGCTCCGGGATGGTGGACACGTACTTCGCCGGCTCGCAGCCGGGAGAAAGTCATAAGGCGGATTGGCTGAAACCGGAGGACGTGGCCGACGCGATTCTGTACGCTCTGTCGGTCCCGGCGCGGGTGCGGATCGACGAGATCCTGCTGCACCCCACCGTGCAGGAGGTGGCGTACCCATGAAACAAGTGCTCTCCCTGGCGGCCCTGGTGCTGGGCCTGTCCGCCTGCGGGGCGATTCCCACCCCGGAGGTGAGCGTCCCCGACTCCACCATTCCGCTGGCCGCCTCGATGGCCGCGTCCCCCGGCAAGGTGGTGTATGCCGAACGCAACGGCCTGCCGCAGACCGTGCCGGCCGCCCTGAAGAACCTCACGCTGCGCGGCGACGCGACGTACCACCGCCTGGGCGGCACGCTGACCACCATGAACATGTACGTGCGGACGTCACTGACGGACCTGACCGGCTGCACGGTCGTGCCGGCCACGCCCGTCACGCCGCGCCTGTTCGTCTGCGACGCGGCCGCCGAGGCGGCGCAGCGGATCGGCACACTGAACCTGCAAGCGGGCGTGGCGATTCCCTTCGAGCTCAGCGGGGCGGCCCTGGACGCGGCCGCGCACGCCGGGAGCGGGTACTTCGGTATGGAGGTCGTGGCCGGCAGCCCGATGGACGGCGAGACGGTCAAGCTGTCGAACGTGAAGGCCCAGGCGAAGATCTGAGACCCACCGGCAGGGCGCCCCGGAGCATGACCCCGGGGCGCCCGCCTGCTGCGTTCAGCGGCTCCAGCGGCGCAGCAGGGTCTGCAGGCGCTCGGGCGTGACGTTGCGGTACTCCTGGCCGTCCACGCGGACCAGGGGGGCGTCCTCGGCACTGACCTGCGCCCCGCACTGCGAGAGGCACAGCTCGACGTTGCCGTCGGCGCTCACCATTCCGGGGCTGATGCGCAGGGCGTCCCAGACGGTGTCCAGCAGGGTTTCCCGCTGCTCGATGGTCAGGTGGTCGGTACAGAGTTCCAGGCGGGTCACGGGCATCAGCGTGCCCATCCTAGAGCATGCGTTCAGGCAGGCCGGCCTGCGTGGGGTGTGCGGGGCCGTATCTTCCCGGGGTGAGCGCCGCCTCTCCCGTCCAGCCTGCCGCGTCCGCGGCTGCCCAGCGTTCGGCGCTGCTGGGCGTGATTCTCACCGTGACCCTGTGGGGCGGGAACATCGTGCTGCTCAAGGCGCTGCTGTCTTACCTGGACGCGCAGAGCATCAACGCCGGGCGGTTCCTGGTGGCGGGCGTGGTCCTGGTGGCGCTGGCCGTCCGGGCGCACGGCTGGCCCCGCTGGCCGGCGCGGACGTGGCTGGCGGTGGCCGGCGTGGGCCTGCTGGGCAACAGCCTGTTCCAGACGCTGTTCCTGACCGGCATCAACCTGTCCCCGGCGGGCGTGGCGGGCCTGGTGAACGGTGTGGTGCCCGTGCTGGTGCTGCCGCTGGGCCTGCTGCTGGGGCACCGGGTGACGGTAAAGCAGGCGGGCGGGGTGGGCGTGGCGTTCCTGGGGTTGCTGGGCCTGCTGCTCCTGACGCGGCAGCCGGGCACGCCGGTGTCGCTGGTCGGGCTGGGGTGGCTGCTGCTGGCGGCGACCTGCTGGGCGCTGTACACGCTGTTTAACCGGAGCCTGTCGGCGCGGGTGGGGGCGCTGCCGTTCGTGGCGTTCAGCCTGGGGCTGGGGTGCCTGCCGTACCTGCTCCTGGCCCTGCCGCACCTGCACGTGCGGGGCACGCCGCCGCTGGCGTGGCTGGGCGTGCTGGCCAGCGGGCTGGGCGCGAACGTGGTCGCGTACCTGGCGTGGGCGCGGGGGGCGCAGGTGCTGGGCGCGGCGCGCACCAGCGTGTGGAACACCCTGGCGCCCGTGATCGCGCTGATCCTGAGTGCGCTGCTGCTGCACGAGCACCTGCCGCTGCCGGTGTGGCTGGCGGCGGGCGTGATTCTGGGCGGGGCGGCGTGGGCGAACTGGCCGGAACGGCCCGCGCCGCTGGGCGGCTAGGGGCCGTTCTTTCGGTCCAACGAGCAGCCCCCGGCCTGCAGGCCGGGGGCGCGTGCTGGGGAGCGGTTACTCGGCGTCGGGGTGGCGGTCGGAGCCGTGCAGCGCGACAGGTTTGCCGCGCCGGACGCGCAGGTTCAGCAGTTCCACGCCGATGGCGAAGGCCATGGCGAAGTACGTGTAGCCCTTGGGGATCTTGAACCCGAACCCGTCGGAGATCAGGTTCACGCCGATCAGGAGCAGGAAGGCCAGGGCCAGCATCTTCACGGTGGGGTGGGCCTGCACGAAGTCGCCGATGGGTTTGGCGGCGACCAGCATGATCAGCACGGTCACGACCACGGCGGCGACCATCACGCCGATGTCGTCGGCCATGCCCACGGCGGTGATCACGCTGTCCAGGCTGAACACGATGTCCAGCAGCATGATCTGTCCGATGATCGCGGCGAAGTTCGCGCCCACGCGGCCCCCCACGCTCGGCGCGTCATGGCCGGGGCCTTCGAGCTGTTCGTGCATTTCCTTGACGGCCTTGTACAGCAGGAACAGGCCCCCGAAGATCAGGATCAGGTCGCGGCCGGAGAAGCCCATGCCGAACAGGCTGAACAGGTCGTCCTTGAGGCGGTAGATCCAGGTGATGGAAAATAGCAGGGCCAGGCGCATCAGCATGGCGCCCAGCAGGCCGATGGTGCGGGCGCGCTGTTGCTGCTCGGGGGGGAGTTTCCCGGCGAGGATCGAGATGAAGATGACGTTGTCGATCCCCAGGACGATTTCCAGGAGGAGCAGGGTGGCGAACGCCAGCCACGCTTCGGGCTGGGTGATCCAGCTGAACAGTGATTCCATGAATGGGTACTCCAGGCGCCCGCAGCGCCGTGCGGGCGGAAGGATGAGTGGAAGAGGCCGGGGCGGCCCTTCCGGGCGGGGTGTGAAGGTCCGCGCCGGGCGGCCTTCCGGGGGAAGGGCTCGGCGCGTTACAGGTCATGCTCCGGGAGAAGTTGTGCACCGTTCATGCGAGTTGCATGAAGGACCTTCATTTTTCACTCAGGAATTGCGGTGGCCGGGAGGCCCCCGGGCTCAGCGGGGCGTGGCGCCCTCCAGGTACACCGCCAGCAGCGCGCGCGCCGTTTCCTCCGGCTCGGGCAGGCGGGGCCCGGTCACCAGCGGGTAGATGATCGCCAGGAACGCCCGGGCCAGCGCGCTGGGCGGCAGGTCCCGGCGCAGCTCACCGCGGGCGGCGGCGGCGTTGAACAGGTCGGTCAGGCCACCCATCCACACGCGGCGGTACTCGGCCTCGAAAGCGGCGCGCCGGTCCGGGGACACGTGCCGCAGTTCGGACGCGAGTTGCAGGCCCACACGCTGCTCGGGCGCGCTGGCGATCAGTTCCCCCACCAGGGTGTTCAGCTGCGCGTGCAGGCCGCTCTGCGCGCCGGCGTGCTGCACGAGGCGGTCCAGGCCGGCCAGGGCGCCGTCCAGCATGGCCAGGAACAGCGCTTCCTTGTCGGCGTAGTGGTGGTACAGGGCCGGCTTGGTCACGCCGACGGCCTCGGCGACCTCCCGCATGCTGACCCCGTGGTACCCGCTGGCCACGAACAGGCGCGCGGCCTCCTGCTGGATGCGGATGCGGGTGCTGTCAGGGGCGGACGGGTACGAGGCTGAAACGGTCACACAGGCATGATACGCGCCGGGCAGGATGTCCCGGTCCGGCCCCCGGCCGAGCGCGCAGTCTCGCCGCGCCGGACGGATGCGCTAGACTGCCCTCACAGCGCAATTCAGCCTTCCGGGCCCTGCCGCCTCACTGGCCGGTCCGCCCGGACCCCTCCCGCGTTCACGTGGCCCCGTCCCTGCTTCCGCCCGCCCCCGGGCCCCCGAGGAGACCCATGCGTTCACTTCTGCTGTCTGCTGCCCTGCTCGCCACCGCGTCCCTGCTCGGCGCCTGCTCCCAGGCCACGCCCCCCTCCCTGGTGGCCGGGTACGCCACCCGCCCGGAACTGCAGGACGCCGGCAGCCAGGCGATCCTGGCCCGTTACGGCGACGACCCCGGCCTGCTGGCCGCCCTGCAGGAAGCATACGGCGAGCGTCCGGCTCAGGCCCTGCCGGCGGCGCCGGAGCTGGGCGGCCTGGATTACGCCAGTGACCGCCTGGCGTACATCAAGCGCACCGGCTGGGGCACGGTCAGCAACTACAACAGCCAGTACAGCGCGTACAGCGGCACGTCCCTGCCGTACACCGGCCTGAACTGGACGCGCGACGGGTGCAGCGCTCCGGACGGCGTGGGCCTGGGCTACCGGGAGGACTTCCGGCCGGCGTGCAACGTGCACGACTTCGGGTACCGCAATCTCAAGGTGTACCAGCGCACCGACGCCAACCGCCTGACCACCGACGAGGCCTTCTACACGAACATGAAGAGCATCTGCGCCGCGAAGAGCTGGTACGCCCGCCCCGCGTGCTACAGCGCCGCGTACGCCTACTACCAGGGCGTGCGGATCGGCGGGGGCAGCAGCTTCTAGGCTGCTTCTTCCCCGGCCCCGGCCGCCATCTGGGCAGGCCGGGGCCGGCGTATTTCAGGGGCCTCCGGGGCGGGCGGCACTGGACGGGAGGCGGGGCGGCGGCGTATGCTCCGCGCCAACAGTCAGCTTTCCCGACCTGCCGCCGGCCTCTGGTTTGACGGGTCATCCCGTCCGGGCGTATACTGGCCTTTGGCCGACCATGATGGGTTGGGCAGGAGTTCCTTGCAGGAAGCTGGACTTCACAACTGAGTGACCAGGATCGGAACGCGGGCAGCAGGCCTCGCGTTTCAAACGCGTCTTTTTTCTGCCCCGGAAGAGCCGCGCAAGTTCAGCGAGAGAAGCAAGGGTGCCACGCGAGCAGGACCACATACAGCGAGGTGTGCATGAGTTTCAACGGTAAAGAGCCCCGCATCGAGCGGTTCGGTGACATCAAGGAAGTCATCCCGCTCCCCAACCTGACCGAAGTGCAGGTGAACTCCTTCCGGGCGTTCCTGCAGGCCGATAGGGCCCCGGACGCGCGCGACGACGCCGGCCTGGAAAGCGCCTTCAAAGAAGTCTTCCCCATCGACGAGACCGAAAAAGGCCGCTCGACCGGCCTGGTGCTGGACTACCTGGAATACCGCCTGGGTGAGCCCCCCTACAGCCCCGAGGAGTGCCGCGAGAAGGACCTGACCTACCAGGCCCCCATGTACGCCAAGCTCCAGCTGATCCACAAGGACTCCGGGCTGATCAAGGAAGACCAGGTGTTCCTGGGCGACCTGCCGCTGATGACCGAGGACGGCTCCTTCGTCATCAACGGCGCCGACCGCGTGGTGATCTCCCAGATCCACCGCAGCCCCGGCGTGTACTTCACGAGCAGCTACAAGGGCATCAAGAAGATGTACACCGGCGCGATCATCCCCATGCCCAAGCGCGGCCCCTGGATCGAACTGGAGTTCAACAGCGGCGTGCTGGAAATGAAGGTGAACAAGCGCAAGTTCCCCGTGAGCCTGCTGCTGCGCGTCCTCGGCTACGACGACGCCTCCCTGCGCACGCTGTTCACGGAGTTCGAGCCCGAAGGCACCGAACTGCCCGAGGACAAGAGCGCCGGCATGGGCGCCGACGAGGCCCTGCTGCGCCTGTTCACGGTCCTGCGCCCCGGCGACCCGCCCAAGCGCGACAAGGCCACGCAGTACCTGTACGGCCTGCTGGCCGACCCGCGCCGCTACGACCTGGGCGAACCCGGCCGGTTCAAGATGAACACCAAGCTGGGCCTGAGCCGCACCGAGCGGACCCTGCTGAAGTTCGAGGACGGCAGGTTCAGCGACGCCGGGCTGGTGGACACCATCCGCTACCTGATGGCGCTGCAGCACGGCCTGGAAACCGTGAACATCGACGGCACCGAGGTGCCCGTCACCGAGGACGACATCGACCACCTCGGCAACCGCCGCGTGCGCACCGTGGGCGAACTGCTCGCCGACCAGCTGCGCGTCGGGATGGGCCGCATGGCGCGCGGCGTGCGTGAACGCATGCTGCTCGGCAACCCGGACGCCGCCACCCCCACCAAACTGGTGAACAACCGCCCGATCGTGGCGGCCATGCGCGAGTTCTTCGGCCGCAGCCAGCTGTCGCAGTTCAAGGACCAGACCAACCCGCTGTCCGACCTGCGTCACAAGCGCCGCATCTCGGCCCTGGGGCCGGGCGGCCTGACCCGCGAGCGCGCCGGCTTCGACGTGCGCGACGTGCACCGCACGCACTACGGCCGCATCTGCCCGATCGAGACGCCCGAAGGCGCCAACATCGGCCTGATCAGCAGTCTGTCGAGCTACAGCAAGGTCAACGCCCTGGGCTTCATCGAGGCGCCGTACCGCCGCGTGGAAGGCGGCAAGGTCACCGACGACGTCATCTACATGACCGCCGACGTCGAGGACCGTTACACCATCGCGCAGGCGAACAGCCCCCTGAACGACGACAACACCTTCGCGGACGAGCGCGTGCTGGCCCGCCGCAAGGGCGATCCGCTCTGGTACACGCCCGACGAAGTGGACTTCATGGACGTGAGCCCCAAGCAGATCGTCTCGATCAACACTTCTCTGATTCCCTTCCTGGAGCACGACGACGCCAACCGCGCCCTCATGGGTTCCAACATGCAGTCTCAGGCCGTGCCGCTCGTGCGCGCCGACAGCCCCGCCGTGGGCACCGGCGTCGAGCGCCGCGTGGTGACCGATTCGGGCACCAGCGTCGTGAGCGACGTGACCGGACGCGTGACCTACGTGGACGCCCGCGCCATCCAGGTGACGCTCAGCGAGGACAGCGCCGAGGCCGGCATGGTCAAGGGCAACGTCCGCACCTTCGAACTCGTGCGCTTCACCCGCAGCAACCAGGGCACCAACCTGGACCAGCAGCCCATCGTGAACGTCGGTGACGACGTCGTGGCCGGGCAGGTCCTCGCCGACGGCCCCGCGTCCGACATGGGCCGCCTCGCGCTCGGGCAGAACATCACCATCGCGATCATGCCCTTCGACGGCTTCAACTTCGAAGACGCCATCTGCATCAACGAGGGCCTGGTTCAGCAGGACTTCTACACCAGCGTCCACATCGAGAAAGACGAGATCGACGCCCGCGACACCAAGCTCGGGCCGGAAAAGATCACCCGCGACATCCCCGGCCTCAGCGAAGCCGCGCTGCGCGACCTGGACGAGGACGGCATCGTGCGCGTCGGCGCCGAGGTCAAGCCCGGCGACATCCTGGTCGGCAAGACCAGCTTCAAGGGCGAATCTGAACCCACCCCGGAAGAGCGGCTCCTGCGAAGCATCTTCGGGGAGAAGGCCCGCGAGGTGAAGGACACCAGTCTGCGCGTGCAGTCCGGTCAGGGCGGCATCGTCGTGAAGACCGTGCGCTTCCGCCGCGGCGACGAGGGCGTGGACCTCAAGCCCGGCGTGCGCGAGATGGTCCGCGTGTACGTGGCCCAGAAACGCCAGCTGCAGGTGGGCGACAAGGTCGCCAACCGCCACGGGAACAAGGGCGTCGTGTCCAAGATCATGCGCCCCGAGGACATGCCGTACCTTGAAGACGGCACCCCCGTGGACATCGTGTTCAACCCCCTGGGCGTGCCCAGCCGCATGAACCTCGGGCAGATCCTGGAAACGCACCTGGGTGAAGTGGCCCGCCTCACCGGCCAGAAGTTCGAAACCCCGGTGTTCGACAGCGCCACCGAAGCCGCCATCAAGGAAATGCTGGAAGTGGCCGCCGCCGAACGCCTCCAGAAGCGCAAGGACGAGGGCTTCGAACTCGACAAGCGCGAGATCGAGGTGCTCGAGCGCGCCGGGAAGCTCGGCGTGATCGACCAGCCCGCCGGCGACTACGAGAAGGCCCAGATGCAGCTCGCCCGCGTGGGCAAGAGCATCCTGTACGACGGCCGCACCGGCGAACCCATCAGCGGCCCGGTCGTGGTCGGGATCATGTACGTGATGAAGCTCTACCACATGGTGGAAGACAAGCTCCACGCGCGCTCCACCGGCCCGTACAGCCTGATCACCCAGCAGCCGCTGGGCGGGAAGGCGCAGTTCGGCGGGCAGCGCTTCGGGGAGATGGAAGTGTGGGCGCTCGAGGCGTACGGCGCCGCGCACACCCTGCAGGAGATGCTGACCATCAAGTCCGACGACATCGACGGCCGCGACGCCGCGTACCAGAGCATCGTCAAGGGCGAGGAAGTCTCCGGCAGCACCATCCCCGAGTCGTTCAAGGTGCTCGTCAAGGAACTCCACTCGCTGGGCCTGGACGTCGAGGTGCTCGACAACGGCGACCGCGCCGTGGACATCTTCGAAGGCATGATGCCCAAGCGCTGATCCGGGAGACCGGGGAGCGGGCCCCCCGGGCCTCTCCCCTCCCCGCATCTGCACGCTGCACCCCACAAGCCTCCACTCACAGGAGCTTTGAATGAAAGATTTCAGCAAAGTCCGCATCGCCATCGCCAGCCCCGAGAAGATCCGGGAATGGTCGTTCGGCGAGGTCGAAAAACCGGAAACCATCAACTACCGCACTCTGAAACCCGAACGCGAGGGCCTGTTCGACGAGCGCATCTTCGGGCCGATCAAGGACTACGAGTGCGCCTGCGGCAAGTACAAGCGCCAGCGCTACGAGGGCAAGGTCTGCGAACGCTGCGGCGTGGAAGTCACCAGCAGCAAGGTCCGCCGCTACCGCATGGGTCACATCGACCTGGCGACCCCGGCCGCGCACATCTGGTACGTCAAGGACACCCCCAGCAAGATCGGCACGCTGCTGGACCTCAGCGCCGGGCAGCTGGAAAAGGTGCTGTACTTCAGCAGCTTCCTGGTCACCAAGCCCATGAACGCCCAGAAAGACGGCCGTCCCCTCAAGCGCGGCGAGCTGCTCAGCGACGACGAGTACCGCGAACTACGCTTCGGCCGGCAGGAAACCTACGCCCTTCCCAACGGCACCGACGCCAACATCCGTGACGGCGAGTACGTGACCCGCGGCCAGGTGCTGGGCGGCAACGTCGTGGCGAAGATGGACGGCCTGGCACAGTACCGCTTCCCCCGCCGCGCCGAGATCGCCTACGCCGAAGCCGTCGAGGCCGCCCTGCCGCTGCCCGCCAGCGCCCTGGTGGATCAGGACGCCTTCCGCGCCGGTGAGATCCTCGCCGAACTGGAAGAGGACGTCAGCATCACCGCCCCCGTGGACGGCACCGCCTTCCTGCTCGAAATGGGCGAGGACAGCGTCATGGTCGAGATCCGCGAGACGGTCGAGGCGGAGGGTGACGACGCCGACGCCGCCCAGGGCGAAGTCCTGAGCCGCGTGTACGTCCCGCACGGCATGAACGTGCAGGTCGCCAACGGCGAGATCATCGAGGCCGGCGCCGTGCTTGCCGACGCCCAGAGCGGCACCCGCCTGCGCGTCAGCCGCGACAGCCGCCTGAGCGAAGTCCAGATTCCCAAGAAGGGCGACGTGAAACTCACCGCCCACTGGACCCGCCGCGTGGACTACCCCATCAACCCCACCATGCACGTCCTGGTCGGCGACGAAAGCCAGGTCAAGAAAGGCCAGAAGGTCGTCGGCGCCATCGACAAGGAAGAGGAAATCATCGCCGAGGCCGACGGCGTCATGACCCTGCACATGCCCGCGAGCATCATCGTGAGCAAGGCCAAGGTCTACCCCTACCAGGACGAGCCCCTCGTCGTGATCGGCGACCGCGTCGAGCCCGGTGACGAACTCGCCGACAGCGGCAACGTCCGCAGCGAGATCAGCGGCCGCGTGGAGATCGACCTGGTGCGCAAGCAGGTCCGCGTGATCGAGTCCTACGACTTCGAAGCCAAGATGGGCGCCGAAGCCGTCAAGGAACTGCTGGACGAACTGGACCTGGACCAGCTGGAAGCCGAACTGGGCGAGCAGATGAAGGACTCCTCCCGCCACAAGCGCGCCAAGGCCCGCAAGCGGCTGGAAGTGACCCGCAGCTTCAAGCGCAGCGGCAACAACCCCAGCTGGATGATCATGAACACCGTGCCGGTCATGCCGCCGGACCTGCGCCCCATGGTGCAGGTGGACGGCGGACGCTTCGCCACCAGCGACCTGAACGACCTGTACCGCCGCCTGATCAACCGCAACAACCGCCTGAAGAAGCTGATGAACCAGGGCGCGCCGGACATGATCATCCGCAACGAGAAGCGCATGCTTCAGGAAGCGGTGGACGCCCTGATCGACAACGGCCGCCGCGGCAGCCCCGTCACCAACCCCGGCAGTGACCGCAGCCTGCGCAGCCTGACCGACCTGCTCGGCGGGAAGCAGGGCCGCTTCCGCCAGAACCTGCTCGGGAAGCGCGTGGACTACTCCGGCCGCAGCGTGATCGTGGTCGGCCCGCAGCTCAAACTGCACCAGTGCGGCGTGCCCAAGCGCATGGCCCTGGAACTGTTCAAGCCGTTCCTGTTCAAGGTGCTCGAAGAGAAGGGCGAGGTCACCAACATCAAGCAGGCCCGCAAGATGCTCGAACGCTACCGCGACACCCGCGACAGCGTCTGGGACGCCCTGGAAGAGGTCATCGAGGACAAGGTCGTGCTGCTCAACCGCGCGCCCACCCTGCACCGCCTCGGCATCCAGGCCTTCGAGCCCGTGCTCGTCGAAGGCCAGAGCATCCAGCTGCACCCGCTGGTCTGTGAAGCCTTCAACGCCGACTTCGACGGCGACCAGATGGCCATCCACGTCCCCCTGAGCGCCCAGGCGCAGGCTGAAGCGCGCATCCAGATGCTCGCCTCGCACAACCTGCTGTCCCCCGCGAACGGCGAACCGAACGTCAAACCCAGCCGCGACATCATCCTGGGTATCTTCACCCTGACTCAGCTGCGCAAGGACAACCTGGGCGCCGGCACCGCCTTCACCGCCGAACAGGACGTCCTGGCCGCCCTGCGTGACGGCACGGTCGCGCTGAACAGCCACATCACCCTGAACGGCGAGGACCTCACCCCCGGCCTGCTGAAGTACAACTTCAGCAACCCCGACGAGGCGATCATGGCCGTGGAACGCGGCGAGATCGACTACCAGGACGCCGTGCGCATCCGCGTGAACGGAACCACCCACAACACCAGCGCCGGCCGCGTCATGTTCCGCCGCCTGGTGCAGGAAGCCCTGGGCAACCAGGCGCACCTCGTGGACACCCTCGTCAACCTCGACACCGCCTACGAAAAAGACGCCCTGAAAGACATGGTCATGGCGTGCTTCAAGGAACTCGGCATCGAGGCGACCGCCGGGCTGCTTGACGCCCTGAAAGCCAGCGGCTTCAAGCTCTCCACCACCTCCGGCATCACCATCGGCATCGACGACATCGTCATCCCGCCCAACAAGGGCGAGATCCTCGCCGCCGCCGACGAGAAGCAGCGCGCCATCGAGCAGAACTACGAGTTCGGCTTCATGACGGACGAGGAACGCTACAAGCAGGTCGTGCAGCTGTGGAACGACACCACCGACGAGGTCAAGGCCGCGGTGTTCGAGAACTTCAGCCAGAACTACCCCTTCAACCCCCTATGGATCATGAGCCAGTCCGGCGCCCGTGGTAACCCCCAGCAGGTCCGTCAGCTGGCCGGGATGCGCGGCCTGATGGCCCGCCCCGACGGTTCCACGATCGAAGTGCCGATCCGCGCGAACTTCCGCGAAGGCCTGACCGTGCTGGAATACTTCATCAGCACCCACGGCGCGCGTAAGGGCGGGGCCGACACCGCGCTCCGCACCGCCGACTCCGGCTACCTCACCCGCAAACTGGTGGACGTGGCGCACGAAGTCGTCGTCCGCGACGTGGACTGCGGCACCACCGACTACACCACCATCGCCCTGGGCGCCGTGGACGACCGCACCGGCGAATGGCGCACCCGCAAGGGCAGCGAGATCGAGACCAGCATCTACGGCCGCACCCTGGTCGCCGACGTGACCTTCAGCGACGGCAGCGTCCTCAAGGAAGGCAGCATGCTGTCCCTGGAAGACGTCAAGGCCATCACCAAGGACGCCAAGGCCCTCGGTGACGTCATGGTCCGCACCCCCCTGAACTGCCGCGTCAAGAGCGGCGTGTGCCAGAAGTGCTACGGCTACGACCTCTCCCAGGCCAAACCCGTCAGCATGGGCGAAGCGGTCGGCGTCGTCGCCGCCGAATCCATCGGCGAGCCCGGCACGCAGCTCACCATGCGCACCTTCCACACCGGCGGGATCGCCGGCGGCGGCGACATCACCATGGGTCTGCCCCGCGTGATCGAACTGTTCGAAGCGCGCAAACCCAAGGTCCCCGCCCTGATCGCCGACGCGACCGGCACCATCCACATCACCGAGGAAGAGGAACGCTACCTCATCAAGGTCGAGGCCGACGACGCCGCCTACAGCGGCAAGCTCCACAAGGTCAGCCGCGCCATCCGCCTCCTCCCCGAAATCAAGGACGGCGCCCGCGTCGAAGCCGGGCAGCAGCTCACCCGCGGCGCCATCTACCCCATCGACCTGCTGGAACACAAGGACAACGAATCCGCCCAGAAGTACCTGGTGGACGAAGTGCAGCGCGTGTACCGCAGCCAGGGCGTGAAGGTCCACGACAAGCACATCGAAGTCATCATCCGCCAGATGCTCCGCTACGTGGAAATCGTGGACGGCGGCGACACCGACCTGCTCGAAGGCCAGACCGTGGAACGCTTCGACCTCGACGAAGCCAACAACGCCCTCAGTGAGGGCCAGACCCCGGCCAGCTGGAAACCCGTCCTGCTGGGCATCACCAAGAGCAGCCTGATTACCAAGTCCTGGCTGTCCGCCGCGAGCTTCCAGCACACCACCCACGTGCTCACCGAAGCCAGCATGCGCGGCCAGGTGGACGACCTGATCGGCCTGAAGGAAAACGTCATCCTCGGGAAACTCATCCCCGCCGGCACCGGCCTCCAGACCGTGCGGGACATGCAGGTCGCCGACGACCGCACCCTGGAAAAATACGGCGAAGGCAGCACCAGCACCGACGCCGTCACCGGGGACCGCAGCTACGACGACACCCGCCCCGGCTTCACCACCGACGTCACCTACACCAACTGAGCGAAGAGCCGAAAGGCTGAGCGCCTCAACGAGAACCCCCCACCTGGAAACGGGTGGGGGGGGTTCATTGAGGGCTGCGGGCGAAGCGTCGGCCCTACGTTTGATCGGCGTCGCCAATGACGGTCAGTGGGCCTTCCTCCGCGGTAGGAATCTGGAATCCGTCGTAGTACTGGGCGGCGAGGTCGTCCGGGACGACGTAGTCATCGGAGTGCTGGCCTTTCCTGTTTCGCAGGCGCGACAGCACTTCAGCCCGCCCTGTAGCAAGGTAGATCGTCTCAGGAATGACACCTGTCGGCTTGAGGAGCTGGCGGTAGTCGTCCCTCATCTGCCGGGACCAGAACGAGAAATCCAGCACCACGTCCCTTCTCTGAGCGACCAATTCCAACAGTCGCGCCCGCAGTCCGGCCTCGATCTCATCCCGAAGCGCCAGAGGCAGGGGCACGTCCGTGATCCCCCGCCGCCACATTTCCACATCGAAGGACAGGCGGGTCAGGCCCTGGGCTTCCAGACCCCTGGCATAGGTGGACTTCCCTGATCCGGCCGGGCCGCACATGAACACCACGCGACTGCGAGGGGCGCCCTGCTCCATGTCCACTCCTCGCCGGGCCTACTTCTCGTCGTAGAGGTCGGCGTAGTGGCGGCTGAGGTCGCTGAGGAAGGTCATTTCCTCGCGGGTGGTGCTGGCGCTGATGCCGGCCTCGTAGCTGAGGAGGGTGGCGCCGTACGCGAGGGCCAGCGCGCCCAGCAGGGCGGTCACGACCGGGAGTACCGTGAGGCCGCCGATGCGCAGGAGGTCCAGTCCGCCGATCAGGAGGCTGGTGAGGACCAGCAGGCCGATGCTGAGGTACAGGGCGGTCATGGCGCGGTGCAGGTACCGGGTGCGGCGCGTGAGCTGTGGGAGCTGGTGAACGATCAGGCGTTTCTCGGCGCGGGCGAGGGGCACGGCGCTGGGGTTCTCGACATTGACGAGTTCCTCGAAGCGGCGGGTGAGGGCGCGGACCCGGTCGGTGGCGCGGCCCAGGCGGCTGCTGGTGGAGAGCAGCAGGGACGCGGCGCCGGTGATGAGCACGGCGGGCGTGATCATGGCACTCAGGACGCTGGTGGTCGGGTCGGCCATGCCTAGCGGGTTTTGGTGACCTTGCTCAGCAGCGGGGGGCGGTCCGGGTCCAGGCCCCGGTGCAGCGCCAGGTGTGCCGCGAACAGGTAGAACCCCAGCGCCGTCGGCACCACGTCCGTCACCCCATGCCCCGTCCCCGGCGTGATGAGCGTGCTCAGCGCGTCCGGCCCCAACGTCCGCACATCCGCCCCTCCCGCCCGCAGTTCCGCGTACGCCGCATTCACCGCCCCCCGCGCCGCGTCCACACTCGTCACCCCCAGCACCGGCACCCCCTCCGCCAGCAACCGTTTCGGCCCGTGACTGAACTCCGCGGCACTGTACGCCTCCGCGTGAATCCCGCTCGTCTCCTTGAGTTTCAGCGCCGCTTCCTGTGCCACCCCGTACGGCAACCCGCGGGCCAGGACCAGCAGGTCCTGCGCGAACCGGTACCGCTCCGCCAGCCCCCGGGCCTGGTCCTCCAGCGCCAGGGTCTGTGTCAGCTGCTCCGGCAGGCCCTGCAGGGCGTCCCGTAAGGCCTGATCGTCCGTGAGTTCGGCGAGCACGGGCAGGAAAGCGGTGAGGCTCGCGAGGTAACTCTTCGTGGCCGCCACGGCCTTTTCCTCCCCGCAGTGCAGCGGCAGCACGAACTCGGCGGTGCGGGCGAGGTCACTGTCCTCGACGTTGACCAGGGCGACCGTCAGGGCGCCCTGAGTGCGGGCCATGCGGACGGACTCCACGACGTCGGGGCTGGCGCCGCTCTGGGACACGGCGATCACCAGGGCGCCGTGCAGGTCCAGGCGGGTGCCGTACAGGGTGTGCACGCTGGGCCCCAGCGACGCGACCGGCAGGGCGAGTTGGGTTTCGAGGGCGTACTTCAGGACGGTGCAGGCGTGGTCGCTGCTGCCCCGCGCGATCGTCACGGCGTACGCGGGGGGGCGGGACCGCAGGGCGGTCACCAGCGCCTGCACCGCCTCCCGGTTCGCAGTCAGTTGCCGCCTGACCACCTCAGGCGCTTCCCGCGCCTCCACCAGCATCAACGGCTCAGGGTTGGCAACAGGGGCGGCAGTGGTGGAATCAGTCACGGGGAATCTCCTGGCCGCCCACGTAGACGGCTTTCACGGTGAGGTCGCGGTCCAGGACCACGAGGTCGGCCCGCAGGCCCACTTCCAGGCGGCCGCGGTCGGTGAGGTTCAGGGAGCGGGCAGGCGTGTCGCTCAGCATGCGGCTCGCCTCGGGCAGCGGCACGCCGGCCTGCACGGCGTGCCGCAGGGCGGCGTCCATGGTGAGAACGCTGCCGGCCAGGGCGCCGCCCTCCAGGCGGGCCTCACCGTTCTTGACGATGACGCGCTGCCCGCCCAGTTCGCTCTCGCCGTCGCCCAGGCCGGCGGCGCGCATGGCGTCCGTGATGAGCATGACGCGTCCGGGCGTGGCGGCGCGGGCCAGCCGGAAGCCCGTGGGGTGCACGTGAATGGTGTCGAGAATGACTTCCGGGTAGGTGTGGGGGTCGGCGAGCAGCGCGCCGGGCACGCCGGGGTCGCGGCCCTCGATGCCGCCCATGGCGTTGAACAGGTGGGTGGCGGCGGTGCGGATGCCCTCGGCGTGCAGGGCGTTCAGGAATGCGGTGACGGTGGGGGCGTCCGCGCGGGTGTGGCCGACGCCGACGCGCACGCCGGCGCGGCCGAGGGTGAGGGCGGCGTTCAGGGCGCCCTCGATCTCCGGGGCGATGGTAACGGCGCGGACCACGTTCAGGGCGAGCACCTGCGCCACGAGGTCCGGGGTGGGCAGGGCGGTGTTCGGGGGTTGCGCGCCCAGCCGGCCGGGGCTGATGAAGGGCCCTTCCAGGTGCGCGCCGACGATGTCGGCGCCGCCGGGCACGCCGCCCGCCATGACGTCCTTCACGGCGCTCAGCGCGGCCATCACGTTCGCCCAGGGGTTGGTGATGGTGGTGGGCAGCAGCGTGGTGGTGCCGTGCCGGGCGTGCAGTCGCGCCAGTGTGCGGATGCCCTCAGGGCCGTCCATGGTGTCCCCGCCGCCGCCGCCGTGCACGTGCGTGTCGATGAAACCGGGCAGGATCAGCAGGTCGGCCGGGGCGTCCGGGGCGTGGGTGAGGCGGGTCAGGGTGGGACCGAAGCGGACCTCGCCGGGCGTGAGGGCGTCGCCGGTCAGCAGCTGGCCTCGCAGGGTGGTCATCGGGTGGCCTCGCGGCTCATGCCCCTGAGCGTACCTCAGTCTTTCGGGGTGGCGGGTGCTCTACCCTGGACGGCATGTGGGTTTCCCGGCGGGCGGCAGCGGTTCCTGGCAGCGTGTTCTCCCTGATGGACGCCGCGAAGTCGCGCGCGCGGGCGCGGGGGCTGGAGGTCATCGACCTGAGCATCGGCAGCAGCGACCTGAACCCGCCGGACGCGGTGCTGGAGGCCTTGCGGGACGCGACGCGGGATCCGGGGACGTACCGGTACCCGCTGTTCAGTCATACGGCGCCGCTGCGGGAGGCGGCCGCGGCGTACCTGGGCCGCCGGTTCGGGGTGACGGTGGACGCTGCGTCGGAGGTGCTGCCGCTGATCGGGGCGCAGGAGGGCCTGGCGCACCTGCTGCTGGCCGTGACGGACCCGGGGGACGCGGTGCTGCTCCCGGACCCGTGTTACCCCCCGTACCTGGGGGCGGTGGCGGTGGCGGGGGCGCAGGCTGTGCCGCTGCCGCTGCTGCCGGAACGCGGCTTCCTGCCGGACCTGGACGCGGTGCCGGAGGGGATGCGGCCGCGGGTGCTGCTGCTGAACTACCCGAACAACCCGACCTCGGCGGTGGCGGACGTGGCGTTCTTCCACCGGGCGGCGGCGTGGTGCCGGGCGCGGGGCGTGCTGCTGGTGCACGACCACCCGTACGCGGAACTGACCTTCGGGGAGTACCGCGCGCCGTCCGCGCTGGAGGCCGGGCTGGACGGCGTCATCGAGCTGCACTCGCTGAGCAAGACGCATCACATGGGCGGGTTCCGGGTGGGCTTCGCGGTCGGGGACGCGGGGGTGATCGCGGCGCTGGCGCGGGTGAAGGGCGCGGTGGACTTCCATCCGTACCTGGGCATTCAGCGGGCGGCGGCGCTGGCGCTGGGCCTGCCGGACGCGGTGGGGCGGGTGGGCGCCGCGGCGTTCGAGGCGCGGCGGGACGCGCTGGTTCCGGCGCTGCGGGAGCTCGGCTGGGAGGTGCAGACGCCGCAGGCGAGCATGTACGCCTGGGCGCGGGTGCCGGGGCTGACGGACAGTGTGGCGTTCGCGGTGCGGGCGGCCGAGGAGACGGGCGTGGCCGTCAGCCCGGGGCGGGCCTTCGGGGAGCGCGGGGAGGGCTTCGTGCGCTTCGCGCTGGTGCAGCCGCCGGAGGTGCTGCGCGAGGCAGCCCGCCGGCTGGCCGGGGTGGCCGTGGCGGGCCGGGAAGCGCAACCCCGCTAGGCCGGGGCGCGTACTCCCCCGCATGGGGCTCTTGCGTGTCACGGTGGAGGATCAGGCGGAGGTCACGGCCCACGCGGCGACGCTGTTCGTGACGGTGGAGGGCGAGACGTTCGTGATGGGCAACGCCGCGCTGGAACGGGCGCGGGAGGTCCGGGAGTTCGCGCAGGCCCTGCAGGCCGCGGGCGTGCCGGCGGGCCGCCTTCACGTGCAGGGCGTGCGGATCGCCAGCAGCAGCGGCCTGCTGGCGAAGAACCAGAAGGCCGAATTTCAGCTGAGCGCGGAGGCCACCCCGGAGCAGTTGCCGGCGGTGCTGGGCGCGGTCGCGGCGGGCCGGAATACGAGGCTCACGCGGCTGGACTGGCAGTTCGACGAGTTCGAGGCCAGCCTGCCCCTGGCCGCGCAGGCCATGCGAAAAGCCCGCCGCAAGGCGGACGTGATCGCCGGGGCGGCCGGGCAGCGGGTGAAAGGCGTGCACCGCGCGTCCGACACCTGGGAGCTGCCGGGCGCGACCATGGAATTCCAGCCGGAGGGGCGGATGTATGCCCTGCGCGCCGCGGGCGGGCCGCCGCTGGACGTGGGTGTGGAGTACAGCGCCACCCGGACCCTGCGCGTGACCCTCACCGTCGACTTCATGCTGGAGGACCCGGCCCAGGAGCCCGGGCCGGCCTAGAGGGCGAGCAGCCGGACCATCGCGGCGTACCCGCGCTGCCGGGCGTGCTGCAGGGGCGTGACGCCGTCCCGGTCGGCGATGCGGCGGTCCGCGCCGTGCGCGAGCAGTTCCCGCACGATCTCGGTGTGGGTGGGGCCGCCGTCCCCGAGAATCACGGCCTCCAGGAGCGCGGTCCAGCCGAGGTCATTCACGTGGTTCACGTCGATGCGGGTGGTGGAGAGGAGCTCGCGCACGTACGCGAGGTGCCCGCGATGCGCCGCGGGGATCAGGGCGGTGCCGCCGAAGCGGTTGGTGCGCGTCAGCTCGGGCCTGGCCTTCAGGACCTCGCGCAGCATGGCCACGCTTCCGGTTTCCCCGGTGACCAGGAGGGCGTTGTTGCGGTTGCGGTCCTGCGGGTCGGGGTCGGCGCCGGCGGCGATCAGGGCGCGGGCCACGCCCACGTGGTCGCCCACTGCCGCCCAGGTCAGGGCGGTGCGGCCGGTCACGTCACGCGCGTCGGGGCTGGCGCCGGCGCGCAGCAGGTCGGTCACGCGGGCGGTCTGGCCGTGCTGCGCGGCCGTCAGCAGCTGGGCATTCAGGGGGGAGGTCATGGGGGTCGTCCGGGGTGCGGGGGAAGGGGTGGGGCTCGCGGTGGGCCTGCCCCCGCCGAGGAGCAGGCCGCCGAGCAGCAAGAGGGCGGGGAGGCCGGGCATGGGCGCGGGGCTCAGCCCCCCAGGACGGTCTTGATGGCGTCGGTGGCGCACTTCTCGTCGATCATGCCGCTGGGCGCTCCGCCCACACCGATCGCGCCGACCACGGCGTTCCCCACCCGGACGGGCACGCCGCCGGCCAGCAGCAGGTACCCGGGGATGTCGGCCAGGGCGGGGGTGGTGGCGAGGCTCTTGGCCATCTCGCTGGTGAGGTTGCGGGCGCTGGCGCTGGTGTACGCCTTGCGGAGGCTGGCGTCCACGGTGTGCGGCCCGGCGTTCTCGGCGCGGGCGACGGCCAGGGTCACGCCGCTGCGGTCCACGACCGTGGCGGTCACGTTGTACCCGGCGGCGGCGCAGTTCTCGACGGTGCGCAGGGCCAGGGCGCTGGCGGTCTTCAGGCTCAGCGTGGCGACCTGCACGGTGGGCGACCCGGCCAGCTGCACGGGAGCGGGGGTGCTCTGGGCGAGGGTGGTGGAGGCGATCAGGGCGGCGGTCAGCGCAAGGTTTTTCATGCCTGTATGGTGCGCGCCGGGGGGCCGGGGCGCCATTCGGGCGTTTGCGGGGGGGCCTCCGTAGTTTTACGGAGGGGGCCTCAGCCGGGCGGGCCTTCAGGCGGTTCGGTGACGTTCAGGTAGGTGCGCATCAGTTCTGCCAGGGACGCCACCTCCAGCTTCTCGAAGATGCTGGCGCGGTGGGTTTCCACGGTGCGGACGCTAATGCCGAGCTGCCGGGCGCTCTGCTTGCCGGTCTGGCCGTTCATGAGCCCCTGCAGGACCTCACGTTCCCGCTCGGTGAGCCGCGCGAGGTGCGCGCGGGCGTCGGCGCTGGCAGCCAGCCGCTCGCGCTGGCGCAGGTGGGCGTGAATGGCGCGCTGCACGGTTTCCAGCAGGGCGGTCTCGTCGATGGGTTTTTCCAGGAAGTCCACGGCGCCCTGCTGGAAGGCGCGGCGGCACAGGTCCACGTTGCCGTGCCCGGTCATGATCACGACCGGCAGGTCCACGCCCCGGGCGCGCAGTTCCGCCTGAAGCTGCAGGCCGCTCACGTGCGGCATGCGGATGTCCAGCAGCAGGCAGCCCAGGTCACCTGGGTCCAGGCCGTGCAGGAGCGCCGGGCCGTCCGGGAAGGCGCGGACGTGCAGGCCGACGGTGCCGAGCAGGAACGCCAGCGCGTCGCGCACGGCAGCGTCGTCGTCCACGAGGTACACGGTGGGTTCGCGGCGGTCGGGGGTCATGGCGTGGGGGCTCCTTCGGGGTCCGGGGCGGTCCAGGCGGGCAGGGTGAGGGTGAAGGCCGCGCCCCGCGTCTCGCCGGCTGGGGGGGCGCCGCCGCTGAGGTGCCCGCCCAGGCCCTGCGCGAGCGTCTGGGAGAGGGTGAGGCCCAGGCCCAGCCCGCCGGATTTGGTGGTCTGGAACGGCTGGAACAGGGCGGCGCGGGCCGCGTCGTCCAGGCCGGGGCCGGTGTCCTGCACGGTGAGCTGCCAGTCCGGGCCTTCAGGCCGGAGGGTCAGCGTGAGGCGCCGCTCCCCGGGCGGCGTGCCGTGCATGGCGTCCAGGGCGTTGCGGATCAGGTTCAGCACAATCTGTTCGACCTGCACCGGGTCGGCGTGCACGGCGGCGCCCGGGGGGAGCGTGGCCTGCACGGTCACGTCCAGGGCCGTGAGGTCGGCACGGCACAACGTCAGGACGTTCTGCACGGCCTGCGGGAGGTCCACGCGCTGCCGCCGGACGGGTTCGCGCCGCACCAGGGTGCGCAGCCGGGCGATGATGTCCGCCGCCCGCCGCGCCTGCGCCAGCATGCCGTCCAGCGCCTGCCCCGCGCGGGGCAGATCCGGGTCCTCGTCGTCCAGCAGGCGCCGGGCCGCCTGCCCGTAGCTGAGCAGGGCGGTGAGCGGCTGGTTGAGTTCGTGGGCCAGCCCGGCGCTCATCTCGCCCAGGGTGGACAGGCGACCGGCGTGGGCGAGCATGGTCTCGTGTTCCCGCACGCGGCGTTCGCCCTCGTCGAGCTGGGCCAGCATGCGCTGCTGCAGGGGCCCCACCTCGCGCACGGTGAGGACCCGGCCCAGCAGCCGCCCGTGCGGGCCGCGCAACGGCGCGAGGCTGCCTTCCACGAGCACCGCGTGCCCGTCGCGGTGCAGGGCGGTGCCGGCGGGCAGGGCGCGGGCTTCGGTGGCCTGCCAGAAGGCGCCCGTATCCAGTGGGGCCTGAGACAGCGTGGCCTGGAAGGCCGCCCGGCCCGGCAGGTGCTCCCCGAGCGCCAGGGAACCCAGGATGCCGTGCGCGGCGGGGTTGGCGTGCACCACCCGCCCGTCCGGGTCGGTCAGGACGATGCCGTCGGTGCTGGCCTGCACGATGCCCTGCGCGCGGGCGCGCTCGTCGTCCAGGGCGCGGGCGGCCTCGCGGCGGGCCGACCACAGCCGCGCCAGGGCCGCGAGCAGCAGCCCGGTCAACGTCCACCACACGAGCAGCGCCGCCCACGGCAGCGCGCCCGCGCCGTAGGTCCGTTCGAAGCGGATTGGGAAGGGCTGCAGGGCCGTGCCGAGCGTCTTCGCGGCCCGCAGGGCCAGGGCGGCCGGGCCGGGCGGCGCGCCGAAGGTGACCAGCCGGGCGCCCCCGGCCGCCGCGGGGCGGTCCAGGGTCACGCGGATCGGCGTGGCGGGCCGGTCCCGCGCCGGGAGGAGCCGCCCGGCGTCCACCCACACGCGCACACCTTCACGGGTCAGGGCGTATTGCGGGCCGGCCGGGGGCCACAGCAGCCGCGGGCCGCCCCCGGGCGCGTCCGGGAGGTCCGGCAGCCCGGCAGGCGGGGCGAGCAGCGTGCGGCAGGTCCCGGCCGGCAGGCAGAGCTGCACGCCGGTGATCTGCGGGTACGGGCGGGTGAGGGCCTGCACGTACCCGGCGAGGGTGGCATCGGTCACGCCCTGCGCGGCCAGGGCCGTCACGGCGTTCAGCACGGCCTCCTGCTGCTCCATGCGCTGCGACAGCACGCGGTGCAGGATGCGGGTGTCCAGGTCGAAGGCTGCCTGGAGGGTCTGGCGCCGGTCCAGGATCAGGGCGGCGGCGCCCAGCGCGGCCAGCAGCAGCCAGGCGAGGGTCCAGGGCAGGGCGCGGCGCAGGCGCATCCGCACAGCGTAGCGTTCCCGGGCAGCGGGCGGCGCGTTACACGGCGGGGGTGGAGGCCAGTTTGTCCAGCACGGCCGGGTCTTCCAGCGTGCTGGTGTCGCCGGTGATCTCGTTCCCGGCGGCGATCTGGCGCAGGAAGCGGCGCATGATCTTGCCGCTGCGGGTCTTGGGCAGCGCCTCGGCGATGATGATGGCGTCCGGGCGGGCCAGCGCGCCGATCTCGCGGGAGACGTGGCGGCGCAGGTCGGCGGGGTCGGCGCTGTGGCCGTCCTGGAGCAGCACGAAGGCCACGACCGCCTCGCCCTTCACGGGGTCGGGGCGGCCCACCACCGCGGCCTCGGACACGTCCGGGTGGGAGACCAGGGCGGACTCGATCTCCATGGTGCCCAGGCGGTGCCCGCTGACGTTCAGGACGTCGTCCACGCGGCCGACGATGGTGTAGTAGCCGTCGCTGTCGCGGCGGGCGCCGTCGCCGGCGAAGTACACGCCGCCGATCTCGCCCCAGTAGCTCTTGCGGTAGCGTTCGTCGTCGCCGTACACGGTGCGCAGCATGCTGGGCCAGGGCCGCTTGATGACCAGCAGGCCGCCGTCGCCGGGCCCGAGTTCGTCGCCCTCGTGGGTCATCAGGGTGGGTTCGATGCCGAACATGGGCACGCCCGCGCTGCCGGGTTTGCTGGGGTGCGCGCCGGGCAGGGTGGTGAGCATGATCGAGCCGGTCTCGGTCTGCCACCAGGTGTCCACGACCGGGCAGCGTTCCCCGCCGATCACGCGCCAGTACCACATCCACGCTTCCGGGTTGATGGGTTCGCCGACCGACCCCAGCAGGCGCAGGCTGCTCAGGTCGTAGCGGCCGGGGATCTCCTCGCCGTGCTGCATGAACGCGCGGATGGCGGTGGGCGCGGTGTACAGGATGGTGACCTTGTGCCGCTGGATGATGTCCCAGAAGCGGCCCCAGTCCGGGTGGTTGGGCGCGCCCTCGTACATGACGACGGTGGCGGCGTTCAGCAGCGGGCCGTACACGCTGTAGCTGTGCCCGGTGACCCAGCCGACGTCGGCGGTGCACCAGTACACGTCGTCGTCCTGCAGGTCGAACACGGTCTTGGTGGTGAGGTAGGTGCCCACCATGTACCCGCCGGTGGTGTGCACCACGCCTTTGGGCGTGCCGGTGCTGCCGGAGGTGTACAGCAGGAACAGCGGCTGCTCGCTGTCCAGCGCGGCGGCCTCGTGCTGGTCACTCTGGCGGTCCACGACGTCGTGCCACCACAGGTCGCGGCCCTCGGTCCACCAGTCCACGGGCGTGCCGGTGCGTTTCACGACCAGGATCTTTTCCAGGCTGGGGGCGAGTTTGGCGGCCTCGTCGGCGTTCACCTTCAGGGTCACGGGTTTGCCGCGGCGGTACCCGGCGTCGGCGGTGATGAGCAGTTTGCTCTGCGCGTTGTTGATGCGGTCGGCCAGCGCGGCCACGGAAAAGCCCCCGAACACCACGCTGTGGGCCGCGCCGATGCGGGCGCAGGCGAGCATGGCGATGGCCGCCTCGGGAATCAGCGGGAGGTACAGGGTGACGCGGTCGCCGGCCACCACGCCGAGTTCCTCCAGGGCGTTGGCGGCCTTGCACACCTCGCGCAGCAGTTCGGCGTATGTGTACGTGCGGACCTCGCCGTCCTCGCCTTCCCACACGATGGCGCGTTTGTCGCCGTAGCCGCGCTGCACGTTGCGGTCCAGGGCGTTGTAGGCCACGTTCGTCTGGCCGCCCACGAACCACTGCGCGTGGGGGAGTTGCCAGTCCAGCACCTGATCCCAGTCCTTCATCCAGTGCAGTTCGCCGGCCACGCCGGACCAGAAGCCGTCCGGGTCGTCCAGGCTCTGGCGGTACATCCGCTCGTAGTCCTCGCGGCTGACCTTGGCGCGGGCCCGGAACGCGTCGCTGGGCGGAATGACGCGGTTCTCGTGCAGCATCGCGTCGATGTGGTCCTGGGCGGTGGTGGGTTTGGGCTGCTGGGGCGTCTGCGCCATGGGGTCCTCCGGTGGGGGCGGGTGCCGGGGCGGCGGGGCAAAGCTGGGAACGGCGGGCCGGCCTGCGCGGGGCAGGCGGGCCGGAAGGGCGTCAGGTGTAGGCTGAAAGTTTACGCCTGTGCCTCTGCCCACGGCTGTCGTCACCAGCGGGGTACTGAACTCGGGTCAAAGTTTTTTCCCGTGTGGACCGCACTCGCCCGGGCCGGGTGGGCTAGACGTCTGCTTATGGGTGCGCCGGCAGGCTAGGCTGCACCCACCCTCTCCCCTGCCCCGGAGGTTCCCGCGATGCTCGGTCCTGCCGCCCAGGTCGGCCTGCACGACCACGAACGCTTCCTGAAACGCTACCCGCCCTTCCGCACCCTGGACACCCCCACCCTGGACCGCCTGGTGCGCGCCCTGCAGGTCGTGTACCGCCCCCGCGGCAGCGCCTTTGACGTGACCGGCGGGCTGTTCGTGATCCGGCGCGGCGCGGTGGACCTGAACGGCGAGCATTACGCGCAGGGCGACACCCTGGGCGGCGGCGTGCGGGTCGGCACGGCGCAGGCCACCACCGACGCCTGGCTGTACGTGCTGCCCCCGGAGCGGGCCGGCGAGTGGCTGAACCACCCTGCCCTGCACGCGTTCCTCAGCGCGCAGCTCTCGGAGCGCCTGAGCGCCCCGGACCTGGGCGCCGACACCGGCGCGGACCTGAGCCGCGTGCCGGTCAGCGAGATCATGCAGCCGCCCGTCCTGGTCCCGCCGGACGCCAGCGTGCAGGAGGCCGCCACGCGCATGCGCGACCGGCGCGTCAGCAGCCTGATGGTGGACCTTCAGGACACGCACGGGCCGGGGCAGTACGGGATCATCACCGACAAGGACCTGCGCAACCGCGTGCTGGCCGGCGGCCTGCCGCCCACCACCCCGGTGCGCGAGGTGATGAGCGCGCCGGCCCGCACCGCCCCGGAGGACATCACGGCGGTGTCGGCGCTGAACCTGATGTTCCGGCACAACGTCCGGCACCTGCCGCTGGTGCGCGGCGCGGAACTGGTGGGCATGCTCGGCACCGCCGACCTGCTGCGGCTGCAGACGCGCGGGCTGGGGTTCGTGGTCCCGGACCTGCTGGACGCCCCGGACGCCGGGACGCTCGTGCGGCTCGCGCGGAGCCTGCCAGCGCGGGCGTCGCACCTGTATCGCAGCGGACAGAAGGCCGAGGCGATCGCCCGGCAGGTCAGCTACGCCTACGACGCCCTGTACCGCCGCGCCCTGGAGCTCACGCAGGCGGAGCTGCGCGGCGAGTGGGGCGCGGCGCCCGGGCCCTTCGCGTGGGTGCTGCTGGGCAGCCTGGCGCGGCGCGAGAGCGGCCTGAACCCGGACCAGGACCACCACCTGCTGATTCAGTCCCCCGAGCACCGCCCGTACTTCCAGGCCCTGGCGCGGGGCGTGGAGGCGCTGCTCGCCCACGCGGGCCTGCCCCCGTGCGACGGCGGGGTGCTGGCCTCGAACCACCTGTGGACCCGTGAGGAGTACGCCGCGCAGCTGCGGGCGTGGTTCCGGGTGCCGGACCCGCAGGCGCTGCTGAACGTGACCATCTACTTCGATCCGCGGGTGGTGGCCGGGGACCTGGACGTCAGCGAGGGCCTGCGCGTGCGCCTGTCGGCGCGCCATGAGCCGGCATTCATGGACCACCTCACGCGCCTCGCGGTGAGCCAGCGGCCCCCGCTGGGCTTCCTGGGGCGCCTGCACACCGGGCAGGACCACGCGCTGGACCTCAAGGTGCAGGGCCTGGCACGAATCATCGACCTGGCGCGGCTTCAGGCGCTGCACGCCGGGGAGGCCGGGGCGAGCACCTTCGTGCGCCTCGGCCCGGGCAGCGGCGCGGGATTCCTGCACCCGGACACCCGCGCGGACCTGCTGGGCGCCTACGCGTACCTGCTGGACCTGCGCCTCGCGCACCAGACCGCGCAGCTGGAGCGCGGGGAGACGCCCGGCAACCGCGTGCCGCTCGCCGACCTGGGCGGGCCGCAGGAGGTGCACCTGCGGGAGGTGTTCAAGCTGATCGGCCGGGTGCAGGCCACCCTGGCCGCCCAGACCGGCGGGCCCCTGTGAGGGCGTCCGCGTCCGGGCGGGCTGCGTGAACCTGAACGTGCCCTGGCGGGCCGCGCCGTTCACCGCCCTGGATTTCGAGGCGACCGGCATGAACCCCGCCCGGGACGAGGTGGTGCAGGTGGGGCTGGTCCCGCTGCACGGCGACACGCTGGACCTGCACGGCGCGTTCGCGCAGTGGGTGCGGCCCACCCGGCCCTTCCGGGACGAGGCGGTCGCCATTCACGGCCTGAGCCATGACCTGCTGCAGGCGGCGCCGGCGACAGCGGACCTGCGGGGCGCGCTGGCCGCCGCCCTGACCGGCCGGGTGCTGGTCGCGCATTACGCCGCGCTGGAACTGGGGTTCCTGAAACGCTGGGGCGTGCGGCCGGCCGCGACGGTGGACACGCTGATGCTGGCCCTGGCGCTGGACGGCCGCACCACGCAGACCGCCCGGCGCGACGAGTACACCCTGAGCGCCCTGGCCGCTCGGCTGGGCGTGCCGGTGTACGGCGAGCACGACGCCCTGGCGGACGCGCTGATCACGGCGCAGGTGTTCCTGGTGCTGGCGCACGAACTGGAGGCGCGGGGCCGGGTGCGCACCGTGCGGGACCTGACGCACCTGAGCGGCTTCCGGAGCGGGCTGTTCGGCCTGTTCTGAACAGGGCCGCGGCCCCCGGTGACCGGGGGCCGCGGGTGGGTGGCGGGGTTCAGTCGTGCGCGGCGACGCTGCCGTCCACGCCGGCGCCGGTGTAGGCGCGGTACTGCATCTCCTCGAAGGCGCGGTCGTCGTCCTCGCGGCGGCGGCCGATCAGGGCGCCCAGGGCGGCCAGCGCGAAGCCTGCGGGAATGCTGACGATGCCGGGGTTCTCCAGCGGGAAGATCGCCGGGGCCTGGATGGGGTGGCGGCCGGTGGTCTTCTCCGGGGGGTCCACGCCCATGATGTTGGGGCTCACGGCGATCAGGGCCAGCGTGACGGCCAGGCCGCCCACGATGCCCCAGATGGCGCCGTTGGCGTTGAAGCGCCGCCAGAACAGCGTGTACAGGATCACGGGCAGGTTGGCGCTGGCGGCGATGGCGAAGGCCAGCGCGACCAGGAACGCCACGTTCTGGTTCTTGGCGAGCAGGCCCAGCAGGATCGCGGCGATGCCCACGGCGACGGTCGCCATGCGCGCCACCTTGAACTGCTGCGTTTCGCTGGCCTGCCCGCCTTTCAGGACGCCGTTGTAGATGTCGTGCGTGAAGCTGGTGCTGGCGCTGATGGTGAGCCCCGCGACGACCGCCAGGATGGTTGCGAAGGCCACGGCCGTCACGAACGCCAGCCCGAACTCCCCGCCGACGGTGCCGGCGCCGCCCCCGAGGGCCTGGGCGAGCATGGGCGCGGCCATGTTGCCGGCGGCGTTCGCCTCGGTGATGGCCTCCTTACCGAGCAGGACGTTGGCGGCGTTGCCCATGAACGCCGTCATGACGTAGAACGCACCGATCAGGACCATGGCCCACACGACGCTCTTGCGGGCGTCCTGCGCGGTGGGCACGGTGAAGAAGCGCACCAGGATGTGCGGCAGGCCGGCGGTGCCGAGCACCAGCGCCAGGCACAGGCTGATCAGTTCCAGGGGTTTGGTGTACTTCACGCCGCTGCCGAGGAATTCCGCGCCGTTTCTCGCCTCGACCTGCCCGAGCAGGTTGCTGAACGAGAACCCGAACCGGGCGAGGATCAGGACGGTCATGACGATGGTGGCGAACATCAGCAGCATGGCCTTGATGATCTGCACCCAGGTGGTGGCGAGCATCCCGCCGATCACGACGTACACGATCATCAGCACGCCCACCAGCGGAATGGCGAGTTCGGGACGGATGGCGTTGCCGGACAGCAGGCTGATCAGGCTGCCGGCGCCGACCACCTGCGCGATCATGTAGAAGGTGCTGATGGTGATGGTGGAAAAGGCCGCGTAGAAGCGCACGCGGGGGTCTTTCAGGCGGTACACGAGCATGTCGGCCAGGGTGTACTTGCCCAGGTTGCGCAGGGGTTCGGCCACGATGAACAGCACCGTGAGGTACGCGATGAACCACCCGACCGAGTACATGAAGCCGTCGTAGCCGTTCAGGGCGATCAGGCCGGTGATGCCCAGGAAGGACGCGGCGCTCATGTAGTCCCCGGCGATGGCGATGCCGTTCTGCGTGGCGCTGATCTTGCCGCCCGCGACGTAGAAGTCGCTGGCGCTGGTGTTGCGTTTGCTGGCCCAGAAGGTGACGCCCAGGGTGATGGCAACGATGATCGCAGCGAGCAGGAAGGTCACGCGCGGGCCTCCTCGGCCAGCCGGTCGAATTCGCGGGCCTTCACGACGTAGATCCAGGCCATGGCCCAGCCCATGATGAATTCCAGGAACGCAAGCACGTACCCGAAGGTGATGTTGCCCATGACCTTGGTGGCCATCAGGGGGCGGTTGTACCCGGCGAGCAGCGGCAGCAGCAGGTACAGCGCCAGGAACGTGACCGTCATGGTGACGGTGAAGCTGTTCCGGGCGGCGATCAGGCGTGCGTAGGCCGCGTTCCGGGTGGGGGAGTGGGCTGTCATGGTGGACCTCCTGGGGAGCGGCCGGGTGGGCCGGGAGGGCACTGAACGGCGCGTCCAGTGAGGCGGGTGTCGTCCTGCGGGAAACACGCGGGCCTGCAGCAATCCTTGTGCTTTGTGGTCACGTGCAGGGTAGGGGCTGGCCGCGCGGGCTGGCAAGAGGTCCGCCGGGCAGTAACAGAATCCGGTCTACCATCCGTCTAGACAAGAAAGGGGGAGAAAGGATGCGGGGATTCAAATGTCTAGATACCTCGCTTCAGACAGGGCCGCCCGATTCAGGCACCAGCAAACCCAAATAGGGACCCTTGTCTCTGCGGGCCGCCGCAGGATGGCTATGCTGTGCGAATGCTCCTGGACCAGCTGGGCCGACCACTCCGCGACCTGCGGATCAGTGTCACGGACCGCTGCAACCTGCGCTGCACGTACTGCATGCCCGCCGAGGTGTTCGGCTCCGACTACGCCTTCCTGCCGCGCAGCGAAGTGCTGAGCTTCGAGGAGATCGAGCGCCTCTCCCGCGCGTTCGTGAGCCTGGGCGTGCGCAAGCTGCGCATCACCGGCGGGGAACCCACGCTGCGCCGCGACCTGCCCGAACTCATCGGCCGTCTCACGGCGATTCCGGGGGTGGAGGACGTCGCCCTGACCACCAACGGCCTGCTGCTGCCCCGCCTGAGCCGCGACCTCGCGGCGGCCGGCCTGCGGCGCGTCACCGTCAGCCTGGACAGCCTGGACCCGGAGGTGTTCGGCCGCATGAACGGTCTGGGGGTGTCGCCGGAGAAGGTGCTGGACGGCATCGACGCTGCCCTTCAGGCGGGGATGCGGGTGAAGCTGAACACGGTCGTGCAGCGCGGCGTGAACGACACCGGCCTGCGCGAGTTCTGGCTGGCGCTTCGGGACAGGGCCGTGGTGCGCTTCATCGAGTTCATGGACGTGGGCAACCACAACGGCTGGAACCTGGACAGCGTGGTCCCCTCCCGAGAGGTGCTGGCGCGCCTGAGCGCGGACGGCCAGGGCACGGAATTCCGGCCGCTGGACCCGGCCCACCCGGGCGAGGTCGCCGCGCGGTACACGGACGGCGCCGGGCATGAGGTGGGGATGATCTCCTCGGTCACGGCCCCCTTCTGCGGGGACTGCACGCGCGCGCGGGTGTCGGCGGTGGGCGTGCTGTACACCTGTCTGTTCTCCGGCGCCGGCACCGACCTGCGTGCGCCCCTGCGCGCCGGCGCGACCGACGAGGACCTGCGCACACTGCTCACGCGCGTGTGGAGCGGCCGGCGGGACCGTTACAGCGAGGAGCGCGGCGAGGCCACCCGCGCCCGCCCGAAAGTCGAGATGTCGCACATCGGCGGCTGAGGCCACCCGCGTTCCCGCTGCCGTGACAGCCCGTCCAGTGGTTGTGCCCGGCGTCACACACGCCTAAGATGAACGGCAGATCAAGGCGTGCCCAGGCGCGCCACCCGGTTCCGCGCGATTCATGGCCTGACCTGGAGGGAACATGGCGAAGTACCCGCTCATCAAGACCACCCTGAAAGACCGCCTGCTGGGCGGCCACTACACGGAAGGTCTGCCGCTGCCCAGTGAACCGCAACTGGCCCGCGAATTCGAGGTCTCCCGCATGACCGCCCGCCGCGCCATCGACGAACTCGAACGCGAAGGCTACGTGTACCGCGTGCAGGGCGCCGGCACCTTCCCCACTGGCAAACGCTTCCGGCAGGGCATGTTCCGCGTGCGGCCCTTCAAGGAATGGGCCCGCCACCCCGACCACCGCACCACCGTGCTGCGCGCCATGCAGATCGAAGCCACCCCCGAAATCGCTGTGGTCCTGCAGATCCAGCCGGGCGACCCGGTGATCTTCGTGCACCGCCTGCGCACCGCCGGCGACGAGGCCCTGGTCATCGAGAAGCGCTACATCAACGCCGCGCTGGTCCCCAGCCTACTGGACCACAACCTCAGCGCCGAAAGCATCCACGAGACGATGGTCGCTCTCGGCGTGCCGCTCGCCCGCGTGGAGCAGAACCTGGAAGCCGTGAACCTCCGTCAGGAGGAAGCTGACCTGCTGCGCGTCCCGGTCGGCACCGCCGCCTTCCTGCTGCGCCGCACCACGTACAGCGGTCAGACCCGCGCCAGTTACGTGAACTACTGGGTGCGCGGCGACCGTTACGCCTTCCAAGACACCTTCGAACCCTGAGCTTCCGCCAGCAGAAGGACCGCCCCGCTGCCCGGGCGGTCCTTTTTCCTGGTGTCCCACGGCAACAGGTCTCTACCCGCTGCCCCGGCCCCATCTCCATGTCCAACAAAAACCGCCCCACGTGGGGGCGGTTCGGTGGGCGTGAGCCCGGGGGTTACTTGCCGTTCTTGGCGGCGTCCACGAGGGCCTTGAAGGCCTCGGGTTCACGCGCGGCGATGTCGGCCAGCACCTTGCGGTTCAGGTCCACGCCGGCCTTCTTCAGGCCGCCGATGAACGTGCTGTAGCTCATGCCGTGCAGGCGGGCGCCGGCGTTGATGCGCTGGATCCACAGGCGGCGGAAGTCACGCTTCTTGTTGCGGCGATCGCGGTACTCGTACGTCGCGGCGTTCAGCAGCGTCTGGAAGGCGTTGCGGTACTGCTTGCTGCGGCTGCCGCGGAAGCCCTTGGCGCGCTTGAGCACCTTGTTGTGGCGGCGGCGGCGGATGATCCCAGTCTTGGCGCGCGGCATGGTTTATTTCCCCCTCGGGAGCATGAGCTTCATGCGGGCCCACTCGCTCTTGGCGAGCACGAAGCCCTTGCCTTTGCCGCGAATCTCGTCGCCGCTCTTGCCGGTGTTCTGGTGGCGCTTGCCACTCTTGAACGCCATGACCTTGCCGGTGCCGGTGATCTTCACGCGGCGCTTGGCCATCTTGTGCGTCTTCATCTTGGGCATGAGGCCCTCCTTCGTAGTCCAGTCGCACCCCGGTCTGGGGGCTTCTGTCTGGGGTATCGGGCCGCCTGCATGCTCAAGGCCGTTGGTTGCCCGGTCCCACTTGACCAAGAAAAGAGTTTACGCGACCCGACGAGCCAGGGTCAAGGTCGCGTGAAGTACAGCTGCGTGGCGACGAGCTGACTACCCAGGCCTTCCAGAATCCGGCGCATGGGATGGTTGCTGGCGTCCGTGCCGCCCGCATGGCGCGTGAACGCGGGAAGGGCGCGGGCAAACAGGTGTTCCTCCAGGCGCCGCCCCAGCCCCCGGCCGCGCTGGTCGGGCCGGACGCCGAGCATGTTCACGCTGATCTCCCCGGGACGCCCGCCTGGGCCGGACGCGGCCAGCCCCGCAGGGTGGCCGGCGTCATCCGGCACGCTGACCAGGGTCCAGCCTTCCGAGGATTCCCAGTCGGCCCGGCCCAGGCGGGTCATCAGGTCGCGGACCGCCTGGGGCCATTCGGTGCCGTGCGGGTACTCCGTGATGTGCGGGTCCTGGCTGTACGGGCGGGCGGTCAGGTCCGTCTGGTACATGACGTGCGCCCCTGCGCCGTCCGGCTGCCAGCCTGCGGCCTGCGCCAGTTCGGCCCGGAGGGGAAAGCGGTCGTCCTGCAGGACCAGCGTTTTCCCGGGCGGGGTGCGGGCGTACAGCTCAGTGAGAAAGCCGCTGAGGGCCGTATCCGTCGTGTCCGGGCGAACCTGGGGAAAGGCGGGGAAATACGGCGCATGGCTGATCAGGGCCACGCCCTCCACCCCACGGTCGGTGCGGAGGATCAGGAATTGCTCCGGGCTGAGCCTGCCGTCCTCGATGCGCTGGCGGGTGTCGGCGGTGCGGCGTTCACGGTCCTGCGGGTCGGGCAGCAGGGCGTGCACGTCAGGGAGAGTGGCGAGGGTGGCGGGCCGGACGGTGAATTCGTGGTTCAAGGGGTGACCTCGTGGGGCGGGTCACCGGGCAGGGACCGGTGACCGGGAGGCGGGCGGATGGGGGGCAGGTCATGTGGTTGTGGTTCATGGGACCTCCAGGTGACCGCCCCGGAACGGTCTGTTCCGGGGTTGCGCAGTGGGACGTGCGGTCACATTTGCCCGAGGGTACGTGAAAAACGGTGGTCCTCCGCCACCTGGCCTACCCGGTCAGGGCTGGGTGAGCCACAGGGCGGCGTAGGGGTCGAGGTTCACGGGGCGGGTGAAGCCCAGGGTGCCGCCGTTCAGGCGGTCCTCGGCGCGGTCGCCCAGGTGCTCGCGCAGCGTGGCGGGGTTCAGGGGGATGCGGTCGGGGCTGAAGTTGTACACGCCGAGCATGGGGCCGTGCGGGGTGTCGCGGCGCAGCAGCAGCACGCGGGCGTCCGGGCTGGGGGCGGCGCGGGTACCGGCGCCCGCGTGCAGGTGGGGGGTCGCGGCGCGGGCCTGGACCATGCGCTGCGTCCAGGCGTAGGCGCGGCCGGAGGGGGTGAGGATGTCGTCGCGGGCGGCTTCGGCCTGGGTCCAGTCCATGTGCGCTTCGGTGAGGGCCATCTCGTCGCCCATGCTGAGCAGGGGCACGCCGCCGAAGCCCAGAATCAGGGCGTGCAGGAGGTTCAGGCGGCGCAGGGCGCGGTCGGTGTCCTGGTCGTCGCCGCGGGTGGCGGCGGCGTGCAGGCCGGTGAGGTCGGCGGCGGTGCGGCCGTCCTGGTCCCGCAGGCGGGGCAGCCAGGTGAGGCGGGCGGGCCGGGGGGGCACGGCGTTCAGCGCCGCGGCCAGGGCGCTGGTGTCGTGCCCGTGCAGGGCGACCCAGACGGGGCCGGTCAGGACCGGGAAGTCCAGCAGGTCGCTGAGGAGGCCGCTGTGGTCGCGGGTGCCGAGGGCCGCGTAGCCGGGATCGGGGGCGTCCAGGCGGATGCTGAGGGCCGGGGCGACGACCAGCAGGGCGGAGCGCAGGGCGTGCAGCAGGGCCGGGCGGTCGTCCGGGCGG